>NZ_JAHKQC010000020.1:0-146657 GCF_018860845.1 Pseudoalteromonas sp. C2R02 | reverse complement strand
TTAGACAGTCCTGAATTAGATAGTCCTGAATTAGACAGTCCTGAATTAGATAGTCCTGAATTAGACAGTCCTGAATTAGACAGTCCTGAATTAGACAATTCTGCAGTTGATAACACAAAAATAGATACAACTGAAATGGAAAATGCTGAAATACTTGCTACTGAAGAAACGACGGATAAAAACCAAGCAGATCTAAAAGAATTAACCTTATTTGAATTAGAAGAGCAGCTTTTAAATACTTTTTCAAAATTGATCGACATAGTAGATTCTAATCATAAAACACTTACCTCTCCAGCTAAACTGCAACCAAGTAAAGAGCAATTATTTGCTACATCAATACATATGGCAAAAAGTAAAAATGACGTCGGTGCAGCAAAATGGATGCGCCGAGCAGCAATTTCCGGCCATGTTAAAGCACAATATTACTTAGGTTTAATGTTTGCTAAAGGTAATGGATTACCACAAAGCGAGTATCACGCAGTTACTTGGCTTACATTAGCTGAGTCACAAGGCATGATTGAGGCTGTAGAAGCTAAAGGTAAACTCCAAAGGCTGTTATGTGCAAAACAAATTAAAGATGCACAAACCCAAGCTGCTAATCTTTATGAACAAATTCAAGATGAAGAGTATAAATTTTATATTGAATCACAAAATAAAAATGAATAATTGATTAAAAAATTATCAAAAAGTACTTGCATCAATCCACTGTATAAACTACTGTATACAACAACTACTGTATAAATCACCAGTGAGATAATTTATGTTGCAAACAATTGATATTAGAACTGTAAAAAGCTATGACTTAAATCAAACGCAATCTTCTATTCAGCTAATAGAAATTGAAGATGATATTTCAGCTACTTTTGAGCTAATGAAAATATTGCATCAATATAACAGCCAAAGCGGTTGGACACTGTTAATTGCACCAGATCAAGTGCCAAGTAAATCACTGTTAGACTCTTGTTCAATTGATAAATCAAAATTATTAGTGATCAGACAAAAACATTTATCAAATTTAGATTACGTGCTGAATTCGGCATTAAATAATGGCAATTTCTCTGCTGTGATCACTTGGACAAACATGCTAAATGATTATCAACTAGATTTATTAACCAAAGCCAAAATATCATCAAATACAAACCTATACTGCTTCAGCGATAAAAAACAAACAATTAACAGCCATTACGTTAGTTAAAAATTTAATCCTCAAAAATTTTTGTTAAACTTGCAGAAATTTTTTAAAGGTAGATTGAATTAAATATGTGTATTTGTGGTCATGAACAGAGCTTTGAAAGTTGCTGTAAACCTTATATTGACGGTGATAAAATAGCGCAATCATCAGAAACTTTAATGCGCTCTCGCTACAGTGCATATACCCAAGGTAATGCAAAGTATATATACAATACGTATGCAAAAGATAAACAAGCTGAAAATCCAGTAAAAGAAATCGCTGAATTTGCTAATAGCTGTCAATTTATAAAGCTAGAAATAATTGATTCACAAGACCAATCCGATACAGGTTACGTTAAATTTAAAGCCCATTATTTATTTGGTAACCTTTACTGTACGTTACATGAAAAATCTGAATTTATAAAAGTAGAGGGTGCGTGGTTTTACTTAGACGGTGATATTAAAGATACACCAGAAGTAAAACTAAATAGGAATGATGTATGTCCTTGTGGAAGCAATAAAAAATTCAAAAAGTGTCATTACCAGTAAAGATATAAATGATAAATTTACTTCGGGTGATAATTTACGCCTGAAGTAATGTTAAAGGTTCGTATAACTTAGGCTCTTGTAACTGATTATAAAAATCTACCGCATTCATTTGATTTTGACTTAACTGAATATCATTAGACTGTATTCTCTTTCTAACAGACAATTCACAATTATCTATAATTTGGCTATTTATATGACTCAGATCATCTCTAATAGCCAAAGGTTCGGGTGATAAACAATTCATCAATTTAAACTGATCTATTCCTTGATTTTGAATAATTTTAGCGTTTTCCTTACCAATTAACATATTATACTCTGATGGCGCCAACTTTTGCTCAGTAGCAGCCCCTAATAATAATCTAAGGTTTGTATCTTTATTATCAAAACTTTGAGGGTCACTTTGCGGTAAGTGAAACTGAGAAAAATCTAGAGCATCTTTTGATAACATAGCCAAAAGAATTGAAAAATCATTTCGACGATTCTGCGCAACACAAAGAGACAATTGATTGCCTAGTTGCATTTCATTAGTCAAAATATTTTCAAGTTGCATTAAATTACTCTTGGTTAGATAGATAAAACCCTATCGGCCTAACCATCAATATCTTAAATTAAATTGCGCTCTTTTTATAAAATAAATGGCGTTTCTTAATCAAAGCGCCATATAAAGAAACAACTTCTTAAACACCTTAAGTCCCCGCTGAATGACCACTTTATTAAAAGTCAGGGGATAAGTATTGAAATTGAAACCTCAGGTTTAGTTCAAGACTAAACCTAACACAATATAAATAAAGCTACATTGATTGCATTTCAAGCTAAATGGGCAGTATTCAAGCAAACAGTCATAAATTTAAAAAAATACCTTTACAGCCGTGATAATTTTGATAATATCCGCTTCGTGTTCTGGAGGGGTTCCCGAGTGGCCAAAGGGATCAGATTGTAAATCTGACGGCTCAGCCTTCGGTGGTTCGAATCCACCTCCCTCCACCACTTTTTTCTTGGCCGAATAAAGTGTGAATACAAGCTTTAATAATTTAATATTATTATTCGCCGCATACTGCGGAGGGGTTCCCGAGTGGCCAAAGGGATCAGATTGTAAATCTGACGGCTCAGCCTTCGGTGGTTCGAATCCACCTCCCTCCACCAGTTTCAAATTACCTACTATTCTAAATAATTCAAATCTGATTTAATATCTGAATTATAGAGCTATACCTTTATCTACTCATCTTATAATTTTCGTATAAAACACCAATTCCAGTTCAAATATCTAAACTCATTGCATTTATTTTCAACCAAGATTCAGCCTCCGTTACATTTGAATAATGACTGTTTACTAATCGCCAAAAACGCTTGCTATGATCTAAGTATTTTAGATGGGAAATTTCATGCACGATCACATAATCAATCACCCACTTAGGTGCGCCAGCTAATAAAACATTAAAAGTTAATTCTTTCTTTGAGTTACATGACCCCCATCTTCTCTTATAAGTTTTTATTTGATAGTTCGTAAAACTCAATTCCATATAATTAGATACTTCAGGCAATTTAATATCTAAGTATGAATCAAGACTTTGTTTTAAAAAAACCTTTAATTGTTTTTGATAATGCGCTTGTAAATTTTTGACTCTACTTGCTGCAGATAAAAATAAGGTTTTTCCATCAAATTTAATACTAGATACATTTGAGCGCAGCAATTGTATTGAAATCGCTTCCCCAAATAATTTAAATGATTGTGTTTCCAACGGTGATTTTTTATTTTTAATTGCATCGGTATTTAATTGTTGCTCAGCAATTTTATTATTTATCCATTGATGTTTCTTTATAATCAAATCATCTATATATGACTTTGGAACAAAATGAGGTGCTAATACGGTTACTTCAGAGTTTTTTATATTAATGGCAATTGTTTTACGTTTTTGGCTTTTTTTTAACTGATAATCTATATGCAAAGTCATCTCTAATTAAATTTCTAACGCAGTTTTAAGCTAAATAGTTTACTATTCATAATAGTGAAAGGCTAAACATATAAGTAAAATGCCAAAAAAAGAAATGATTAACTTTAAAGAAAAGAAAGTTTTGATTGTAGACGATCAACGCTCTTTTCAAACTTTACTTAAAGGCATGTTATTTGGCTTAGGCGCCAGAAATATACATTTTGCAGATACGGGTGAATCTGCCATTCAGCAATGTATGGAAGTAAAATTTGACTTACTATTTATAGATTATAATTTAGGTTTAGGTAAAAATGGAAGGCAATTATTAGAAGAGCTCAGGGCAAAAGACTGCCTAGTTGTTGATGCTATCTATATGATTGTCTCAGGTGAAACAACGAGACCTATGGTGCTAGGGGCAGTTGAAGCTGAACCAGACGACTATTTAATTAAACCTTTCTCTCAAGGTGTTTTAAAAAAGCGAATAGATAAAGTACACAGTAGAAAGTTAACACTAAAACCTGCTTTAGTCGCATTATCTAAAAACGATAATGATTCTGCGATAGAAGAAGTAAAAAAAATTATCGAGCAAAACAATCGTTATAGGCAATACTGTTCAAAGCTATTATCAAATTTACATATAGAGCAAAAAAACTTTAATGAAGCTGAGAAAATTTTAGTGAATGAACTCAGTAATAAGCGTGTCCCTTGGGCTTTAACTTCTTTAGCAAGTATATTATATCAACAAGATTTATTTGATGACGCATTAGAATTGTGTGATGAAGTCTTAGAGCAAAATAGGTTTCGTGTAGAGGCGCATGATATAAAAGCTAAATGCTTATTGGCACAAGGCCAGAAGAAACAAGCCTTAAAAGCCATCAAGAAAAGTTCATCTATTTCACCATACTCATTTTCCAGGCAATATTTACTGGCTGATATTGCCAGGCAAAACCATGCTTATAATAGTTTAGTAAACGCATGCCAATCTCTATTGTCTATGAGTAAAAAATCAATTCACCAATCGATCGAGCATCAGTTAAATTATATTCGTTCTCTACTTGATGCGGCTCAAAATACCGATAACGCTCCCGATAAAGAACACTATTTAAAAGAAACTAAATTAGCGATACAACAAGCAAAAAATGAGAAAAAGTTATTTGAAAAAACATCATTTTCATCATTCGAAACTTTATGTCAAGCAAGGATCAACGCAGTTCAAGGTAATTTTTTAAACGCAAAAAAAGACTTAGCTAATTTACAGCTTAAATTAGAAGAAAATAATGAAAACCTGTCTTTTGATTTATATCCTGAGTCGATTCTCACTTTAATGCAAATTGGTGAATTTGAAGCAGCAACAGAACAACAAGCAAGCTTAAGTGAGCAGAATTCAAATACGGCTTTTGTTGATGGCATGCTCAAAGATCAAGCTGCAAAGTCAGAAGAAAATGTGAGCTTATTTGAAGAGCATAATAAAAAGGGAATTGGAGAGTATAAAAAAGGCAATTTCAGTTTAGCAATAGAGTCATTTGAAAAAGCGCTAGAATATGCTGCTGTAAATACAGGCAGTGCTTTAAACCTCATTCAAGCGCTATTACAAGTGCTTCAACATTCAAATAATGATCAACAACAAATACATACAAAATGTATTGATACATTCAAATTAGTCGATGGTATTAAGCTCCCTCACCTGCATGAAGAACGTTACATTAATTTACGAAATGACTTCAAAAGGATTTCAGCTGGATTCAAAAAAAACTGATTCATTAGTTGATTTTTTAGCAAGCTGTAAGATTCCTGCTACCATTATATTAATATAAACCACCCAATTTCTGATGCTTATGACAGAAAAACCTAAATGTAAATACCACTCTTCTGATGGACAGCATTGTCAGGAAATAGATATGGGCACTGGCTTTTGTTTCTGGCATGATGAAAAATTTGATAAAAGTGGATTAGATTTAAAAGATAAACTAGAAAGATACGCTAAATCTGGCGGTCTTTTACGAGGCTTAAAACTAAAGCGTTCAAATTTAGATGGCTTAAACTTAGTTAAAAGAGGCTCAAAAGAAGGCTACGATTTAAGTGAAAGCGATTTTTATCGTGCCAGTTTAAAAGGTGCACATCTTTTCAATACAAAAATAGAAAGTGCATCTTTAATGAAAGCTAATTTGAAAAGTGCCAATTTACATTGTTGTAGCTTAATAAATACCAATTTATTGGGGATCAAGTTATTCAATACTAGAATTGATAACATTGATATAGGCTCAAAAATATTACAGCAACAGCAAGCTCATAGTGCGATTAAAGAGGGAAAACTCGATGTCGCATTAGATTATTATGAGCAATCAGAAGAGATTTACCGAGACTTGCGTAAAGCAGCTGAATTTGAGGGATTATTTGAACTATCAGGAAAGTTTACCCATCAAGAGCTCATTATGCGCCGTTATCAATACCCCAAATGGTCGAAACGACGACTATTCTCAAAGTTTATAGATGTATTATGTGGTTATGGTGAAAAACCACTAAATGTAATATTTTTCTCATTATCTTTAATATTTTGCTGCGCACTATTGTATTTTGTTTTTGGTGTGAGCTATGCAAATGAAATTATTAGATTCAGTTTTGAAAATTCTTCCTCTGATAACATATCAGCATTGTTAAACAGCTTATATTTTAGCATCGTCACTTTTACAACATTAGGCTATGGCGATATCACCCCTGTTGGTTTCTCAAGGCTTATTGCGGCCTGTGAAGCATTCTCAGGAAGCTTTACTTTAGCTTTATTTGTTGTTGTCTTTGTCAAAAAGCTTACGCGTTAAAATGCAATTTAAGTTGCAATTTGCATTTGACTGACAAAAAATAAACATACAAATGTAAAACTAATAATTTTTAAGAAAAATAGCTGAGATCTCAACTTCTGGATCTCTTTGCTTTTTTTGAACATTCTTAACTCTAACGCACGACAATATTCTTTACTAAACATAATAAAATTCCTTAAAACGATAAATATATTGTTTTATTTTTACTGCATATTAATTAAGCATTTTCGATGCCAGAAATTGATTTTAAATGTTTAAAGCTATAGGGAACAGAAACAGCAGACTTTTGGAATTGATATTAAATATGAGAGGTAGTTTAAATGAAACCCAAGAAAACTTGGGTTTTATTTAAACTTATAAATCTTTATTTAAGCTTGTGCAGACTTAACACGTGCTAAACGATTTACTTGATGCATTGAAGTTAAGAAAGAGTAAATCGGACCTAGGTAGCCACGTTTACGAATATCTAAGAAATCTTCATCAGATAGTTCATTTAATTTCTTTTCATCAATTAAATAAATACCGTTGATATCACGCTTCTCGCCTTTAATCTCTAGAGTAAGTGTTTGCGCTGTTAATAATTCTTTTTCTGCTAAGAACTTAGAGAATGCTGCAGTTACTTGAGAAAATTCAACAAAAGAAATTAAAGAGTCTTTACGACGCTTAAGGTAATCAGTCTCTTCGCCTTTATCGTCAAATAATGCTTGGCCTTCTTCTTCGCCAACTAAATCACTTGATTCTACAATACCTACGATTAGTTTTGTTTTATCTTCTGGTGTTGCAGATAATACTAATGGGTAACGTGTTAGAGCATGTGGTACATAAGCACCTTGCCATTGGTCATCTTTAACCATAAGGTTTTCATTAGGCTCAAGACCTAACATTGCAACTGGCTGAAACTCACCAGATTCTGAGTTTTTTACAAAAACAATTGGGTACTCGTTAGCTACACGTGAAAACTCATGTGCAACAATTGGCACTAAATGCTGAGTTTTAATGAATTCGATATTGATGCCATTTTTTATTTTTGTATTAGCATGTGTTTTATTGTGTAAAGGTTGGATATTATCCGCCATGGGTACTACTCTCCGTATAACAAATAGCCACTAAAGAATTTAAATTGCTGTGGCCTATAAAATAATGACTCCATATTACATAACTTAATATGTCAGTCAATTAATTACTGATGCTTGTATGTAAACTAATTCAGAATCAATGTTAATAAAACATAAACACAATTTGACAGCGCTGTCTTAAATATTTAAATTATACCAATAAAAAACTGGTGATTTTATTATGAAAAAAGTGAAAACTGTAAATGTGATTGGTGGGGGCACCTCAGGTTGGTTAAGTGCAGCAATGCTAGCTAGCTCTTTTAAAAAAACAGGCCAAGATATCATTGTCCATTTAATAGAATCAGCGAATATACCGACTATAGGCGTCGGGGAAGGTACTTTCCCAACCATAGTAAATACGCTACATGATATTGGATTAAGTGAAAAAGATTTCTTTGCTCAGTGTGATGCAAGCTTTAAACAAGGTGCGCAATTTTGTAATTGGTTACACGAACCTCAAAAACAACAGCATAGTTACTATCACCCATTTGATCCTACCGCGATGCCAAAAGGTATAGACTTATCTGCTTACTGGGTTCGAAATAAAAATGAAAATAAAACCACCAAAGACTTTGCACACTCGGTTTGTTTACAAGCACACTTATGCGACCAAAATTTAGCTCCTAAAGATATGAACACGCCTGAGTATGCTTGGATGGCTAAATATGCATATCATTTAGATGCGACCAAACTTGGAAAACTTGTAAAAAAACATGCTATAGCAAACCTGGGTGTTGTGCATTCATTTGCCGATATAACAGATGTGAAGCTAGATGAAGATGGCTTTATTGAATCTGTTATTGCAGATGATAATACAGTATTTTCAGCTGATTTTTTTGTTGATTGCACTGGGTTTTCTTCTTTATTGTTAAGTAAAGCACTCAAAGTCCCTTTTATTGACAAAAGTAAATATTTATCTGTCAATCGCGCTGTTACCTTGCAAGTTCCGTATGAAGATCCTAACACACCTATCCCCACTCATACGATTTCAACGGCACAAGAAGCAGGCTGGATTTGGGATATCAGTTTACAATCAAGACGAGGCACAGGCTATGTGTATTCATCTGAACATACAACACCTGAGCGCGCTGAAGAACTGTTATTAAAATACTTAAATATACCTCAAAGTGATGAAGTTAAATTAAGACATTTAAGTTTTGATGTGGGCCATAGAGAAAAGTCGTGGGAAAAGAACTGTGTTGCTATCGGGTTTTCCAGTGGGTTTGTTGAACCTTTAGAAGCAACAGCGATTGCTATGGTAGAAGCAGGAATACGTTCGTTAGCAGCGAGATTCCCTCAAAATCGTGAAGCCATGAAAACAAGACAAAAGCAATACAATGAAATTTTTACTCAACGGTGGAATAATATTATTGATTTTGTAAAACTTCATTATTGTTTAACTAATAGAAAAGACTCTCAGTTCTGGATAGATCAAACGGATCCTAAAACCATACCACAAACGCTACAGGATAAACTTGAAGCATGGCAGCATTATGCAGCAACAGAGGGAGACTTTCCAAATAAATATGACATATTCAACATTTCCAGTTGGCAATACATCATTTATGGAATGGAATATTTACCCCAATATGTAGAATGCGGTACTTTATCAGATGAAATATTAGAGAAAGCATTTGAATCAATACAATTGATGGGAAAAAATGCAGAAATGAAACTTGATACCAACCGAAAGTTGATCGACTGCTACTCAGGTAATAAATAAAGGTTTGCTGTACTTACATAGTAAGTACAGCTGTATATTTCTATAGCTTTTGCATACCAAATTGATTAATTTTATCTATTAACTCTCGATGCTTTGGTAGATCATTAACTAAAATATCTGCATGTTTCTTCACCTGTTCAGCATCAGACTTAGCTTTAGCTAAATAGCTTTCGCTTAAGTTACCTATGGTAGTCTGGTACTTCATTCCATAAAGCACATACAAAAAGTTCTCAACATCAAATATTTCAAACTTTGAAAAGAAATCAGAAGTTTTTGGTGAAAATGATTGCCAATGTAATAGCAACTGTTTTAAATGCTCTGAAATGCCGTCTTCTTTTTTGTTATCTAGCCAAAATTTCGAATCTTTCCTATCTGAAATACAGTAATGTAACTTAATAAAGTCAATGACACGATCCCAGCAATAAGTAATACGTTTATTGTACATATTTGATAAGTTTTCGCAGTGTGCTTGTTCTTCAGGAAAATTTTGCGCTAATTGCTTTGCACAAAAATCAGCAAGTAAAATTGCTGTCGCCTCTAAAGGCTCAACAAAGCCTTGCGATAAGCCAATTGCAACACAGTTTTTATGCCAAAACTTTTCTAAATACCCGATATTCATTGGAATACTGCGATGTGGTAACTCAGATAAATCTTCGCCTAAATATTTTGCGAGTTTTTCTTTTGCCAGCTCTTCATTCATATATTTTGATGAAAAGACAAAGCCAACTCCCCTTCTTTGAGGAAGCGCAATATCCCAAATCCAACCGGCTTGATGTGCAGTTGCAATTGTATATGAAGGAATATCATCATCAATATTTGTCGGAACTTGCACTACGATTGCCGTATCTATCAATAATTCATTAGATTTATCTATAAATTGTACACCTAGGTGTTTTCTCATAAGAAATGAGCTAAAACCTGAGCAATCAATGTAAAAATCAAACTCGGTACCATCCTTACAATTATCAGATTCTAAATTAAGTGATTTTATTGAACCGTCTTCTTTAAGGGTCACATCAGTAACATTAGCTATTTGATGTTCCACATTGAATTTTTCACAGGCATTTTTTGCTAATAGCTTCGCAAACTTCTTTGCGTTTAAATGATAGGCGTAAGTTGTGGTTCCTTGATATTCTGGAGTCGATATCGTCTTAGGACCGAGTCCCGCATCACAAATAGCGCCTTGAAATGACGCGATGTCGGCAAATGACGTTTTTTTATCAGTTGATAGCCAAAATGGCGCTAAATCATCACCTAAAGGAAAAGGATAATCAAATAAGTGGTGGTAGTAGTTATTTTCACCATGATTATTTTTATCCAACCAATTTACAAATTTAACCGATTGCTTAAAAGTTACATCACATTGCTGAACAAAATCTGTTTCGGATATACCAAAACTTTTTAAGGTCTCACGCATCATTGGAACAGTGCCCTCTCCTACTCCTATAGAGGGAATATCTGGTGATTCAATTAATGTAATAGATGTATTGGGACGATTTATCAGCGCTTTGCCTAAATGATTAGCAGCTAACCAGCCAGCTGTACCACCACCTACAATTGCTATTTTATTTATTTTCATTTAGTTTTCCAATTCGCTATTTAGTACTGTATATAATACAAAAAAACCCGGACAATGCCGGGTTTTTTATTGTTTAAGTTACACTTAGAAGCGGAATTGTGCGCCTAAAGAATAACGAGCTTCACCTTCATAGCTTGCTGTAGGATAACCGTTAGATGTTCTCCAGTTAACTGGTGTTTCACCTTGGTCACGACCAACTTGTACACTATCTTCTTCAAGAAGATTAGTTACATCAGCAGTGATTGTGATGTTATCAGTAAGATTATATGAAGCACTTAAATCAAGTGTTCCGAAATCTTGATGTTCACGTGCTCCATAGAAACCAGTTTCACGGATCATGTACTCTGAACGCCATGAGTAAGCTACACGTGCAGAGAAATCATCGTTTTCGTAATAACCAACTGCATTTACTGTATGCTTAGATGAATCAGAGAAAACAGAGTTTCCGTCAACATAGTTGCTTGCATCAGCTTGCGCATCAGCAAAAGTGTAGTTAAATACTGTACCAAAACCATTCTCTAAAGCATGTTGGATTTGGAACTCAATACCTTCAATTGTACCACCATTACCGTCTTTCTTAGACTGTACCTGCCAATTATCAAGGCCTGTATCTGGGTCTACAATACCGATTGATTGATCTGCAGTATTAGAAAAAGTAGTAAATGTGCCAACTTCTTTAACAAAGTATGTTAATGCAACCATGCTTGAAGAGCTGTAATACCACTCTACACCTAAATCTGATTGGAATGCTTTAAATGGACTTAGTGCTGGATTACCAACAATTACAGTCTCATTATTTGGAATTGTATCCGCATAACCAGCTAGTGCTGAGTTACTGAACATATCATCATAGTTAGGACGTGCTAGTACAGATGCTGCTGAGAAACGAATAATCACATCTTCAGTTGCATCAACCGCAAGGTTAACACTTGGTAATACATGGCTATAATCGCCATCAGTTTCAACAAGGTTTGTTGAATAACCGTTATTAAATGCATTGCTCGCATCTACATAATTTGGATCAACTTCAAACGCAGTTGAAGTCGCATCAGTACTTACATAACGTAGACCAAAGTTACCGCGAATACCATCGCCTTCAAAGTTAGCCATTACGTATGCAGAAACACTATCTTCTTCTAATAAAGCATAACCTGAACGCTCTTGAGTCCAAGAATTAATATGACTCTTAGTATAAGCAATCATTTCAGCTGCATCAGGAGCTGGCATAGTAAGATGTGACGAACCCGCATCTAATGTACCGTTTGTAAAACGTGAACCATCGATTAATGCTGCTTCTGCCGCACCATCGTAACCAGTTAAATCAGGGCGATTTTGCTCTTTTTTAACTTCATGGTTTGAAACACGAACACCCGTTTTGATTGAAGTGATAGCACCAAATTCAACGTCAAATGTTAAATCAGCTTGTGCATATGCTTCTTCATCAGAGTTAGGCTGATTTACAATACCACCTGTTTGTAAACCTTCCCAACCTGCGTACTCACCAGCAGAAGGTAACGCATAATCAGCAGGGTCTAGATCATATTTTATCATATCACCCGTAGCATCAATCGTACCTACAGCACCATTAACACCAGAAATATATGCTACGTTTGTTTCAAAATCTGTACCACCAGTCGCTTCAGATGTACCAACTTGTACTTCTAATTTAAAACCTTCACCTTGATATGTGAAATCAGCAGCGATTAACTCACTTTCCATTGTTGCATTACGCGGACGAACATCGTAGTAACCACTTTGGTTATCTGCTGCAACTGTAGTACATTTAGTTGGAACACCTTGTGCATTTGTAGAGCTACAGTTATCTAAATTTTGCGGGATCCAAACTTGAGTATTAACACTATTAGCACCTAACTCTAGGTTCATGTAGTGAAGACCAAAGTCTAACTCATCAGTTGGTGCATATTGTAATGCAACATCAAAAGCTGTACGGTCACGATTTTGTTCAAAATGAGATGGTGCAATACGACCGCCCCATGACGTTAATGCTTCATCGCCACGACGAACTAAAGAATACTCTGAAGTACCTACAGCAGCTAAAATACCAAAAGTTTCATCATCATTTTTCCAGCTAACTAAACCAGAAGCTGATGGATCAGTTTCTTCTGAAGCTGTTGAATATGAACCTTTAACTGAACCAAAAATGGTTAGAGAATCTAAATCTAGTGGTTTACGAGTATTAACAATTACTGTTCCGCCAATACCACCTTCTAATAAATCAGCTTGAGATGATTTGTATACTTCCATACCAGCTATCATTTCAGGTGGAAGCATAGAGTAGTTAAATGAACGGTCAATCGCTTGTTGAGAATACCAACCTGTTGACGCAACATTTTGGCCATTTAAAGATGTAAGCGTTAATTGATTAGATGCACCACGGATTGAAACTGAAGACCCTTCACCGAATTGACGCGATACACTCACACCAGGAATACGACCAAGCGCTTCAGCTACATTATTATCAGGAAATTTACCAATATCTTCTGCTGTTACAGCATCAACAACTGCATTTGCAAAACGTTTAGTATTCATTGAAGCTTCAAGTGAACGGCGAATGCCGCGTACTTCAATTACTTCAACATCTTCTTTTACTTTTACTTCATCAGCAGCGTATACAGTACCAGTAAAACCAGCACTCATTGCCAGACCAATATTAACTGCTAATAGATTTCTTTTAAATTTTTTAGCTAACACAGGATTCCCCTCGAATCATTTAGTTGTTTTTAGTTCACTTTCTGCCCAGTGATAATGACAGCGTTGTCAATATTTTATAATAAAATTGTGACAACGCTGTCATCTAGATACAAACAATACACACGTAATTACATCTTGGCTACATTTATTTTATATTTTTTGTACAAAACAGCGCTTAAATACAAAATAAATAATATACAGCTCATTAACACTATATAAACAAAGATTTTTTAATGTTGTGGTATTTCCTTTAATCACGTAGATATTACATAAAGTAACCATGACGTGTAAAGATGTAACCATGAGATAAATTGTAACTATAAATATAGTTGAGTATTTACACTATTCAAGAAGTAAATAAAAAACTTATAAATCAGAAGCTTAAAATAAATTTTAAATAAGGGGTTTCAAATTATGGAAGGAGGTGTCTGAAATTAATATAAAATAAATTACATTTATTATAAATAAAAACCATAATAAATGTAATTCAAAAAAGTTTTATTACTATGGTGCCCAATAAACTTGTACTTCTACATCAGTTTGATTTAAAACTGCGCGCAATGGCATATCTTCAACGTTACCGCTATGCTTTGCTTGTTTATAAACTGACAGTTTTTCTTCACCACTGATCAGTAACTTAATCACTTTTGATTGCTTAATACCATGAAGAGATAAAGACATTCTTTGTGTAATATCTCCTGTAACTTCACTTGGTATCGCTTCAATTGCACATACTAAGTTATTAGTAGATAGTGCATTTTCCAATCCTTGAGCATGTGGAAATAAAGAAGCTGTATGTCCATCCGGTCCCATTCCTAAAATTGTGATATCAAATGGTTGCTTTAATGCTTGAAAAGCATTTTCACATTCAGCTTGGCCTTCAAATGCCGACGACTGCGAATTTTTCATAGGTAAAAAGTTTGCCTTTTCAGCTTCGTTTTGTAGCAATGTTTGTTTTATAAAAGTTTCATTACTTTTATCATGGCTTGGCTCAACCCAACGCTCATCAACCATAACAACATCAACTTTTTCCCAAGCAAGTGGTAACTTTGATAAATGTTGGTATGCAGGTTTAGGCGATGAACCACCAGAAACACATATAACAGCGCGGTTATCTTTTGTGATACCAGCTACGATACGTTGCTCAATATCTAATGCTAATGCAGCTGTTAACTCTTCTTTAGAGTTAAAAAATTTTTCAGTGATATTCGACATTTATAAATCCTTGATACACTCGATGTTAATTAATAGCATTGTAACTATTTTTATTGGAAACATAGAAGTATTTAATTTTTATTAATGGGGGAATGAAATTCATCATTTGAAGTAAAACAGGAGCAATCAACTATTAAACCTGCTTTTATAATTATTAGAATCAAATAGTCGCCTAAAAATGAGTAAAGGGAGCCTGCGTTCCTCTCACAAAACCACAGGTCCCAATAGCTCCAGCGCTACCCGTTCAAGGTATTCTTTACGTATTAAATTCTTTTATTTTTAAAGTAACTAATTAAGCCATTTGTTGATGAGTCATGCTCAGCCACAACATCATTATCTTCTAATTCATTTTGAATTTTTGAAGCTAGGCCCTTACCTAATTCAACGCCCCACTGATCGAATGAACAGATTTGTAATAAGATCCCTTGGCAAAATATTTTATGCTCATATAAGGCAATCAATTTACCTAAATGTTTTGCATCAACCTGGTCTAATAAAATAGAGGTTGTTGGTCTATTACCTTTATGTACCTTGTGGTTAACTAAATTTTCAATCTCTTGCGCACTGTGGCCTTTAGCAGTTAGCTCATCTCTTACTTGTTCAGCAGATACACCTGTCATTAATGCTTCAGTTTGAGCAAAAAAGTTTGACATTAATATTTCGTGATGATTATTTACTTCGACTGTTGGCTTAATTGAACCAATAAAGTCAGCAGGAACAATTGTATTACCTTGATGTAAGTATTGGTAAAATGCATGCTGACCATTAATACCTGTCATGCCCCATAGAAGTGGTACAGTTGTGTAAGGTACCGCTTCACCAGAAAATGTAACAGATTTACCATTACTTTCCATTTCAGCTTGCTGTAAATAAGCTGGCAACATATGCATTGTTTGGTCGTAAGGTAATATTGCTTGGGCTTTTGCACCTAAAAATGTGGTATTCCAGATACTCAATAATGCCATTATCACAGGTACGTTTTCAGTTAATGGTGCATTTTTAAAATGTTCATCAACTTCAAAAGCACCTTCTAATAACTCTATAAAAGCATCAAAACCTAAATATAATGCAACTGGTAAGCCGATTGCTGACCACATTGAAAAGCGTCCGCCGACCCAGTCCCACATGGTAAATACATTATCGCTAGAAATACCAAATTCAGCTGTTTTTTCTAGGTTTGTACTGACAGCAACAAAATGTTTTGCAACTGCGGTGTCATCATTAGCTACAGATTTAAGCCAAGCTACAGCCGTTTTTGCATTAGCCATGGTTTCAGAAGTTGTAAATGTTTTAGAAGATACAACAAATAATGTAGATGCAGGGTTAAGTTGTTTTAATACTTTTGATATTTGAACGCCATCTGCATTAGAAATATAATGAATACGTAATGTTTCGTCAGCATAATTTTGCAATGCTTCAGTTGCCATTTGAGGTCCTAAGTTAGAACCACCTACACCGATACTAACAACATCAGTGATCACTCTTCCGGTATAGCCTTTCCACTCTCCGCTACGTACTTTATTTACAAAAGCATGCATTTTTGAAAGTTCGGCAGCAATAGTCTGAGATACATCTTCACCATTTACATAAATTGGTGCACAGCTTCGATTACGTAACGCAACATGTAATACAGCACGATTTTCAGTAAAGTTTATCTTTTCGCCTGCAAACATTTTATCACGCCATGCTGTTAGTTCAGTCTGCTGTGCTAATGATTGCAATGCGTTCATTTCATCAGTTGTGATCAGATTTTTAGAGTAATCGAACAATAAACCAGGCATTTGTATTGAAAATTTGTCAAAACGGCTGTTATCTTGAGAGAATAAGTCCTTTAAATGAGTACTTTTCATTTTTTCAGCTAATTCTTGTAAAGACTGCCAACTTGATAATTGAGAACGACAACTCATATATTATTTCTACCTGTTTAATTTTTCAAATTACGTGCAATCGGATATTTTAACAAAATATTCGACTAAGTGATAATCTGAATTAGGTTCACCCTGACCACGTTTATGATAACAATATGTTAAAATGACAACGCTGTCAATTGCAATTAATGAGAAATTGATACTAAATTGATTATTAATACAAAAATTAATATGCCATAGTTGCATACAATTTAAATAAACTAGGTAGAATGGCTTCTAATTACATTTTACTTTTCAAAAGCTAAAAGAATTCAGATGAAAGTTACAATAAATGATGTCGCCAAATTAGCCAGTGTTTCAATTAAAACTGTTTCTAGAGTTATTAATAATGAACCATCTGTTAGAAAAACAACTTTTGACAAAGTAATGGATGCGGTAAAAGAGCTCAATTACCAACCTAACCTCGCAGCTAGAAATCTAGCAGGTAGTAAATCATTTACGATAGGGTTAGTGTACGATAACCCTAATGCATATTACGTATTAGATATGCAAAATGGCATATTATCATGTTGTAAAAATGAAGGTTATGAATTACTTATTCACCCGTGTTCGTATGCTAATAAAGATATGGTTGAAGATTTAAAAACTATGATTAAGCGCGCTCGCATTTCAGGCTTAGTATTAACACCCCCATTATCTGAAATCCCTGAAGTAATTGATATGTTAGATGCTCAGAGCATTCATTATGTACGCATTTTATCAGGCCAAGAATCAGACCCTCAACAAACTGACTGTATTTATGTAAATGATCATAATGCAGCATTTGAAGTTTCAAATCATTTAATCAAACAAGGCCATAAACACATCGCTTTTTTATCTGGAGATAAAGAACATAAATCAACACATGAGCGACTAGCAGGCTATAAAGAGTCCCTTATCGCAAATAACATTGAAATTGATGAATCCATTATTTTAGAGGGTGAATATTCATTTTCATCTGGTGTTGAAAATGCAAAAGCCGTTATTAGCCTTAATAAAAATGTAACAGCAATTATTGCTTGTAATGATGAAATAGCCGCAGGTGCTTTGTTTGCAGCAAGGCTGATGGAAATTAAAATCCCAGAACAGCTTTCTATTTCAGGATTCGAAAACTCGCCGTTTTCACGTCAAACTTGGCCAAAATTGACAACTGCAAGCCAGTCAATTGAAACAATAGCTCAGCATGCTGCCAAACTGTTATTTTCAAAAACCCGTGGCCAAAGAAATCAAGATAAAGAAATCATTAAAACCTTTACACCTGAACTTGTGATCAGAGACAGTACTGGGCCCATCTCCTAGGCTAAATTTAGCCCTATCCCACACTAGTAAAGTGTGGGGCTCTTCTATGTTAACGCTGCAATAACGACAACTAATAAAAGCAATAATTGAGATAATAAGCTTACCGGTGAAAGTGCCCGCAATATTGAAAGGCTCCAAGAATGCTTAATATCTGGATATAGACTGCATCGCTTTAAATTCATTGCAAAAAACATTATCAACATTGAGAATAACGCCAAAATAAACGACAGTTCACTTTTTGCATCAAATGTCGGATCAAAAAAGAAAAAAAGCTGTATTGGTAATAAAAAACCAATAAATGCATGAAGTGAATGCACTAAATTTATTCTCTTGAATTTATTTACTTCACTTAACTCTTTAATGCCAAATTCAGTCTCCAATAACAGGGCTGTTTTTTTATGCCCTAGGTCAATTGCTAAACCATATGCGGTTAAATCATTATTATTTTTTAATTTAAAATCAATACTTTGATTTAAAAGAAAACGTATTGCGAGTTCGTTTTTATATTTGATCGCATAATGTAAAACATTATTTCCTTCATTATCAAGCTGAGCAATTAATTCAGGTGTGCTTAGTGCTTCTAAAACATCAAGAAATCCTTGCTGTACAGCCCACATTAGTGATGTTTTACCGCTCTCATCAGCAATTAAGCCTTTTGCACCTTGTTGTAAAAAACGTTTGCAAATGCTTTGTTTTGGAGAATCATGTTTAAGCTGCTGTAATAAAGCTTGATCTAATATTTCAGATTCAGATATATCACCTTTGAGTTTAACTAAAAAGTCAAACCTATCCTCTCCTTGCAATAGCTGTTCGGTCAATAAATTGATAACTTCAGGTTTATCAATCAAGTTAGATTCAAGGTAAGGCAATACTAAAGAATGGAGTTCTGAGTGCTCAAGTAAAGACATGACATCTGATGTTGATAGCTTTAAACCAGATTCCAGCAACATTTTTAAAACATTAAAAAACCGCTTTTGTTGCGCTAAATTAACTAGGCTTAATTTAGATTCAATTGACATTTGAGATGGGAAATCACAATAATTTGCCAGCCTTTGCAGTAACAGCGTTGTAATTGCTTCATCAGAATCAAGCTGCTGTTTTAGTTCATTAAATACAAACTCGATATATTCTTGTGATTTATCATCAAAATCACTGATATGCTGACAATATAAGTCTTCAAAAGGTTCTGCTGGTTTTTGCCATAAAATATAATATATTGGCGGTAAACTGATACTGCATACTTCTTGAGCATCTACAGATTCATTGCAATTTGGCCAAGCCTCTAATGCATCTAATATAAATGCACCATTTTGTTCTAATAACCCTCTTAAAAGTAGGATATATTCATTTGGCCACATTAAGACATTTTCTGTCTTCAACAGTTTACTCCAGTTAAATTAAGTTTTGTTTCACTAATAAGTAAGTGAATTTAGATATTACAAAGCAGTTAGTTTAACAGGGTTTTACCCTATTTGTACTAAATGCTATCATGGTATTTTTAAGAATAAGTGAAACAAAGTGGAAACTTGGAAAGTTATACTCATAATTGCAATTGTTTTTGGAGTTGTATGGAGCAATATTGCACTATTAAAATACTCAGCAAAATTTGAAATGAAGAGGTTAAATCAAGATCCGATAGAAAAAGCAAAAGCATCACTAAAAGAAAAAGAATCAACTGAAAACAACGATAATAAAGATAACACCGAAGCAAAAACTAAAAATCCTCACCAATAAAGGTCAGGATTTTAGTTTTAACTAACAGTTAGAGCTAAACTAACCAATGCGCCATTAAAGCAATCACAGGCAGTGTTACTAACGTACGTAGTAAAAATATTAAAAACAGTTCCCACAAACTTACAGGTATTTTACTTCCTAAAATTAGAGCACCAATCTCAGACATATATATAAGTTGCGTAACACTCATTGCAGCAATCACAAAACGTGTTAAGTCACTTTCAATTGAGTTTGCAGCTAAAATTGAAGGAATAAACATATCAGCAAAACCAACAACAATTGTTTGTGATGCTTGTTGTGCTTCAGGGATCTGTAATAATTCTAATAAAGGAATGAATGGCATACCTAACCATTGAAAAAATGGTGTATATTCAGCAATAATCAAGGCAAAAGTACCAATAGCCATCACTACAGGCAATACCGCAAACACCATATCGACCGCATTTTTAATGCCTTCAGTTAATGTGCCTTTTACGCCTTGAGATTTATACGCTTTTGTTAGCGCCACATGCAAGCCATGTTTAAATAATGTTTTCCCTTCAGGTAAAGCTTCTGATTCACCTTGTTTTAATGTGCCATCAATATATTCGTCTTTTTTGTTTCTCAGCGGCGGTAGCCTAGGAACAACAAGTGCAGCAACCACACCTGCTAAACATACTGTAAGATAAAAAGGTGCAAATAAATGCTCTAACTTTACCTGTCCAATTACAACTAAACTAAATGTAATTGATACTGCAGAAAAAGTAGTCCCAATAATAGCCGCTTCTTTTTGGGTATAAAACTTTTCTTCATATTGCTTTGAGGTCATCAATACGCCAACGCTACCATCACCTAACCAAGATGCAACACAGTTAACTGAGCTACGACCAGGTACTTTAAATAATGGGCGCATTACTTTAGTTAGCAAGGTACCGGCTAGTTCTAGCAAACCAAAATTGAGTAATAAAGGTAATAACAAGCCTGCTAATACAAATACTGAAAATAATACAGGCATTAAGTCATGTAAAACTAAAGTACCGGTATTTGCAGAGTGAACCGCTTCAGGTCCGACTTTAAAAAAGGTGATAAATACAAATACCATGCCCATCAAGCGGGTTGTAAGCCAAATAGGTGATACATCTAATAAATGACGTAAAAAATCACGTTTCATTATAAATTGCGGTTTAAATATTTTTGTAATTAAGCTCAAAAGTGCCGTCGTAGATATGACAGCCAATACTATGTGTGTAATATAAGTACTGGTGACGTTTTGAATTTCTTTTGCTAACAATGCGATGGGGATAGTAAAAGCGTCACCCGTTTGAACGGGAGTCATAAATAAAAACACCCCGATTAATGAAGGTACAATAAAAGTCAAAATTGTACGCCAATGATATAACATCTGATTATCGATTCGTTGTGAATTCATAAATAAACCTATACTGCATCAATTTCATTAATTAAATTTTACATTACAAAATAATTTAATTAATGAAATTGCTTAATAAACTAATACATAAAAGAGCGCAATAAGCGCTCTTTTATGTACTTCTTAAATATTAATATTATGTCTAAATTTAAATATTAATACCTTTTTTTCGTAATACTTTAACCAAGGCTTGCTGTAGGTCATTCATAGTACCAGGTTCCAAAGTTTCACCTTCTTCATCCATCCAAGTTATGCTTGTACCACCTGAGTTATTTTTATTTAATAACATCTGATATTGACCTGATTCTAGTGGTAATTCAGCAATTTCATCACCCCAAATAGAATCCCAAACACTTGAATCTGGTTTTTCATAAGTGGCAGTGATCAAACCTTTTTCATCATCTAGTTCATTGATCGTGAAATTTAATTTTTCAATGAATGAAGAAAAACGCTCAAAAATAGCTTCATAGCTTTGCTCTGTTACCAAAGCAGCATTACCTTGATTATCAAAACCCATTTCCAAAGAAACGATGCCTTGTTGTTTATGCATTTCAACCGTCAATTGACGATATTTAAAATCAAATTGGCTTACAAACGCATTTAATGCGCCCGCTTCAAGTTGTTGGCGTAAAATAGGCGTTAAAGTTTCATCTTTACTTTGAAAGTCAAGTAGTTCAGTTTTCATTGAAGCTGTTCTTTGATGCTCTTTTTGCTCAATGGTAAACTTGAATTTTTGTTTACTGACTTCTTTTTCTTCTTCCCAAAACCAAACGTCTTCTACTTTATGAATTGAATACCAATCAGTAGATAATTCACCTTTTGCTTCATTATTATCTGTTGCAGTTACTTTGTTTTCATCAAGTAACTCATTTAAGGCTATCCACATAAAGCCTTTTAAATCGTCAATACCATCTGATTTATCAAAAAATATACGTGTTTGCTTATCACCTTCTTCAACCCAACTACCACTTGCTACGTTTAAAACTTGCGCTGGCGGTTTTACCATATCGCTTGGCATCGCCTTACTATATTGCGCAGGCGTCATCACATATTCAGGGTCTTGATATGGCTTTTGAAGATCCGCGGGCACTTTAATTTGCTCTGATACACGGTAGTTTTTTTCATCATGCGCATTATTTATAAAAACACTACAACCTGATAATGCTGTGATAACACCCAATACCAAACTTTTACGGATCCAATACTGCACTTATTATTCTCCTTAGTATGCCTAATTTATTTCTATTATGAGTAGGCTATACCCTATTTGGTTCAAAATATGATTTAAAAATATTATCTCATTTTATGAATTGGTCATAATACGAGTTGATTGCTTGAAAATCATTCAGTTATTACTTGAAAGCAATTAAAAATATGAAATTAGAGCCTATATTACTTTCCTAAGCCACTAAAAACAAGAATGCAGAGTGTTTCTATTTTTGATGTGGTAAACTTCGCCCCCAACGTAGGGGGACATGGATAAATAAATGCCAGGATTTTCAAATCAACAGCTTGTTTTAACCGCAATCGGGGATGATCGTACCGGGATTGTTGCTGAGTTAACACAGTTAGTGAGTGAATGTAGCTGTAACATTATTGATAGCCGTATTGCAATTTTAGGTAACGAATTCTCGATTATCATGCTTTTATCAGGGGATATGTCAGCGATCAGTCGTATTGAGCATACGATTCCGGTAAAGAGTATGGAAATGGGTTTACTTACCATGATGAAGCGAACCACTAATAGAACTGGCTGTGACTTTTGTGCAGGCTATACACTTGAATATAAAGGTATTGATACTGAAGGTACCTTAAGTAAGGTAACCTCATTTCTTGCTGAAGATAATATTGATATTTGCTCATTGAAATCTGATACTTATGAGCAAGACAATCAACTTCATATGTGTTCTACCTTAGAAATCAATGTAGAAGTTGAGACTTCCTTAGATAGTTTCAAACTGAAGTTTGAGCGTTTGTGTACTGAGCTCAACCTTGAATCTATACTGCGACGAATACGCTAATTTTAAAAATACTAGGATATAGATATGAATACATTAGTTGCTGGCGATAAAGCCCCTCTATTTTCTTTACAAAATCAAGATGGTCAGACTGTTGTGCTTTCTGAATTATTAAAAGAAAACCAAGTATTAGTTTACTTTTACCCTAAAGCTATGACACCTGGCTGCATTATTCAAGCTGAGAATCTACGCGACCAAAAAGCAACCTTAGCTAAGCTCAATACAGTTTCTGTAGGTATAAGTCCTGATCCTGTAAAAAAACTAAAAAACTTTGAAACTAAAAAAGAATTAAACTTCACATTATTATCTGATGAAGATCATGCGATAGCTGATGAATTTGGTGTTTGGGGTTTAAAGAAATTTATGGGTAAGGAATATGATGGCATTCATAGATTAAGTTTTTTAGTTGCGCAAGATGGTACAATTAAACATGTATTTAATAAATTCAAAACTAAAGAACATCATCAAGTTGTGATTGATTTTTTAACTGACAATACTTAGTTTTCAAATTCGATTAAAAGGGCGATTTAAAACATAGCCCTTTTTTTACGCTTATTTTAACCTGTCACTTCATCTTTTTGAGCTTCTTCTGTTGTCCATGCATTTAATAAAGCACGTACTAATGATGCTAATGGAATTGCAAAAAACACGCCCCAAAAACCCCATAAGCCACCAAAAAACAATACCGCAACTATGATATAAACAGGATTTAAATCGACAGCTTCAGAGAATAATAAAGGCACTAATACATTGCCATCTAATGCTTGAATTACCCCGTAAGCGATTAATAAATACCAAAACTCCGGCGCTAATCCAAATTGAAATAATGCAACCGCAGCGACTGGAATTGTCACAAGTGCTGCACCAACAAAAGGTATTAATACCGATAAACCTACTAATACACCTAGCAGTGCTGCATATCTTAAATCAAAAATTGCAAAAGCGATAAATGAAGCCCCACCAATTATCACAATTTCAATAACCTTGCCACGGATATAGTTCATGATTTGTTGATTCATTTCATGCCATACTTGGCTTATTAAACGTCTTTGTTTTGGTAAAAAGGTTTCAATACCTGAAGTGAGCTCATTTTTATCCTTTAGCATAAAAAATACCAGTAGTGGAACAAGTATCAAATATATCATCCAAGCAACAACGTCTTTTAATGATGTTAAAGAAAAAGAGAGAATTTGCTGACCAAACTCTAATACTTTGTTTTCAACATTAGATACTATCCCTTGAATTTGTTGTGCATTGATTAATTCTGGATAACGATCAGGTAAATGCATTAAAAATGATTTTCCCTGCTCTAACATAGAAGGCGCTTCTTGCAATAAATTTGCAGATTGTTGCCAAAGCACAGGCACCATAGTCAAAAATGAGGCCACCATGACACCTGCAAATAACAACATGACACTCGTACAAGCTGTTAATCTAGCTAATCCTAAATTCTGTAACTTTAAAACTGGCCATTCCAATAAATAAGCTATTACCAAAGCAACAAGTACAGGTATGATCAAAGAGCCAACAAAATACAAGGATGCGACTAATGCAATTAATAAAAGAAACAATGTAACTGAATGGGGATCTGAAAACTTACGTTCGTACCAAGATTTTAAAAATTCTAACACTTAATTATTCCCTTTTATTAAACTCACTATAAGTTCATTATTATCCGCGAGACTTACTATCTGATAACTGTATTGATGAGACTTCAAATATCGTTCAATATCTTTAATATCCGATTCGACCGAAATTGAATATTCAATCACCCTCGAATTGTTATTTTGTTCTATATCGATCATAGCTAGTTTTAATTGATACTTAAATTGAACAAATAATTGGGGGCACTGATATTGTGTTAAATCAAATTTAGCCATTAAAACGACGACTTTATATAAAGATTTAAGAATAATAACGGCAAAGTAAAATAAATGGAATCTAATCTATTGTCTAACTGAATGGATCCGCTAACTTAAGGGACTTTAGGTGTACCAAAACCACACAATGCATTATGCTTATATAAGATAAGGAATAGGTATAATTTAATGACATCCCAAAATGATAAAGCACAGTTACCAAGCAATCCTACGTTAAAGGACATAAACTGGTATAAAAAACAATTAAACTGGGGTGAGTTACCGCCCTTCTATCATTTAGTTGCTTCCTCATTGGGTGAATCAGAAGGTATTTTATCCCACGGTTTTGATACAGCAATAAAACGTATAATAGATAAACGAAACTGGAATCTTGATCTACTCGGTGGCTCTATAAGCAATTCTGATGGTGTCATTTGTGAAAACAAACCAAGACTTGCACTGTACCAAGTTTTTACTGACCGAGGGTTTGAGTTACAAGCTTTTCCTTTAGCAAAAAATGTAGAAATAAATCAATATGTTAAAGGAAATAAGCTTATGGAATTCATGGTGTGGGACCCTCATTCAATGAGACTCATTCTAAGAATTAACCAGTTACATAAATATATACAGTTTTATTTTCAAAGAGGCGACGAAGCTGATAAAGCATTAATAATCCATGCACATAAAGTTGTACATAGAATAATAGATTTTTTAAAACAAGAATTGAACATTATTAAGATCAACGGAGTCTCAATTAAAAAGTATTATGATATATGTGAGAATGAAACCTCGCTTGATCAAGATGAACTTATGCTTGCGCAATTAATGATGAATGAGCAAGCAAACAAGGAATAAAATGAATAAGAAAAAAAAACTGTCACAATTAGTTCTCGGTGCATTGTTATTATCTTCTCCCGTATTAGCACAGTCAAATTTTAAACTGCCTGATTTAGGCACATCCGCATTACAAGTATTGCCGTTAGAAAAAGAAAAAGCGATTGGCGAAATCATGATGATGAAAATAAAAAGTTCATCTCCTGTGATCCAAGACCCTTTATTAGATGAGTACCTGACAAGCATAGGTAACCGCTTAGTTGCCCATGCTGATGATATTCGTTTTCCATTCGAATTTTTTTGGATTAAAAATAACGAAATAAATGCATTTGCCTTTTATGGTGGTCATGTTGGTGTTCATGCCGGTTTGATTGCAAAATCAGATAATGAAAGTCAATTTGCTTCAGTATTGGGTCATGAAATCGCGCACGTAACACAAAGGCATTTAGCGCGCCGATTACAAAAACAGCAAGATAATTCAGGCTTAACATTAGCAGGTATGGTTGCAGGTATATTAACAACCATAGTTAACCCGGAAGCAGGTATGGCAATCATATCGGCCAATCAAACCCAAAGCATGTTAAGTCAAATGACACATAGTCGTGGCGCTGAGCAAGAAGCAGATCGCATCGGTATGACGATATTAAATAATTCAGGATTTGATCCTCGTGCATCAAGTGAGTTTTTAGCCAAGTTATCCGCGCAATTAAGATTCAAGCAAAAGCCACCGGTCTTTTTATTATCACATCCATTACCAGATAGCCGTGTATCTGATATCCGTTTAAGAGCACAGCAATACCCTGAAAAATTTATAGATTCTAATCTTGATTTTTTGTTAGCTAAAAGCCGAATTAAAGCCCGCTTTACCACTACATCAGAAAAAGCAGAGCAACTATTTAGAAATGATATTAAAAAGCATCAGTTTTCTGATAGAACTGCAGCTAAATACGGTTTAGCTTTAACACTGATAGATCAAAAAAAGCTTGATGAAGCACAAGAGATTTTAACCAAATTACTAAAAACAGATCCTGCTAACCTTTTTTATTTAGACAGTAAAACAGATTTATTAATCGCGCAAAAAAATACCCAAGCAGCTTTAACATTATTAAAAGAGCATTATCAATTAAAACCTAATAACCAAGTCATTACCTTAAACTATGCCAATGCCGCCATCGAAGCTAAAGACTACCCATTAGCTGAACGATTATTAAGATACTTTTTACTAGATAAGCCAGATCATCCATTAGGTAAAGATTTAATGGCGCAAACCTATAAGATGCAAAAAAAACAATCTGCCTATCACGAAATTCGTGCCAGCATTATGATCGATCATGGCGCTTACCAGCAGGCATCAGATGAGATTCAAAAGGCATTAAACTTTATTGAAAAAACAGACGATATTAAACGCCAAAGACTCAAAGCATTATTAAAACAATACCGTCAAATGCAAAAAGAACTCGCTAAATTATAAACATTCAGTTTTAGCGATTAAAAACCTGATGAGGTATTTTGTTTCATCAGGTAAGTTTCCAATATAGCAATCTTATGTCGTTTGGGTATAAAATAGCGCTTTAATTTTTTGTCATTAAAATGCTTATTTTCATGACAAAAAGTTTCAACTAAAAATTTGCGCTATTTTTTATTTAGGATCTAAAATGACAATTCAAATTTATCACAACCCAAGATGTTCTAAGTCTCGCCAAACTTTGGCCTTATTAGAAGAAAATAACGTAACACCTGAAATTGTAGAGTATTTAAAAACAGCGCCTGATTCACAAGAAATCACATCACTTATTAAAAAGCTTGGTTTTGATTCTGCTCGCCAATTAATGCGTACCAAAGAAGACTTATATAAAGCACTCAACCTTAAAGCGCAAAATGATGAATCAGCATTAATTAACGCTATGGCTGAAAATCCAAAGCTCATTGAGCGACCTATTGTTGTAAATGGTGATAAAGCAGCTATCGGCCGTCCACCAGAAAGTGTATTAGACATTATTTAATGTCCTACATACTGGTACTTTATCATTCAAGCCATGGCTCAGTAAAAAGCATGGCGCATGAGATCTGTGACGCTATTTCTAGTAATAATATGGAAGTAAAGTTACGCACTTTCATCAAACAATCTGAATCAGATATTGTGGTAACACAAGATGATTTATTGCATTGTCAAGCACTTGCTTTTGGCAGTCCTACTCGGTTTGGTATGATGGCCTCTCAAGCTAAATCATTTTGGGAAACAACCAGTGAACTCTGGTTAAAAGGTCGCTTAATAGACAAGCCTGCTAGTGTTTTTACATCAAGTAGTAGCATGCATGGTGGGAATGAAAGTACGTTATTGACGCTATCTTTACCCTTACTGCACCATGGTATGATGTTACTAGGCGTACCTTATGACATTCCTGAATTATCAAGTACACAAAGTGGCGGTACACCTTATGGTGCCAGTCATGTTTCAGGTCTTGGTAATAGTACAGAACTGAGTTCTCATGAAATAAAAATATGCCATTCTGTAGGACATCGACTGGCTAAAATTACGCAACAATTGAATAAGTGACATGATCAAAAAACAAGATAAAACAAAGACCTTTCAACGCCTAGCTATTTTTGGTTACGTCGGTTTATTAATATTAATGCCATTATGGCTATTTTACTTAGCAAAGCCTGAAGGCTACAGCAATGGCTTTATATTTATGATTTATATCCTTCCTTTATTACTGCCATTAAAAGGCATTATTCAGGATAACCTTTATACTTATGCGTGGGCTAATTTCATTGTAATGATTTATTTCCTACATTCTTTAACCATGCTTTATGTCTCTTTAGATATTTATGTTGTTTTAGAATTAATATTTGCCACCAGCATGTTTATTGGCTGTACTTATTATTCAAAACACCGAGGCCAAGAGTTAGGTTTAAGAATTAGAAAGCTAAAAGAAGAATTAGCAGAAGAAAAAGCAGCCCATGAACATGATAAACCAGAATAAGATTTTTATTTTTAAATAAATAGACAAAGCCGGTTTAAAACTGGCTTTATTTTTTACACCAACTTATAAGGAAATTGATTAATAGTGTCTTCATTTGAATTAAAAAAAATACTTGGCAATCTTTTAATGCCTTTACCCTTGTTGTTCATATTAATTTCATTTGGTTTATTGTTATTGGCACTGAGACAAAAGAAATTGGGGTTATTGTTTTTCATTCCAAGTATGAGTATTTTGTTTTTACTCAGTATGCCAATTGTCACTCAAAAGTTAATCAATTCCACGGAAATCAAATACAACGTTTTTAATACTAATAAACATAAAAAGTTACACTATATTTTAGTCTTAGGCTGCCAAATTAAACCAAATAAATACCGCCCTGCTAATTCACAACTGGGTGCATGCTCTCTTTCACGTTTAGTTGAAGGCTTAAGAATTGCAAGAAAGTACCCTCAGGCAAAGTTGATTGTATCTGGTTACGGTTATGATGGCACAACCAGTAGTGAACTCATGAAAAAGACCGCTTATAGTTTAGGTTTACACCATACAAGGATTTTAACTAACCCTAAAGCCAAAGATACAGCACAAGAAGCGAAGTTATTAGCTTACCGCCTTGTTGATGCTAAAGTTGCTCTAGTGACCTCTGCAGCACATATGAGCCGTTCAATAAATTTATTTAACCAACAAGGTATAGATGTCATTGCTGCGCCAACAGACTTCTACGCGCTTAATGAACAGCCCTTATGGCGTCAGTTTGTACCCAGTCCTGAAGCTTTATTAGCAATTACCGCACATCAACATGAACTTTTAGGCACTTTATGGATTAAGCTACTTAGGCTCTACGATCCTGAATCCATTTAAATTAGACTTTAAAATTTATAATAAAATGCTCACAAGTAAAATAGTGAGCATTTTTTTGATACTTTTGCTTAGAATTTAAACGGGATTATCTATATCTACAAAAATCACTTCGAGTTTATGCTCTGCTGCTAAATGTTCACCTAACGCCTTTACACCATACCTTTCAGTGGCATGATGCCCTGCTGCAAAAAAATCAATATTTTGTTCTCTAGAGCTATGAATTGTTTGCTCTGATGCTTCACCCGTTAAATAGGCATCAATTCCTTGCTCAGCAGCCAAATCAATATACCCTTGCCCACCACCGGTACACCAAGCGATAGTTTTAATTTTCTCATCTCTGACAATTGAAGTAACAGGCTCTCTATTTAATACAGTTGCAATTTTTTGTGCAAACTCACTGCCGGTCAAAGGCGTATTTAAAATACCTTTTACGGGAATGCTTTTAGCACTGCCTAATTCAAGTCCTGCTTCATAAGTAATATCTAACAACTTTGCCAATTGTGCATTATTACCTAAAGTCGGATGAATATCTAAAGGCAAGTGATATGCAATCAAATTTATGTCGTGTTTTATCAAGGCTTCTATACGTTTTTTCTTCATACCAACAATTTGTTGGCTTTCACCTTTCCAAAAAAAGCCATGATGTACTAAAATAGCATCAGCCTTATGATTAATTGCAGCATCAATTAAAGCTTGTGACGCAGTAACACCAGTCACAATTTTTGTAATGTTATCTTTGCCTTCAATCTGCAAACCATTAGGAGAAAAATCCTTAATTGTATGTGGTTCTAGCAAATTGTTTAGATGTGACATTAAATCGGAACGTTTCATAATTTTTCAATATTTTCTTAAAATTTGTAAAATTGTCCCGTTTAGTTGAGCAAAAAGAAAGAAAAACCTGAAAAAATTGATAATTCTTTCAAAAGTCGGTATAAAAGCCGCTGCAACAAATTTAACAAAAAAATTAGGAATAATAATGAGCAAACTTGATAAAGCACAAGTTTTAGAAGATTTTGACAAAGCATATCAAGCAGCAAACGGCAAACAACCTGAAGTTGTTGCTAAAGCAGGATGGTACAGTGTAGATGGTGGCAAAAACATGCGCCTAGCTGATCTTGCCGCTTTAACTGAAGAACTTTCATCTGGTACTGCACCTGCAGCTCCTGAGAAAGCTGCTAAGCCTGCTAAAAAGGCTGCCGCTAAACCTGCTAAAAAAGCTGCTGTTAAAACAGTAGAAACTAAAGATAAAGGCATGGTTATCGTTAAGAATAACGAAGACGGTTATACAGCTGAAGAATTCTGGATTGTATACCTAGCAGAAAAAGAGCACGACTGTCGTTTACCACAAGGTATCGTTTAGTCTATTCAATTTAAAATTGAGTAACAAAAAGGCTGCAATTTAATTGCAGCCTTTTTTGTATTTTTCGACTAGTCCTCAATAAAAATAAGGGCTAAATTAATAACCCTATTTATATTTATACCATTTCCGTTAATTAACTGGTCACTCAGCGGGAATTCAAAGCGCTTTAGGTAAGGCATTGATTGTAGACAATGGTTATCCCCTTATCAAAATCAATAACGCAGCATAAAGCACTTTGAAACCCGCCTAAAAGGAGCTTCTGAGGATTTACACTTCGTTGTTATGCCAGCTCGAAAGGGAATCACCATTAATTCACTGACATGCCTAGAATTGTAAAACCTCATAAGCTCTGAGTGGTCACTTAATTATCGGAATTGGTATTATCTACTACTTCTCAAAGTACATCAGTTCTCTTTTCTTCTTACCCATTTCTTGCATTGTTGCAGCATCAAATAAACGGCCGTTTATCATTGTATAATCTACACGATCTGTCACACGGATATTTTCTAATGGATTACCATCAATGACCATAAGATCAGCCAGTTTACCGACTTCTAATGAACCGATGTTTTTATCTAGCCCTAAGTAGCGGGCAGGATCAAGGGTTGATGCGCGTATCGTTTCAAGGCCTGTCATGCCGCCTTGATCAAACATCCACATTTCCCAATGGGCAGCTAAGCCTTCACGTTGACCATGTGCACCTAAGTTTACAATAACACCTTCATCCTGAAGCTCTGCAGCAACACGTGCATTACTAAAGTGATTATAATGATGCTCAGGTGCTTTTGGACGTCTCATAGAGCGCGGTAGCAGCTGATTTTTTGGTACAAACTGAGATAGTCGAGGGTGATCCCAAACATCTGTTTTATCATACCAGTAATTTTCCCCCCAAATACCACCATAACCAACAACAAGTGTTGGCGTATAACCTACATCACTTTGGCCCCACATTTGTTTAATATCATTGTAGATATTCGCAACTGGAATAGAATGCTCTACACCAGTATGACCATCAGCAACCATAGATAAATTATGCTGTAATAATGAACCACCTTCAGGTACAACCATCATACCCAGTTCACGCCCTGCTTGGATAATTTGCTGACGTTGTTCGCGGCGAGGTTGGTTATAAGACTTAACACTAAAAGCACCTACTTTTTGTAAACGCTCTAAATGAAATTTAGCATCATCTAATGAATCAACATGTGATGTATAGCCAGGACCATTTGCGCCATACAAAATTGTACCGGTAGAGAAAATACGCGGACCAACAATCTTGCCTGCTTTTTGCATTTCACTGGCAGCAAAAATTTCAGTTGTATCGTTTGATGGATCGTGAATTGTTGTTACACCCAGAGCCAAACCAGCAAAGTTCTTCCAGTTTTGTTGAGGAACAATTTCATCTGACGCTTGAGAACCATGGGCATGGGCATCTACGATACCTGGCATAATTGTTTTACCAGATACATCAACTACTTTTGCGCCTTTAGGGATAGCAACTTCAGCAGCAGTTCCAACTGCTTTAATGTGTTTGCCATCTGTTAGTAATACACCATTCTCTATCACTTTATCGCCATTCATAGTGATAATACGTGCGCCAGTTAACGCTATCATGCCCTGGGGAGCATGCATGGTTTGTTTAAAACCAATGTTTTCACCACTTTTAACTTTAAAATCATTGTCTGATTTTTTAATATCAAAAATATCAGCTAAGTCACTATGATAAAGTTCAGGACCTAAAGACCAATATAATTTATCACTGTTAGTACTCCAGCTAATATTTTCACCAGCACGCTCTGATAATTGCTCAATTGGGAATTGCGACGCTTTAGGGCCAATATTAATAGTTTTACCGTTTTCAACTAATGGTGTTACAAATACTTTAAAACGCTCTGCAAACGCTAAATATTCACCATCTGGCGATACTCTAAATTCAGTCGCGAGTTTTGATTCATAAAGCTTACTTACCTTCTTAGAATCAAGCTCAACCATTAATAAGCTAGGTTTTGGCCAGCTATCTAATAAATATACTTTATTTGCATCTTTACCGAATTGAGGTTGCGCACCCTTTTTAGTAATAAACTCTGATTCTCCACCTTTAGACGATACAGAATAAATACCCGGTTTTAATGACCATTCAGGGTTTAATATTGAACCGCCACGTGCTTTGCGGTATACCACAGTTTTGCCATTAGGGCTAAATACGGGTTCAACATATTTACCAGGAGCCTTTACAACAGTTTTGCCTTTACCATTACGAGCAGATACAACACGAATTGTGCCTTGGTCGTTATCATCCCAAGTTGTGTATGCTATTTTTTTACCATCACGAGAAAACGTTGGGAAAAATTCAAAGTGAGAGCTTTGTTTCGTTAAACGTTTTACTTTTCCTGACTTTAAATCACGTTTATAAATGTGACCCATAGCTTCAAATAAAGCTGTTTTGCCATTTGGCGAAATTTGCACGTTACGTAGCATTTTCACATCAAATTCAGGTGTATCTAAATCTTGTGTAAAGCGTAATGCTTTTTGTAATTTTTTGCTGGTCTGAACTTTAAAAGGCACTTCTGATACTGATTTATCAGACACATCTAGTTTATGGATTTTACCAGCAGCCCAAAATACAAGTTCATCACTATCTGGTGTCCAAGCAATATTGGTATATACACCATGAATAGCCCATGTTTCTTGCATATCACGTTCTAACTTGTCATAAACTTGCGTATGTTTACCTGACTCTAAATCATATAAATATAGGCTAGTTTGGAAGTCATCACGTTTGATATAAGCTAATGTTTTACCATCTGGCGAAGGTGTAGGACGAATTGCGCCACCCATGCCTGAAATAATTGTTTCTATTTCGCCGGTTTTGCGATCATAACGTTTAATTTTGTAGATACCAGCAGTTGAATCTTTTGAGTAATGGAATGTTTTACCTGCTGTGCTGTCCTGTGAAAAATACACATATTTACCATCTGGAGAAAATGCTGGTTCACCTAAATCTTTTTGATCATTTGGACGTTTAGTTAACTGCATACCTTTACCACCTGCTTTGTGGTAAATCCATACTTCACCCGCACCTAAAGAACGCGTATCAGTAAAATGCTTACGAGCAACAAGAAAATCGCCATCAGGACTCCATGCAGGGCTATTTAATAAACGGAATGTCTCATTGGTTACCGCTTTTGCATTTTTACCATCAAGATCCATCACCCAAATGTTATCACCACCACCTTGATCTGACGTAAAGGCAATATGCTTGCCGTCAGGGCTAAATTTAGGCTGCATTTGCCATGCAATATCAGTGGTTAATAATGTCGCTTTTTGATCTTCTTTGCCATTTAATGGCATAGAATAAATATCACCTAACAAATCAAATACAATTGTTTTACCATCTGGACTCACATCCACATTCATCCAAGTACCTTGATCTACTGATATCTTAGCGTCAAAGAATTCACCTTGAGGCGCATCAACATTCCAACTTGGTTTCTCGTCTTTTTTATCATTTTTACTTGCATATGCTTGGCCACTTAACGCCAAAGATATCGACAGCGCGACGGCTGTTTTAATGGTGTTTTTCATTTTAAAAACTCGTTGTTTGTGTGTGTTTTATTTTTCTCATTTTGATTTGAACACCAATAACAGAGAATTTCTATCAATATCGTTGAATCAACTAAAATCAACGATAGATTAGTCAATTATCACAGGCAGGATTTAATGCATTTTTAAAGAGAATTTAAACTTTGAGGGATTAAGAAAGTAGAGATTTTACTTGTTGATAACGACTACGACTCACAGGGACTTCATTATTATCTTGCATTAATAATTGATAACTCGCTCCTGATCCAATTTTAAGCGCTACCACTTTATTAATATCAACAATATAAGAGCGATGAACACGAATAAATTGATTTGGTAACAACATAGCTAATTTATCTATCGCTTTGTCATGTAAGGCTATGCCAGTAGAATTCGTATGTAATTGCGTATAATGACCATCCGCCTTAATAAAGTTAATATCAGCTATTTTAATAAAAGATAAACCATCATGTTTTCTTATTGCCAGTTGTTTTAGTTCGTTACTGGCATGGCCATTTTTATCAGTAAAGCGCATTAACGCGGCCTCTAATCTTTCTTTTTGAAAAGGTTTGCCTACAAAATCAAGTACGCCATATTCAAATGCGGTGATAGCTTGCTCACTATATGCAGATACAATAATCGTATGAAAACTTTTAGCTGAAATATCTTTCAATAAATCCAAGCCATTTTCACCATGTAAGTTTAAATCTAACATCAATAAATCTATGCTCTGCTGTGTTAAATATTCATTGGCATCTTCAATATCATCAAACCATTTAATCATTGGTTTTTCAGCTTCAAGTATTTCCCCTATTTGTCTCTTTAAACGCTGTGCGATAATAGGTTCATCTTCAACAATGACAATATGCATTAACCTTCCTCACCTAATTCAATATTTTTTATCAAAGGGAATCTAATGTTTGTTTGCCAGGTATCATTTTTTGCAGCTGATTCGAAACGCCAATTATGATTAAAACTCTCGGTTAATCTAGTTTTAATATAATCCTCTCCTATACCTGTGCCTTGATGATTTTTATTTCTAAATGGTGTGATGATTTTTATTTTAACTAAGTTACATATACTTATTTTAATATCAAAACAGTCATCATTTTTTATTCGGTTATGTGAAAACACATTTTCAATGAGTGTATGAATAATCGCTGGTGGAATAAAAAAATCATTGTCTGTCACCTCAATATTGAGCTGTATTTGTTTTTGATATCTATATTGCATTATTTTAAAGTGCTTTTGACACAATGCCATCTCTGTGGACCAAGGCACTAACTTTTTCTGAGACATAGTATTTAATAAACGAAATTCATCAGCTAAAGCATCTATAAATTTAACAGCCAATTTGGGCTCAGTTTCAACCCATTCAACAATTAAAGTTAAGCTATTCATTAAAAAGTGAGGCTGTAGGTTTCGTCTCAACATTTGCGTTTCTAATCTTAATGATTGCATCGCCTTTGACCTTTCATGAGCAAACTGCACCATCAAACTATATAAATTAGCTAAAGCGATAAAAGAAAATAAAGCCGCAAACCATTTATCTATAAATGAAAAAGGTAAAATCACCATTAATATAAAGCCGGCAATTAATATACCCAAATGCACGAATGAACTTGGTTGCTTTTTTCTATAAGCTTGTAGATTAATTAATAAAGAGATAGCTAGAGCCAAAACAAAAATTGATAAACTTTTAATATCGTAACTAGTTGAAAATACTACCAAAGCAATAAAACTAAGTAACGTAAAACTAAACCAAATCGCTTTTCTTTTTACTTGATAATAAAACAGGTAATAAGCAATCAAAGTCATAGCTGTTAATAATACATTTAAAATAATAATTCTAAGTCTTACAATATGAAAGTCCCAAGGATAGTTCCAAAAATACTTTATGACTTCTAAACCAATTAAAGTCCCTGAAAAAAAACATAAACAACCAAAAATGATAAAAGCAGGCCTTTTTTCATATAAAAAATATACTAATGCAAAAAATACAGCTAATAAAAACATGGCACCGCCAAGCATTAAAGGGATTATTTTTTGTTGGAAATTGATAGCTTTGATACCATTATTGGATGTTAAAAACATGCCATAGTAAATCGCATGCATATCTTCTAAATGACTATATGTAGACAGTTCAATGCTCAATAAGTGTTGACCTTGTGATAATTCATATTGAGATAAAGGCACGGTCAGTTCTATAAGGCCAACTTGCTCTGAATTTAAGTCAATTCCAGGTATTCCTTTATCAGCAATATATTTACCATCCCAATAAAAAGTGGCAGAACCTAAAAATATAGCGCGTAACACTGTATATCGAGGGACATGTTTTTGACTAATATTTACGGGTATGCGAATACAGTAATGTTGGTATTCGCTAATGTGAGATAAATTAAGCTGCGGCCAATCACTATCATCTAGATGTTTATCGTGACAATTTTTAATCGTGCCATTTAAAACGCGCGCGCCCTCACCTAACACCTGAAAGTACTCTGATGCTTGTACTTTAGATTCTTGCGTTTTGATTTCTTGGGCTATGGCTTTTGTACTTAATAGCAAAAATACAAAAGTAATTAATAAGTGATATGTTTTCATTTTTCTATTGTAACTACTTTATACCAAAGATAAATGCATTTGGTGATACACCAGTGTCATTGGTGAAATTGTAAATAAAAGCATGTTTTTTAACATTACACTTGACTCAAAATTAACAAACAGAGTCTTTATTATGAAATTACTTTCTCACGTTTTATTACCTATTACTTTACTTGTATCAGCCCAACTAAGTGCCAATTCAGAAGCACTATCACCTTATGAATATACAGGTTATAAACAACAAAAGGTAAGTGCCCAAATTGGGTCTTTTAAAGTACCTGAAAATAGAAACAATCCAAATTCAAGAGAACTTACTTTAACTTATGTAAAATTTCCAACAACCAGTAAAACACCCGGTAAACCCATTGTATATTTATCCGGTGGCCCAGGAGGTTCGGCTACAGGTACAGCTAAACGCTCACGGTTTGAACTTTTTAATAAATTACGCGGGGCTTCGGATGTCATTTTATTTGATCAACGTGGTACTGGATTATCAAATGATTTAAAAAGCTGTAAGGCGACCTCTTTTGATTTAAAAATACCCTCAGACGAAAAAGTACTCATGGCACAAACGATATCTGATGTTAAAAAATGTGTCACTCAATGGCAAAATCAAAATATAGATTTAAATGGATACAATACAAAACAAAATGCTGCTGACTTAGTTGATTTAGCCAAAGCACTCAATACAGATAAGATTAACCTTTGGGGCATAAGCTATGGTTCACATTTGGCTTTTACAGCCGCTAAATATCATCCAGAGATAATAAATCAAATGGTATTAGCATCATTAGAGGGGTTAAATCATACAATTAAGCAACCAGCACGAGTACAAGCTTTAATAGAAAAAGTATCTTTGATGTTAAAAACAAACCCAGACACTAAAGGTAGATACCCTAATTTTATCGGTGATTTAACTGATGTATTAAATAATTTAGAAGTCTCACCACAAGTTGTTAATACCCAAGACTTTAGAACTAAAAAACCATTGGTGGTAGGGATTGGTAAAATTGATATGCAATTTGCCTTAAGTTTTATATTTTTAATGGACCCACAATATTTAATGCAATTACCACGTATCGTTACTGATATGAAAAACAATCAGTTTGGAGAAATCGCTTCATATATTGCTTATATAAAAGGTATGTCAGCAGAACATACGCCTATGAGCCTAGCAATGGATGCCGCTTCTGGTATTTCTAAAAAACGGTGGTCAAGAGTTCAAGAACAAGCTAAAACAGCTTTAGTTGGCAGAACCACAAACTTCCCATTTCCAGATATTAACGCTGTATTGCCTGTAACTGACTTAGGAAATGAATTTAGAGAAGAGCTTCATTCTAATATTTCAACATTATTTGTATCAGGTACTTTAGATGGCAGAACACTATATCAAAGCCAAGTTGAATTAGCGGCAAACTTTACTAATGCCAATATGATCACTGTTGAAGGTGGTGGCCATAATGTATTTATGACTCACCCAGACATACAAGAAAGAGTTTTAGAATTCTTTAATGGTCACGAAGTTAAATCACATACGATAACTTTAGATCCAATTAAATTTCAATAAATAGAACATTAAAATTAAAATAAGCTGATAGACTTAGCTTATTTTAATTTCTGTTGATAAAAATAAGTAAATTAAACACGACTTATATAACCCAAAATATTTTATAAAAGATCACATTGACCATTCTTTTAAAATTTTGTCGTAAACTTTATTTTTCTTTATTGTTTCAAGTGCTTTTGAGAGTTTTACAATTGTCTCATTTGAGGTGTGTAAACTTGAAGCGATATAAAGTTCACTGGGAAAGTCTTTAACTTCTAAAAAAAAGTTTACGTTATCAGAATTAATTCCTAAGCTACTGAGCTCTGTTTCTAGTGCAATGGTATTTGTCAGCAAAAGATCAATTCTATCTTTAAATAACATGCCCCATAGCTGAGTATAATTAACTGTCAGGTATAGTTGTTTCTTTTTTATAAAACCAGCTTGACGCAAAAAAGTTTCAGAATAGTAACCCCGAATAGTGCCAACAGTGTATTTTTTTGCATCATTAAGTGCTTGTAGTTTTATATCATCACGAGTCTTTAGGCCAACCAGATAAGCTTTATTAGTATAAATTTTCCCTACCCATTTGAATTTCTCTGCTCTATTAGGTGTTTTTAACAGTGAAAACATAAACACATCACTTTTTTTAGTGATCAGGTCATACGCTCTGGCAAAGGGAAGCAATTCAATATCTGCTTTCAAATTGGCTTCATCTAATAAGGCCTTTATTACTTCTACCAATACCCCTGCTGGTTTTTGATTTTCATCTAAATAATGAAATGGTGGTAAGGACTCGGCAACAAACTTCAATTTATGTGCCAATAAGCTTGGACTGTAAATGAAAATACAGACTATCAGGAAGCAGTGAATCCGATTTTTACACATTTTTATACTCATTAGTGCTTAAATTAACACCTCAACCTTAACATTTTCAATAATCAAAGTTACTCATTTTTTAATGTAATTTAATGCTGGTCACTTTATAACAACCTTAGCTCATAACTTTAAATCAATTTTAAGCCCACTTTATAGGGTCAAATTCATAATACGCCAACATAAGTTGATATAACTCTGGGTCTTGGTTTTGTAACTGAGCAGGTTTTTCAATAAAGGTTTCGGTTAAAACCGCAAAAAATTCAGCTTCATTAGTTGCACCATACCTATGAATCACATTCGGCATACCATAAGCTAAGTGGGTTTTTAACTGATTATATGCGCGATTAAATACCTGCGCCCATTGCTTATAAAGGTCCTGAGTTTTCAATTGCGGTGTACCGCTAGTAAAGCCTGTTTGCTGATCTAACTGGTGCGCAAATTCGTGAAAAACTAAGTTATGACCGTCTTCAGGTAACCTATTTCCTTCGAGCACATCATGCCACGAAAGCACTAAAGTGCCACCAGGCCAAGACTCCCCTTGCCTCACTGTTTCATGAAAACTAACAAGCCCTGCGCCATCTTTTTTATTTTCTTTGGCATAATAAGCACTGGGATATAACAGCACTTGTTTTACATTTTTATAAATAGGCCAAGGTTTATTTAATACCAATAAACACGCATTCGCTGCAACAACTAAACGCATGCCCGCATTAATTTTTAAGCCATCACGGCCTAAAAAGCTAATATTGTCTAAAAACCATAAAATATGCTGTTCTAACTTGCTGCGGTCATCATTTGTCATATTTCTATAAATGGGCATCACTTTTAATAGCAGTTTTTTTTGGCTTTTAGTTAAAGTTCGGCCAAAGTATTTTTTTTTCCAAAAATGCACTTTTATTTTGTTCCACTGCCAATAAGTCACAACAAAGGCTATCAATACAAGCGTTAAAAAAATATTTATCATTGTTAATTCCTAAATAACACATCATTAATTTATGGGTATTTAATATTCAAAATTCAAGCAAAGTTTTCCACCGGACAAAAGTCCTTATACCCTTGCAAAAATTAAGCTAACGATTACGCTAAAAATACTAGCGAGGGCGAAACAATTAAGGTAAAATGCGCGCCTTTAAAGACCATCCACCACATACTAAATGTTGAGGAATTTCTGTGAGCGAACAAAAACAGTCTCTTAGCTACAAAGACGCGGGCGTTGATATCGATGCTGGTAACGTACTTGTTGAACGTATTAAAGGCGTTGTAAAAAAAACTAAACGTCCTGAAGTAATGGGCGGTATTGGTGGTTTTGGTGCTTTATGCCAAATTCCAGCTGGTTATAAAGAACCTGTATTAGTAGCCGGCACAGATGGTGTAGGTACTAAATTGCGTTTAGCAATCGATTTAAAACAACATCAAGGTGTTGGTATCGATTTAGTTGCTATGTGTGTTAACGATCTAATTGTTCAAGGTGCTGAGCCTTTATTCTTCTTAGATTACTATGCAACGGGTAAATTAGACGTAGATACTGCTGTTGATGTTGTAACTGGCATCGGCGCTGGTTGTGAACTATCTGGTTGTTCTTTAACTGGTGGTGAAACTGCTGAAATGCCTGGTATGTACGAAGGCGAAGATTACGACATCGCAGGTTTCTGTGTTGGTATCGTTGAAAAAGCAAAAATCATTGATGGTACTAAAGTTAAATCTGGCGACCAACTAATCGCATTAGGCTCAAGCGGCCCACATTCAAACGGTTATTCTTTAGTACGTAAAGTGCTAGAAGTATCTGGTGCTGATACTTCAGCTGAATTTTCTGGTAAAACTTTAGGCGAGCATTTACTTGAGCCTACACGTATTTACGTTAAACCAGTATTAGAGCTATTAAAATCTGTTGATGTACATGCACTTTCTCATATCACAGGCGGTGGTTTCTGGGAAAATATCCCTCGCGTATTGCCTGAATCAGCAAAAGCTGTTGTTAAAGGTGATAGCTGGGAATGGCCTGCAATCTTTGATTGGTTACAAGAGAACGGTAATATCACAACACACGAAATGTACCGCACATTTAACTGTGGCGTAGGTATGATTTTAGTTGTTCCAGCTAACGAGTTAGAAAACAGCTTAAACATCTTAAAAGAGCAAGGTGAAAACGCTTGGCACATTGGTGAAATCCAAGATGCTGTTGAAGGCGAAGAGCAGGTAGATATCGTAGGCGGCACTAAGTAATGAATCGAATGCGCATTGCAGTATTAATTTCTGGTAGCGGTTCAAATTTACAAGCTATCATTGATGCGTGTGAGAAACAGCAGATCAACGGCGACATAGTCGCTGTGATCAGCAACCGTCCAAACGTGTATGGCCTTGAAAGAGCTGAGAAAGCTTCGATTGAAACTGTGGTCTTAGATCACAAAGAATTTGAGTCTCGCGAAGCTTATGATAGTGCCTTAATGGAAAAAATTGACAACTTTACACCAGATCTAGTTGTATTAGCTGGTTTTATGCGTATTCTAACCCCTGGCTTAGTGCAAAAATATAAAGGAAAAATGTTGAACATTCATCCTTCATTGTTGCCTAAGTACCAAGGGCTGAACACCCACCAGCGTGCAATAGATGCAAATGATAAAGAGCATGGCGTTAGCGTTCACTTCGTAACTGAAGAATTAGACGGTGGTCCCGTTGTACTTCAAGCTAAGATAGATATCTTACCTGAAGATACAGCAGACTCATTAGCGCAGCGTATTCATCAAAAAGAACATATCATCTATCCGTTAGTGGTTCAGTGGTTCAGTGAACAACGACTAAAAATGGAAGAAGAATATGCAGTTTTTGATAATAAAAAACTTCCTGCACACGGCGAAAACTACGCTTAAAAACAGTTTTAAATTCAAAGGTGCTTTACTAAGTTTAAGCACCTTAGTTATTACCCCTAGCTTTGCCAATACCAGTACAGATACTTCATCTACTGCTATCAAAGAGTATACCGCAAAATATGATGTACTTCGCAAAGGCGAACGTTACGGTCAAGCAACTCGTATTTTCAAACAATTAGATGATAAACATTGCCGTATCAGCTACGAAAGCGATATTGAATGGATGATTTTCTCTGATAAACGCACTGAAATATCCACTTTCCCTTGTTTTGATGCCCAAGTATCTCCACTTAAATATCAAATGATCCGTTCAGGTACAGGACGAGATAAAAACTATAAAATCAGTTTTGACCGCCAGAACAAGCAAGTATTCAGCAATAAAGAAAAATTTCCTTTAAAGTTAATTTGGGATGATGCACTGCAAGATGGCATTTCTTATCAAGTACAATTTCGTCGTGATGTTCAAGAAGGTAAAACTGAATTTGATTACCCATTAGTAGATAAAAAAGGCAGGGTTCGTCATTATAAGTTTCAAGTGATTGGTAAAGAAACAATTACACTGCCTATGGGCAACGTTGAAACGATCAAAGTTAAACGCCTATACGATAACGACAAACGCCAAGTAACGGTATGGTTTGCGCCTTCTTTAGATTACATGATGGTAAGAACATGGAAAGGCGAAAAAGGCGTTGAGCAATTTGATATACAGTTGAAGTCTCTAAACTAAAAAATCATGGCTAAAAATAAATGTATAGACGGGAGTTAAATCCCGTCTTTACTGTCTAAAATTTATAAATCAAAGTACGCTGGTAATTCCCCGCTTACATTGAACTGATTGTTAAATCAACTCACCTAATTTAAATAATTTAAAGTCACCCTCTTCTATTTTATGCCAGTCTTCATCTTCAGTAAGAGGCCTAGTTGCAATTACAGTTACGACATCATTGGGTGTTGTTTCTTTTTGAAAATCAATAATTACATCAGCATCAATTAAAGAGGCTTTACCAAATGGCGCTCTACGCGTGATCCAATGTAAATTATTAGTACAATATGCTAAAACATACTCACCATCTGTCAGTAACATATTAAATACACCTTTAGCCTTCAGCTGAGGAGCTAACTGGGCTGCATATCTAAATACTGGCGCCATATCTTTTGGCTTTTCAGTAAACTTTTTACGAATTTCATCTAAAATCCAGCAATATGCCAATTCACTATCAGTATCACCCACTGGTTGATAAAATTCAGGCTTTAAATCATCGTAACCAGATAATTGACCATTGTGAGCATAGGTGATTTCTTTACCCCAAAGCTCTCTAGTAAATGGATGAGTATTTTCTAAACATACTTCACCTCGATTACCTTGACGTATATGACTTATTACAGAACAACTTTTAATTGGATAATGCTTTACCAATTTTGCGATTTCAGATTCACAACTAGGCAATGGATCTTTAAATGTACGACAGCCTTTGCCTTCGTAAAAGGTAATACCCCAGCCATCTTTATGAGGTCCTGTATTACCACCTCTCTCTAAAAGACCAGAGAAACTAAAACAAATGTCTGTTGGCACATTTGCAGACATGCCTAAAAGTTCGCACATAAAACTAAAACCTATTTAACTAAAGTAAACTTGAGCTTAAAATAAAATACAAATCAATTTGACTATGTCAGTTTTGATTTTTAAGCATGGAAAAAATTAACTAGATTCTGATCTTGGCATACACATGATTAAATAACAATTTTTGTTTTCTTAATAATAAATACCTTTAATTATAATGTTCCTAAACTTATAAACTTGGCTTAAAATTTTTTCTAATACGATTCTCCTATAATCGATTACTGGGCTAGAACTAAGCTTTCTTTAATCATTAATAAATAGTCCCTAAAATCCATTTTAAAGGACTAATGTTTGCCTATGAAGCAACTCAATATTATAAATTTAAAACGAGAAAGTTATTGGATTTACAATGTTATTAAATGTACTAGGTAATTTAAGATCCATTAATAGATTTTAAAATATAATTATTTACTATTAATTAGTTATGTTAGTAACTCAATATATTTACAATGTTTTATTTCTAATTTATATGTTTAAGTTTGAACCTATTTTTACAATTTATTCTTCTATATATGTCATATTCCACTAAATTCACTAATAATTATCATAAAATTTGCTATAACTATTAGTACCTATCTAGATAAAGTGAGTGAAATATGAAAACTAGTATCTTATTTATAGGGAGTATATTTTTAGGTTCTGTTTTAATTAATTCAGCATTTGCAGGCACATGCGAAATTAAATACACCAGAACCGCTTGTCCTGGACAAGAAAGCATTAGCTTTAAAAAGTGCAAAGGAAAAGCAAGTTGTTCTAAAACTAAAAAGATATCTGAAGTAGAAAAGTGTAAAGCATTAGCCGTTAAAGCATGCAAAAATAATAGGCATTCAATTACTAAATCTAAAGTAATTAATGCAAGCTTTGATGGAAATGAATTAAAAGCATCCAATGGCAATTCAGATTTCTGCACGATTTATGAAAAAGCAGCCGAAGAATTTAACCAATGCTAAGTCAACATAAAGAGCCTTTTCTAAGTATGGGTTAAGGCTCACCTCAAATAAATCCAGCACCTTAAAAATTACCAATTATTGTTATTGTTACTTTTTAAAAACACTTTCTATAAGCTATGCCATCATGAAATTGATCGATATCAATTCTGCGCGATTCAAATTAGCCCAAGCCTAAAAAACATGATCCTAAACAATTTTTTAACTAATTCGAGCTGTTAAGTTTACATTCAGATAATTAATTGTTGAAGGGGTTTCCCATCATGAAATTAGCCATAATAATGATATTTATTTTTTGCTTTTTTACTTCAAGTAAAGCGTTGGCTGACAATAATGAAATTTCAAAAGCAAGAAAAAAAGAGATGTTTCATATCGTTAAGCAAGATTGTGGCTCATGTCATGGTATGACTTTAAAAGGTGGATTAGGCACTGCTATTTTACCTGAAGACTTAGTTAACAAACCCGTCGAATTCTTAACTTATACCATTATGAATGGCCGTCAAGGTACTGCAATGCCACCTTGGAAAGCGATTTTCAACCAAAGTGAAGCTAAGTGGATTGCACAACAATTAAAACAAGGTACTTTTAAATGAATCACAAAATAAAATTAATCTGCAGCTATTTTTTAGCCCTAACCGTCAGCGCCTGTAATATTACATCATCTAATAATTTACGAGCCACAGGCGATATGGGCGTGGTAATTGAACGTGCCACAGGGCAAGTACAAATTGTAAATCACACATCTAAAACAGCTTTAGCGCAAATAGATGGCTTAGGTGATTTATCACATGCATCTATTGTATATTCTCGAGATCAAAGATTTGCTTATGTATTTGGCAGAGATGGCGGCCTAACTAAAATAGACATATTAAAAGATAAAATCGACAAACGCATTTTACAATCAGGTAATAGTATTGGCGGCGCAATCAGCCAAGATGGTAAATTGGTAGCGGTGTCAAACTATACACCTGGTGGCGTAAAGGTTTTTGATGCGCAAACATTAGAGTTAGTTGCTGATATTAAAGCCACCCAACTACTGAATCATGAAAAAAATAAAGATGGTTCAATTAAACGCTCTAAAGTAGTTGGTTTAGTTGATGCCCCTGATCAACGATTTATTTTTAGCTTATTTGATAGTGATGAAATTTGGATTGCCGATTTTTCAAAACCTAAATTAAAATTAACCAAATTTACTGATATTGGCCGCGCACCTTATGACGCATTAATTAGCCCTGATGGTCGTTATTATATTGCCGGTTTATTTGGTGAAGACGGTATGGCACTTGTTGATTTATGGCATCCTGATAAAGGTGTCAGACGTATTTTAGAAAACTACGGTAAAGGTGATAAAAAGCTTCCGGTTTATAAAATGCCGCATCTTGAAGGTTGGGCTATGGCTGGAGATTTCGCTTTTGTACCTGCTGTAGGCCAACATAACGTGTTAGTGATCAATACAAAAACTTGGTTTCAAGAAGGTGTAATAAAGGTACATGGCCAGCCTGTATTTGTAATGGCGCAACCTGACAACCGTCAAGTTTGGGTTAACTTTGCTTTTCCACGTAACGATACCATTCAAGTAATAGATACTCAAAGTCAATCTTTGATCAATACCTTAAAACCGGGTAAAGGCGTATTGCATATGGAGTTCACGCCTAGAGGTGAACATGTTTGGATGTCAGTGCGTGATGAAAATCTGATTCAAATTTACGATACCAAACAGCAGCAGCTATTAAAACAAATACCGGCTATTAGTCCAAGTGGTATCTTTTTCACCAGTCGCGCTCACCAAATTGGATTATAACAATGGATATCACCTCATTAATTGAATCAAAACTGACACAACAAATTATCAATGCTTATCAGCGAGGTTTTCCACTATGTTCTCGACCTTTTTTACAATTAGCTAATGAGTTTAATACTTCAGAGCAAGCTGTTATTGCATGTTTAACACAACTTAAGCAAACAGGTGTATTGTCGCGCTTAGGCCCCGTTTTTGATCATAAACGTGCTGGTGCTAGCACCCTTGCAGCCATCAGTGTAACAAACGATAAACTCGATGAAATTGCTGCTTTAGTCAGTGAATTTCAGCAAGTAAACCATAACTATGCTCGAGAGCATAAATACAACTTATGGTTTGTTGTAACAGCGGCAAATCGCATTACCTTGTATCAAACAATAAAAGAAATTGAAAAAGTCACAAAACACGATGTTTTAGAGCTTCCTATGGAGAAATCTTATCATATAGATTTGTCTTTTGATGTGTGCTTTAACCAATATAAAAGGGTGAGCTAGTGACGCTATCAAACGAGACAAATAAACCAGTTGATATGCTAGAAAAAGCGCAACAGGAAATGCTCTTTAAAGCAATTGAGCAAGGGTTACCCTTAGTATCTGAGCCCTACTTTGCATTAGCACAACAAATTTCAGAATTTAATAATTCTGTTACTGAACAGCAAGTGATAAGCACAATTGAAGCATGGCAAACGCAAGGCTTGATCCGCCGTTTTGGTTTAGTTGTACGCCATAGAAAGTTGGGTTATGAGGCTAATGCAATGGTGGTATGGGATATAGATGAATCACAAGTTGATACCATCGCTGAGCAACTATCAAATGAATCTGTCGTCACCCTATGTTATCGGCGTCCTCGTGTATTACCCCATTGGCCTTACAACTTATTTTGCATGATACATGGAAAGAACAGAGAACAAGTATTAATGCAATTAGACGAATTATGTGAAAGAAACAATTTAAAACAAATAGATAAAAATGTGTTGTTTTCAACAACAGCTTATAAACAGCAAGGTGGTCGTTATTCATTAAATGAAAAAGCAACCCGTGTAAAAGAGGTTTAAATGGATAATTTAGACAAGAAACTGATTAATTTATTACAAAAAGGCCTTCCTGTTTGTGAAAAGCCATTTTATGAAATAGCCAAAGTTATCAAAAGCACTGAAGAGATAGTGATCAATAAAGTACAAACAATGCTCGATAGTAGTTTATTAAGCAGGTTTGGCCCTATGTATGATGCCGCTTGTTTAGGGGGCGCATTTACTTTAGCTGCAATGAAAGTACCAAAGGATCAGTTTGAAGATGTGGCTCAGGTTGTTAATTCATTTGAACAAGTGGCTCATAACTATGAACGTGATAATGAACTCAATATGTGGTTTGTTATAGGTACGGAAACCCAAAGTGAAATTATAGAAGTCATTAAAAAAATTGAATATAAAACAGGTATTAACGTTGTCAATATGCCCAAAGAACATGAGTTTTTTGTTGGCCTGTACTTACCGGTTTAAAGGAACTTTAAATTACTATGAAACCACAACAGTTAAGCGAACTAGAAAGAAAGTATGTTGTTTTGACACAAAATGGCTTGCCGATATGCTCAGAACCATATCATAAGTTAGCCCAGCAACTAAACATTACAGTAAAACAAACTTTAAGCGTCACTTCTGACTTATTAGATCGCGGTATTATTCGCAGAATAGCAGCTGTGCCTAATCACTATAAATTAGGCTATACCTTTAACGGCATGACAACTTGGGATATCAAAGATGAGCTAGCTATTGAATATGGTAAAAAAGTAGGCGCATTGCCATTTGTGAGCCACTGCTATTTACGCCCTCGTCATCTTCCTAAATGGCATTATAACCTCTTCGCCATGATACACGGAAAAAATGAAAAAGAAGTGAATCAATATCAAAAACAGATAAAAGAATTACTAAAAGATGTACTGCAAAATCATCAAGGTAAATCAAATGATGTATTAACAAGTACACGCATTTTGAAAAAAACAGGGCTTAGATTAAAAGTGAAATAAGTGCACAGGGGCAACATATGTTTAGAATTTCTCATTTATTAAAAACAATGACACATGATATACCACCAAAAGAAGCTCGAAAAATGCCGGGCCCTGTGGTTATTTGGAACTTGATCCGTCGATGTAATTTAAGTTGTAAACACTGTTATGCGACTTCTTTAGATATTGATTTTTCTGGTGAATTATCCACTCAAGAAATTAAAAATACGATGGATGATTTAAAAGTGGCACAGGTGCCTGTGCTTATTTTATCTGGTGGTGAGCCACTGATGCGACCTGATATTTTTGAATTGACGGCTTACGCTAAATCACTTGGCTTTTATCTCGCTTTATCTACTAATGGCACATTAATTAATGAAAATAACATACAACAAATTAAAGATGCGCAATACCAATATGTGGGTATTTCGATTGATGGTTTAGAAGCCTATCACGATGAATTTCGCCGTCAAAAAGGCAGTTTTGAAGCCTCATTACATGCAGTAAAGCTATGTAAACAAGCGGGAATAAAAGTCGGTTTACGTTTATGTTTAACCCGAGATAATAAAAATGATTTAGCTGCCATGCTCGATTTAATAGAAGAGCACCAAGTCGATAAGTTCTATATGTCGCATCTTAACTACTCTGGTCGAGGCAAGCGAAATGCAGATAGAGATGCCATGTTTGAAATGACAAAAATCGGTATGGAGCAATTATTTGAACGTGCTTGGCAGCATATTTTATCTGGTAGAGAGTCCGACTTTGTAACTGGTAATAATGATGCCGATGGTCCTTTTTTATTGCAATGGGCTCATAAAAAGTTTGCACAGGATCCTATATATGCTCCTAGATTAAAAAATCTTAAACAACATCTCATTAATTGGGGCGGAAATGCCTCAGGCGTCAATGTAGCCAACATAGATAATACGGGCTCAATTCATCCAGACACTTATTGGTGGAACCATCCAATTGGTAATGTCAGAGAAGGCAAATTCTCTGATTTATGGGCCAATACTCAAGATCCGCTTATGCAAGGGTTTAGACAGTCTCCCCGCCCTGTAAAAGGACGGTGTGCAAAGTGTGAACATCTGAGTATTTGTGGTGGAAATACGCGTACTCGTGCATTTTCGCAAACAGGCGATGCTTGGAGTGAAGATCCCGGCTGTTATTTAACAGATGCAGAAATCGGCTACCAAGCACCTAAACAAATTTCAGTTAGCCAAATACAATAATAAATTTAATTTCATTCACCCGTCAGTGAATAAGGCAGCAATAATGAGCAAGTTACTAGATAAAATAGCAATAAAAGCACAATTAAAATCTGGAGAAGTCGCTTTAGTAGGCTCTGGTCCTGGAGATCCTGAATTATTAACCATTAAAGTATTACGATTTATAGAGCAAGCCGAAGTTGCCATTTACGATCGCTTAGTCAGTGATGAAATCATGGCTTTATTACCTCAAAACTGTGAAAAGCTTTATGTTGGAAAAGAACAAGCAAAGCACTGTGTACCACAAAGCGGCATAAATGAGATGCTAGCCGAACAAGCTCTTAAAGGGAAACGCGTTTTAAGATTAAAAGGTGGTGACCCGTTTGTGTTTGGTAGAGGCAGTGAAGAAGCGGAATATTTATTAGCACGCGGGATCAGCTGTCATGTTGCAAATGGTATTACTGCTGCGTCAGCTTGCACAACTTATGCAGGGATCCCTTTAACACATCGTGGTATCGCACAAGGATGTACTTTTATTACCGGTCATCTGCAAAATGATGGTCAACTCAACTTACCTTGGCAAAGTTTAAGCAGTGACTGTCAAACAGTTGTATTTTACATGGGTATTAATAGCCTACCTATTATAAGTAAAAATTTAATAGCGCATGGAAGGGATAAAAACACACCCGCAGCACTTATTCGCAATGGTACCAGAGCAGCTCAGGAAGTATATCGAGGTACATTGAGTAATTTGCCCGAGTTAGTTGCTAAGCACAATGTAAAACCACCCGCTCTTATTGTATTAGGCAAAGTCGTAGAGCAATTTAACCCTGAAAATGTGCTCACATTAGGGTATTTAAAATCTTTAGTATCTACAAAACAAAATGTATTAGAAACTGAATATGAGGGAGTCTCATGAATAAATCAAAATTATTTAATTTATTGATTGCTTCAGTATTAGCTATACCTTTTGTTGTAACAGCAAGTAATTCATCTTCAGCTGAGGACTTATATAAAAATAACTGTCAATCTTGCCATGGGGAAAATCGTTTAGGAGGAATGGGCCCAGCGCTATTTCCTGAAAATTTATCGCGAATACGTAAAAATAAAGCATCAAAAGTGATCAGTCATGGCCGAATTGCGACTCAAATGCCAGGGTTCGGTAAAACACTTTCAAAAGATGAGATTTCAGCTCTAGTAGATTATATTTATACCCCAGCTAAAACCTTACCAAAGTGGGATCTAACTGATATTAAAGCCAGTCAAATTCAACATTTTGATCAATCAAAACTGCCTAATAAGCCGCAATTTAAAGCCGACTTAATGAATCTATTTATCGTTGTAGAGCTAGGTGATCATTCTGCGACTTTATTAAATGGTGATACCTTTGAACCTATCACCCGGTTTAAAACACGATTTGCGTTACATGGCGGCCCTAAGTATTCTCCTGATGGTAGGTTTGTTTACTTTGCATCAAGAGATGGCTGGATCAGCAAATACGATATATACAATATGAAAGTTGTATCAGAGGTACGTGCTGGCATTAATACCCGTAATATGGCGGTATCAAGTGATGGTAAATATGCCATTGTCGGTAACTACCTTCCTCATAGCGCAGTCATATTAGATACTGAAGATTTAAGCCCAATCAAAGTGATAGATGTAACAGATAAAGCAGGGGCTAGTTCACGTGTCAGTGCCGTTTATAATGCACCACCACGAAAGAGTTTTATTGTCGCCCTAAAAGACGTCAAAGAAGTGTGGGAGATTCCTTATAGCAGTAAAGATGGTGTCACTGTTTATAAAACTACGGCACATGCTTCCTTTAAAAATATTCAGCAAAAAGATGGCCGCGAAGATGCAGTTGAAACTTGGGGAGCACAAAGTCAATTTCCAATAAAGCGCATTACCACTGAAGATTATTTAGATGATTTCTTTTTTGACCCTGATTACATTCACTTGATAGGCACTTCAAGAGAAAAACATAATGGTCAAGTGATCAATTTAGATGGCAGCAAAAAAGTAGCCACAATACAAATGCAAGGTATGCCTCACTTAGGCTCAGGGATCACTTGGGATTATAAAGGCAAGCAAGTGTTCGCCTCTCCAAATATAAAAGATGGTCTAGTATCTGTTATTGATATGCAACACTGGCAAGTGATCAAAGAAATTAAAACCCAAGGACCCGGTTTTTTTATGCGCAGCCATAATAACTCACCTTATGCTTGGGTTGATGTATTTTTTGGTCCAAATAAAGAAAAAGTACATATTATTGATAAAGCGACATTAGAAATTGTTAAAACCATTGCACCTGCACCAGGAAAAACGGCAGCTCATGTTGAGTTTACTAAAGATGGAAAATACGTTTTATTAAGTATTTGGGACAACGAGGGCGCTGTGATCGTGTATGATGCTAATACATTAGAAGAAATTAAACGCTTACCTATGAAAAAACCTTCTGGTAAGTACAATGTATATAACAAAACACATTACGAACGTGGCACTAGCCATTAAAAATATCTCGGTTTGTCGTATTTAAGCAAACCGAGCTAAATTACCAAGGAATTTTTGTGCAATATTTCCCTATTTTTGTAGATGGTGAACAGTTAAAAGTCTTAGTTGTTGGTGGCGGCGAAGTCGCTACAAGAAAAGTTGAACTTATGCTTAAAACACCTGCCAATGTCACAGTTGTATCACCTAAACTATCAACAAGCCTAACTCAATTACAGCAAGACAATAAAATCACTTATATTAACGGTGTTTACGACAAGTCATTATTAAATGACAAACAATTAGTTTTTGTAGCAACGGAAAATAGCAAGCTAAACCAACAAATTAATGAAGATGCAAAATACGCTAAAGTATTAGCAAATGTTGTAGACAGCCCTGCCCTTTGTCACTTTATTACCCCTTCAATTGTTGACAGAGCGCCCATGACTTTTGCCATGTCTAGTGAAGGTCAATCACCTGTATTATTACGCTACTGGCGAGCAAAATTAGAAACGCTTATCCCACAAAACTTAGGTGAAATCGCCTTGTTTGCAGGTTCAAAACGCCAACAAGTTAAAGATAAGCTAGACAATGTGTCTAAAAGACGCACATTTTGGGAAAGCTTCTTCTCATCAAGCAAAAGTGAGAATACCAGTTCACTACCAGAGCTTTTTGAAACTTTAATAGGTCAAACAACCAATATCGCCTCTCCTGCTGAGTTATATATTATTAATACACCTGATCACCCAGACAAGCTAACAATGGGTACATTACGACATATGCAAAAGTCAGATATAGCGATTTATGATACTGATATAGGTGATGATATTATCGAATTAGTTCGCCGTGATGCAGAACGTGAAGTAAGAAATCATAATAATTATGATCAGTTTAAACACTATTTAAATGAAGGCTTAAAAGTCTGTTATCTATCCACTCAAAATCAAGAAGCTTTAAAACTTTTAAAAGATAATATTGATAGTCATATTGAGATCTTAGACTTTTAAATATCACTTAAGCACTGGGTTCGCTCGTAAATGAGAACCCAGTGTTGATTTAACTATAAATCAATCATTTCAATTTTAACCACTACATTTTTTAAACCCGCATCTTCTAAGTGCTGTTTAACAGTTTGAGTATTTGACTTCGCATTATTTAACGCGCTTATATTATTGATTAATGGACTTTCATCACCGAAATATATATTGCCAGCAAATTGACTTTGTGCATAAAAATGGCCACTTAAAGTTGTTTTTTTAGGTCTTAAAACGTTACTTAACCAATATTGCATTGTTGATAAACTTGTTTGCTCTATCATCCAAGGCCAATCCCACTTTTTATTTTCACCTGGAATATATCTATGCTCCCATTGGTATGGAATACTTTTTTCTTGACCGGCCCAACGGCCAATTACAAAGTTCGCATTTTCATTAGGCCTATTATCAGGATGACTTAATAAACCATTGCCACTCCAACGCATAAACCCATCTATAGATATATCATAGGTAATATCAGCATCAAATTCATACGGATAAGAGATAGAAGATTTAAATAAATCAACTTTTGCATTCAAGCTAGTATTGGCAGGAATATTTGTTCTAGCTTGGACAACAACTCTTTCACTTTCTGATCCGCCATTACTTGTTCCCCATGCTTGATTTGCTGATATAGTCACAGATAATGACGTATCAGATCCTCCAGTAACTGAGGGTGATTTCCAAGTATTAGATAAAGTAACAGACTCTGATATGCTGTAATCATTTGTTTTTGACCAATTAGTCGAAGCATCATATTCGATTGTAATCACTGACATTTGATCAACTGATGTATCGTTAAATGCAGGGACTGTGATTGTGCGTATCAACTCTTTATCTGCAGAAACGACATCCCCAGTTATCTTATATGATTCAGTGTCCATTACATATTCAAAGTTAGAAACATTAATTGTGCTTTTCTCATCACAACGGTATCCAGAACAACTGCCACCATTATACCCTTTGATCTGCCAACCAGAAGCAGATTTTGTGACTTCCATATCTTCACCAACATAATTAGAACGGTTACCACCGACCCATGCAAACCCCATATAATGTGCTAAATATGAAAGAGGCTTAATAAGCTGATCTTTTTGATTAACTAAATCCCATTCAATTTGGCTTTGGCTACCAGGGGCAACTTTAAGCGCACTCAATACCGGAATTTCATTGATTGGATCTTTAGGGTAACACCAAGAATTCGAAGCTGTGCCACGTTTTATTTCACCAGCATAACCAGAACCCATAATGACCCAGCCATCTGCTAAGCCTGTGATTTGCCATTTACCCATTTTATTAACGATATCATTTCTATAAATTTGCGCTTCAGATTGCGTAATTAACCTGTTATCTGTCGAGCATAATCCCACCCCTAGATTTTCAAATTGCAATTGGTCTGGATAGATTATTGAAGAATTGGCGCTTACGATACTTGTATGCCCTAATAGTAAGATTGGTATTATTTTTTTCATTTAAAATACTTCCTTTATAAAATCATATATAAATTGCGTCCATTTATTAATTAAAAACCTGTTTAATTTTGGACCAATTTGATTTTAAATATCTCTCTATTTTTTAATACAGACATAACTGAAAATTGATTTTTCAAAAATATAAGTTGTTTTAAAGTTCAATAATCAACCATAAAGTTCATTTTGAAATAAAAAGTGGTTTTTAGAGCCTATATATCAACACCTTTTAACGATTTACTTAAGAAATCAATTAGATTTCTAGTGCTTTTCGGAATGAGTTTATCAGGCCAAATTAAATTGATATCTCGTTTTATGGGCTTAAAATGCGTTAATATTTTTACTAAACTTTTATCGTTTAAATAAGCTAATAGACAATATTCAGGACCATAATATACACCTCTGCCTTCAACAGCAGATAAAGCACACATTTCAATATCATTTGACACAAAATCGGTTTGCGGTTTAAACAGTACTTTTTCACCATTCATTGCTTTGAAAGACCAATTATCGAATGGGGAGCAACATATGTGTGGAAGTTGTGCTAAGTCTTTAAAACTCTTTGGTAGACCGTATTTTTCAATCACACTAGATGAACATGCCAGTACAAACGTCATTTGATTTATCACTTTACATATATTTTGTGAGCTTTCTAACAGGCCTATTCTGATAGCCAAATCAAATTCAGTTTTTTTTAAATCAAGACGTTCATCAGATAGCATCATATGAATTTTAATATTGGGATATAAAATTGTGAACTGATTTATTACCCCAGAAAAATAAACACTCTTTATAAAGTTTTGTGGGGCAATAAGTTTAATTGTACTCACTTTGTCTTCATTCACATTCTTAAAATTACATAAAATATTTTGTAAATCTTCAACGTGTGTTAAGCAATGACTATAAAAACTTTTACCAGGTTCAGTTAATCGCAAGCGCCCTTTTTCTCTATAAAATAATGCCAATGACAAATTATCTTCGAGTTTTCTGATCCTTCTTTGTAAGGTCGGTAATGGGATATTTAATTTCACAGATGCTTCATGAAATGTTTTATATTGGTTAGTTTTTATAAAAAGCGCAACGATATCAAGCAAGATAAATCTCCTGTCAAAATTGAAGATAAGTGGTTTTCTTATTCATATGTTTTCCACTTAAATTAATTTATTAAAACTGAGTATTTATTCAAAATACGCAACAGTCCCCTTAATAGCAACAACAAAAAAATACTAAAACCACTTATTTATTAACCAATCTCTCTATATGCTTTTAAAAATTAACCCCAAAATAATTGAGTAATCATCACTATTGTGCCCTCGTTTATGCGCTAGACTAAAATGATAACTAACACAGTTTTATATAAACCTACGCGCTAGAGGGATTAAAAAATGACAATGTGTTTCATAATTGTTTTATTAATAGGACTTGCTATTGCCAGTTACCACAGATCAAATTTAAATACATGCTTAGGCCTATCGGTTTTCATTTTATTTATAGGCTCTTTCATGGGCGCTTTTTCAACATTGAGTTGGTTGATTTTTATTGTTGTGACTTTACCTTTATGGGTCTCTAGTTTACGTCATCAATATATAATAGAACCTATTTTTAAAGTTTTTAAACGTATTACGCCCACTATGTCTAAAACAGAAAAAGAGGCTATTGCAGCGGGTACCACTTGGTGGGAAGCTGATTTGTTTTGTGGTAATCCAGATTGGAAAAAACTTCATCAATATCCTGTGCCGAGATTAACAGTTCAAGAAAAAACATTTATAGAAGGTCCTGTTGAAACCGTGTGTGCCATGTTAGATGACTGGCATGCAACCCATGAATTGACCGACTTACCACAAGATGTATGGCAATACCTTAAAGATAATCAGTTTTTTGCCATGATAATAAAAAAAGAATACGGAGGCCTTGAATTTTCAGCTTTTGCACAATCCTGTGTTTTGCAAAAACTCAGTAGCAAATCTATGTTGCTATCCTCTATTGTGGGTGTACCTAACTCTCTTGGACCAGGTGAGTTATTGCAGCACTATGGTACAGATAAACAAAAACAAGAATACTTACCAGGACTTGCTAGCGGACAACATATTCCCTGTTTTGCATTAACCTCACCTGAGGCTGGCTCTGATGCCAGCAGCATTCCTGACTTTGGCATTGTTTGTCATGGAGATTGGCAAGGTAAAGAAATTTTAGGCATAAGACTCACTTGGAATAAGCGATATATAACCCTAGCCCCCGTTGCAACTGTATTAGGCCTGGCATTTAAACTGCAAGATCCAGATTGTTTATTAAGCAAAGATACCGCTCCGGGGATCACTTGCGCATTAATTCCAACAGAGCTAGAGGGCGTTGAGATAGGTCGCCGTCACTTTCCACTAAATGTGCCATTTCAAAATGGTCCAACAAGCGGCAATGACGTATTTGTACCTATTGATTTTATAATAGGCGGTGAGAAAATGGCAGGCCAAGGCTGGCGAATGCTCGTTGAATGTTTATCAGTAGGTCGAGCAATTACCCTGCCCTCAAATTCTGCTGGAGGCATAAAAGCTGCAGCTATCGCCAGTGGCTCTTATAGCCGAATTCGTCGTCAATTTAGATTACCCATAGGACATATGGAAGGCATAGAAGAGCCTTTAGCAGAACTGGCTGGTTTTGCTTATAGTTCAGATGCTGCAGTGTCTTTATCTACAGGAGCCATAGATTTAGGTGAAAAACCTTCAGTTATATCTGCAATTATTAAATATCACCTTACCGAACAAATGCGTACAGCCATAGATAATGCAATGGATATACATGGTGGAAAAGGTATATGTTTAGGGCCAAATAACTATTTAGGCCGCGCATACCAAGGTGCGCCTGTTGCTATCACAGTGGAAGGCGCTAATATTCTCACTCGTAATATGATTATTTATGGCCAAGGTGCGATACGCTGTCATCCATTTGTTTTAACTGAATTACAAATTTGTGATATTGAAAATAATGATGAAGCAATCAAAGCATTTGATGAAGCATTATTGGGTCATGTCGGTTTTACGGTTTCAAACTTTTTTAGAACCTTTTGGTTGTCACTAACAGGCGCAAAATTATCTAGTGCCCCCTATAAAGACGAAACACACATTTTTTATAAAAGTGCTTCTCGGTTTAGTGCCTCTTTGGCCTTAATGTCTGATGTATGCATGAGTGTATTTGGCGGCTCTTTAAAAAGAAAAGAGCGCATTTCAGCGAGATTAGGTGATTTACTTAGCTATCTTTACTTAGTGAGTGCAACATTAAAACGCTATAACGATGAAGGTCGAAAACGTGAGGATTTTGATTTGGTGCATTGGAGCTGCCAAAATCATCTATATCATTGTCAACGCGCTTTAGCCGATCTAATAAACAATATGCCGTTAGCACCGTTGAGAGGTTTATTAAAAATAATTCTATTTCCTTGGGGGCGTCCTATTAGGAAACCTACCGATAAGTTAGAGCATGTAATTGCACATATTCTTCAAGTACCCAGTGAAACGAGAAGTCGATTAGCTAACTATTTATATTTGGCTGATGAACCAAAAAACCTTATTGGTCGACAAGAACAAATACTTAAAGATATTTTAGCAGTAGAGCCTATATTTGAGAAAGTCTGCTCAGCTAAAGGTAAAAAACTGCCCTTTATGGCTTTGGATAAAATAGCGAAAATGGGGCTAGAGCTTGAAGTTATAACATTAGATGAAGCTCATGCTTTAGAGCAAGCCGAAATAGGTCGATTATTAACAATAAATGTAGATGATTTTGACCATAAGGAACTAGTAGCTAGTAAATCGTAGGTATTAAAAAAGGCAAACCTTAGTTTGCCTTTTTCTAATCTCTTACGAGATTAAAGCTTATAATTTGCAATGCAAATTAAAGAGCTTGGATGTTCTCAGCTTGAGGACCTTTCTGACCAGTAGTTACTGAGAAAGATACACGTTGGCCTTCAGCAAGAGTTTTAAAACCATCGCTTACGATTGCAGAGAAATGTGCAAAAACGTCAGGACCATTTTCTTGCTCGATGAAACCGAAACCTTTAGATTCGTTAAACCATTTTACTGTACCAGTAGTTGTAGTAGACATAATATCTTCCTATTTATTCAAGAGTAATTTAAGCCTTCGTATGAAGACAATTAAAGCTGAAATATGTTGCATTACTTATGTAAACAGGACGAGGTACTACTAAAGACATCGTAATGGTGTAGCATAAATATAAACGTACTTTCAAGCGGGATAAATTATAAAGATTACTGGTTTAGAGTCAACCCTTTTTAAAAATAAAAATCGAATATGTTCAAATATAATCAGCGTTTCAAAGAGATTGATCATGAAGATCTAATTCGATTTTATCAGCTGTGTATTTAATTTCATTTCTTGGTGTTTATACGCTTCTGAGGACATGGTTTTTTTAAAATGAATAAATACAAATAAACCCGCCGCTATATGGGCAAAAAATAAGGCAAAATACATATTATTCTGCTGGCCACTAAAAAAAGCTAACAATACAAAGATAGGAATTAAAACCATTCGATGAAGTATCAGTGTTATAAACGCCTGATTAGGTTTACCAATTGCATTTAAGCAAGATGGATATAAAACAACCATGCCTAACGCTATATAACTAAAAGGTAAAAGCGCTAAATAGTTCTTTATCATTTTAACTTGTTCGCAATTTGGGCATAAAACATCTATCAATTGCGACATATATACATTAACTAAAACAGCAATAATCAGTTGAAATACCGCTATAAATATAAAAGAGAGCTTTAAAACTTGATAACAGCAGCGCTTGTTACCAGACCAAAAATTTAAACCTATACTGGCGGGCAATGAAGCTGTTAATACCATAGGCAATAGTAATAATAAGGGCTCTAACCTAAACACTAGGGAAAATACACCTAAATGACTTTCATCAACTCTTGCAACAAGTGCCATTAAAAAGGCCAAAGATAAAGGCGGTATTAGCTGTTGTAACATCAAGATCACGCTTGTTTTTTTATCTTTAAATATAATATCTAACTTAATGGTTTTAAAACACAACTCCTTTTTATGAGCAAGTAATATCAAGCCTAATAATGCAAAAAACATGTCAGATATAAAGTGAAGTTGACCTAACTGCGTTATCAATTGTGTACTTTTTGGATCGATAATCCAAACTAATATAAATATCTTAAATAACATCCAACCTAACATGAGTGATGCTGAGCGTTTGTAGTAGCCTAATGTTCTTAAAATTGTACAGATCTGCCATATAAAAAATAATGCAATTAAAGCGTAAATTTTAAAATCGAGATATGAGGTTATTTGAGTATGGTATATCGCTTGATCTTGCATTGAAAATTGACTTAACCAAACATCAAAACCCAGTAAAGATAACAAAATCCCTTTAGAAAAATAAAACAAAGTACTTATTAAAATAGCAGTCAAACCAGCCCATAACATCAATGAGGTAATATACTCCCCTTGAGCGTGATGGGATTTAACTAATACCATATTTGAGCGGATCGCGATTGCGATGGCTGTTGCACTTAAAAAAGTTGTTAACGGTAAAATAAAACCAAATAAAGCTAAAGAATTATCACCATGTTTAGCAATGATTGCTGACTCAACAACTTCATAAGCCAACAACGCAAAAATAGCTGCAAACAACAGCCAACTTGTTTGAGTGATTAATTTGAAAGGAGAAGCGTTAAGGTACCAATGATATCCATCTTTTTGCATTTTATTTATTCCTTAATAAGCTTCTCAATAAGAGAGTGATATTAAGGAATAAATTTCAATTTAATATTATTTAGATGTAAGGGATTATGTCAAAATTCACATCTTTAACTTTATTACAGGTTATAACTGCCATGCATAGCTAAATTTTGTAAATAAAGTACGTTGATCTCTTTGAATTTTTTGCAAATCATCATCTTGGTATCCTGAATCAGAATAACCTAAGTAAAATAGAGTTTGAGGATTAATTTTATAAGAATAAATAAGCTGACTCGAAAAGTTTTTACTTCGCTCATCAATATCTTCTAAATCTAAATCATCGGATTCAATATAAAGTGACTTCTCACGCTTAATATCACTATATTGCACTACAAACTTTAGAATACTTTTTAAATTAAACTGATATGCAATTCGAATATCAGATAAATTAGCCGTAAACAAACGACCTCCATCTACATCAAGCTGACTATAATTATGATTAAAATCTACTCTAAGATGTTGATTAACATCCCAGTTTACTCTGGGCTCTATTGTAACAACATCACCTAAACGGGTATTCGCATAATCTATCTGCTTACCAAGCCTTGTAAAGACACCAAATTCAACGCCTGATAGCGGCACAAATTCAGCGTAAGCCATTGCTTGCGTTTCATCAAAATACTGCTCTCTATATAATTTCTCTCGAGTCACTATGCCAAAGTTGCTATAAAACTGCATTTGTCCTTGAATGTTGCCATGAATTTCAAATTCTTGCTCGATCATATTACCGTCCTGATCTAAGGTTTTATCCCAGTCCCCAAAATAGCCCCACTGCGTTAAACTATCGTCTTCTTCACCATACCAGGTACGGCGCCCTCCAATTACAAGCTTTTGAAAATCTACGCGACTTTGAAAGCCTAAATCGGCTCTAAAATCCTCAGTAACAGACGTATAACCCGCTCTTAAATTATAATTTCTTGTTTCACGCTTATAATTAATACTTAAAGCATTGCCCTTTTGTGACTCATCAACATCATATTCTGTTTGTAAATACTCAGTATTGTCGGTTTGTGCATGGGCAAACTGATAACTGATATTATCAGTCTCATTTATCCAGTAATTACCATCAACAGACATCAAAGTATTATTGTAATTATCTGAATTTCTAACGGTTGCCAGTACGCCTACATTATTTCGTTCGCCAACATCCATTTTATAGCGACCTATCATGACTTCAGATTTTTGATCTAAGGTTGCTAAATCTGAACCTTCATTGCCAGGCATTAAAAAAGAGGTATCACTATCATTGGCAACCATTAAACCATAACTATGTTCGCTGCTTTTTCCTGTTAGCTTTACGCCCACATCAGGATCTGCAATGTTTCGTGTATGGACAAAGTTAAAGCGAGATGTATCAAAGTAAGATGCGCCATCTAAAAAGAAAGGACGTTTTTCTGGAAAAAATAAAGAATAAGTACTGTTAACATCTAATTGCCCTGCATCAGATTCAACTTGTGAAAAGTCAGGGTTGATTGTGGCATTAAGTACCATATCTTGGGTAATACCCCAGCGCACATCTAATCCGGGTGCATTTTCAACTGAACCACTTTGCCACTCTCCTGGAACATCATCTTTTTCATCACTACGAGATAAAGTAAGGGTTGGTGTCACCTGAAAGTTCTTACTTGGCTTAATCGTTTTTAAACCAATGAGTTGATCAAACTGACATAAATTACATTTAATATTGCGATCTAATTTCACATTAGCCGTTTGCACTTTAACTTCTCTTGGATAGTTACGCCAAGCAGCGATATTCCAAGTCAGTTCACCTTCAGTTTGTGGAAAACGCAGGGCATTAAATGGAATGCTCATTTCAACAACATATCCAAAGTCAGTAATTTTTCCAGCACTATCCCAAATAGCATCCCAAGAATCATCTTCATCCCAACCATTTAGGTCGCTCATACGCATATCAGCCTGAGCGCCTAAAGGATTGACAAAAAACTCATAACCGCTACGAGAGTCATTAAAAGTATCCACAATAATGCCAACATTATCATCTTGCCAAAGTGAGTCTCTATCTCTTAATGAAACGCGTATTTTTGATGGGTCTGGATCATAAGCTTTAATGGCGACATATAAGTTTTCACCATCTTCATATAAATAAGCTTCAGTTTTTACAGGTGCTGGCAGACCTTCACCTGGCTTATTTTCAAAGTTAAGATCTATACGGGTTGCGTTTTTCCACTGCTGTTCATCCATCACACCATCAACTGAAATCTCTTTCTTTTGATGTGATAACTGATATTGAGTTAGATCTACTTTAGCGGCAAAAGAAGTGCTACTTTGGAATAGCAAACCAATTGCGAGTATTTTTGTTGTTGAAGTCATAATCTTCCATTATTTTATCCGTGACATTTAAATCGAAACCACTTCCATATAATTGAAAACTGCATTTTGCAGTGGTTTAGATATATATTTAGTCGCAGATAAGTTCAAAAAGGTTTGATTTCAAATGTAAAAATTTATTTAAAAAAATTGTTCCTATTTTTTATAACCACATTTAATTATTAAAGATAATAAGAAAAGCTTACCCTCTTTATTTTATTACTTAAGCTCACACAGCCTTGCACTAAATTTAAAACCTATATCAGAATTGTCTTTTTCGACTACTAAAATATCATTTTCATTTAATGGCACTGCACGCTCTGTTTTAGAAATTTTACAACGAGAAAATTCAAATGCTTCAAAATGATACACAAAACTTGCAATAGCACGATCAAATAAAGTTAGCTCTGATGAGGACAGGTCAATATCTCCCCCTAATCTAAACACCTGAGCTTCTTCTGGTGCGATTTCTTTTACAGCTGTAGCAATTTCTTCTTCACTCACTTTAACTTGACTCTCAATCACTGTAATTGCACTTTTATCTAATCCAGTTCCAAATTCAGCTTCAAGCTCTGTTGATAATTCTTTTTTTGCATCATTTTTTTCTGCTTCTAAGTTTATTTTCTGCTCTTTACTTAATAAATCAGTGATATCAAATGATAGATTTTGAATATGGATTTTTTGACTATACCAAGTTAAACCTTGCGCTAAAGTCATTATGACTAAAGGCAATATAATCAATCTTATCAATAAAAAGAGACCTGAAAAATGCTCTTTATTTTCAGGTTTAATATGGTGTAACCGTAAAAGTCTTAATAAACCAAAAAACAAGCTTTGAAATTGCGCGCCAACAAAAACAAAAGTAAGTGCTAATACACTCAATAATAAAATCCAAAAAGGTAACATCATTAAAGTTGTTAAACCTTGAGTATAGATTAACTCTGAAGGTGCTACGCCAACAATAATATTAATTTTTTGTGCTGAAAGTGACAGTGTAAAGTTTGCAACTATGGCATACATTACAAGCACAATACTCTTACCAAACATGGTATCCCAAATTTTGGTAAATAAACTCCATAGCTCTCGTGCCATCGCAATTAAAGCGATGCAACCCACAACAGAAATGTAATCTTCTTGACCTGTAAAAATCTCATCTGCATAAGCAATAACTAACCCTAAAGCGACGACATATATTTTTTGATTAGCATGTAATTTATGCCATGCAGTCATGATATTACGTGGACCCGCTAAAACGCGGTCAAACAGATGTAATATTTTTTCGGTAGTGAGCGTTATTTTTTCGCCTAAAAGCTTAAAATGTTTTTGTTGTTTTAAATTTTCTAATAACATTTGAAACCTTTCCTTGTTGTTTTTATTATTATATTTTTTATTATCTGTCAGTCTAACACTGAATTTTTAAATTAGAATAACCTAGATTAAAGATGTTTAATGTTAGATAACAATAATGGGGTATACGTAGCTTAAAAATGCACTACTCCAATTTGATATTGCACACAAAAGCACGTTTGATTTTATCTATAAATGATTTCTCACTTTGAATATTTTCAGCTAAATATAAATCAACTTCAAACTCTTTAAGCTCATATATAAAAGCAAATAAACCTGAGTTCAGGCCTGATTTATTAATCATAGGCATAAAACGAGAATTTTTAATTGGATAAAAATCCCCTCTGCCTTTTGTGTGTAAGTACAGTGCTTGTTCTGAGTTATTGACATATATGATATTAACTTTTGGATCAAAACTTAAATCTAAAAAAAGATTGATTGGCTGCTTCATTCCTTTTTAATATCAGTATGTGTTTTTTAAAATCATACTCATTTAGCATGACCGACTCAACGCGCTAAAATAATGATACTAAATGTATTTTTATATATTCCAACCTGTGTATCCAATAAAATTGATACTCCCTTGGCTTTGTTCTAGATAATGAGTAAATTAAAGCGTTTTTGTTAAATTTAGCTAAATGTAGTATTTTGGCCCATAGCGTCACTTTAATTTCAAATGAAATATTCCCTGCCTTTAAAACATTTACAACTGGTTTTGTTGCCAGTCCAGCCAAAACCCCTTTTTCACTCAGTGTCTGATAAGGAGGCCAAATATCTGAATATATTGTAAGTTGATCTAGGCTAAAACCTAATTCATAAGAGAGCGACAAATTAGAGAACATCATACTTAACAACAAACAACATTTTAAAATCGTCAACTTAATTACCTGATTTATCATTAGCATATTAAGTATAGGCTTAACTCATTTTATTGAAGTGGCAATTACTTACCAGTTTGTCACATATAAAAACGCCATTTAACGCTAAGCATAACCCAAAATTAAACAATCAAAATATTAAAAACACCTTATTTCAACGGTTTATTAATTGAAGCTTTTTACTGGTGTTTTTCTTGCTTAAAGAACATACATCTTAAATATTTAAGTTCTATTATGAAAACTAAATTATGCTCATATTTGATAATAATATTTTTACTTACAGGGTGCGCAACACTTAAAATAGTCAGCCTAGGAATAAGCGGTATTAGTTATTTAACCACCGGGAAGTCACTGTCTGATCATGCTATTTCAGTTATGACAGAGCAAGATTGTGCATTACATCGTGTTGTACTAGATGAAATGGTATGTCGTAAAACAAATAGAAAAGCGAATCATAGTGAAAAGACCCGCATTGCAAAAATAACGGTTCCTCCCGCTAAGATATCTCCTAAAAATCATCTAAAACCTCAACCCAAATCATCAGTAAATATACAACCGAATAACAAATTAGATCAGCCTGTGTTCACTCAATATCAAGCACAAAAAAACACACTTGAATATTATAAAGTGATAGGCAGTTTTAATAATAAATCTTATGCAATTACTCGCGCTAACTTATATAAAAACTTAAATGCTAAAGTCATATTAAACAGTGACAATCAGTCAATTAAATATCGCGTGGTATTTGGTCCCGTCGCAAAAAATGTACAAATATCAAGAGTGAACAAAATGACAGATACAGAAAAACAGCCGGATTGGTTAATAGGATTATGTTCAATTAATCTTCTACCCCCCCCATGTAATAATGAGTCACAAAATGCGATACTAGCAAATATAAAATATTAACCATAAGAATCAATATGACAATAAAAACATCTTTAATTGCTTTATCTTTATTAAGTCTAAATGCTTTTGCAACACCATTAACGATAGAAGAAGCGCGAATAGAAAAAGCGATGAAGGTCATGCCTGATGTCATGTCTACTTTTACTACTGATATAAATGGTTTTAAAAATAAATGGTCAAAAGTAACTACATACCTAGATGCAGAAAAATTAGTTACAGAGTATTCACAGAATATGTGGCTTAAAGCCAAAAGACAAATTACCCAAAGTAACAGCTTTGATGATCGACCATTATATTGGACAAGATTATTAAGCAGTAAAATTTTAAGAGAAACAACGCCTAGTTTTAAGGTCACACAATCCCAAAAAACAGCTTTACTTGATATTTTAGAGCAAGGCTCTAGAGGTCGTAAAGAGTTAAGTTACACACAAGGCACAATGAAAAAGATTTTATTAACTGGTTTTGACCCTTTTTTATTAGATGAAAACATTAATCAAAGCAATCCTTCTGGCGTAGCAGCGCTGTTAATGGATGGTCAAATAATTCAATATAATGGCATCACAGCTGAAATAAATACCGTGATGATCCCAGTACGTTATGAAGATTTTGATCAAGGTATTATTGAAGCTTTATTAGCTCCCTATTACGCTCTAAATAATGTTGATATGATAGTTACTGTTAGTATGGGTCGCGAAGAGTTTGATCTTGAGCGGTTTCCGGGTAAACGTCGTAGTGTCACAGCGCCGGATAACTTAAATGTCTTGTCAGGTGGTTCAAAGACTGCTCCTATCATCTCACAACTCAATGATAGGCTTTTACCAGGTAACGAGTTTGTTGAATTTAGCTTGCCGGTGCAAGCAATGCAACAAGCGATAGGTCCTTACAAAGTGATTGATAATAATAAAATAACGACTTTAGAAAAAACTTTTAAGGCTAAAAGCCTAACAGAACTTGAACACCAAACAGCGGTGAGTGGTTCAGGTGGTGGCTATTTATCGAATGAAATCTCGTATCGCAGTATTAGGCTGAAAAATCAACTTAACTCTGATATCCCAACAGGACATATCCATACTCCTAGGATTCAACAATTTGAACCTGAAGTCGAAAAGAAAATTATTATGCAAATAAGCTCAATGTTAGAGCATTCATTGGTAGCCCTTTAAAATCTTGGGCTGAAAAAATTCATTTTCAGCCCAAACTACAATCTTAATTTTTTATGTGAACCATCACATAAAGGCGCAGTTTTAGTCGATTTACAATTACAAAAATAGACGGTTTTCGTTGCTTCAGCTTTATAGAATATGGGTCTAAATTCAGTTTTCCCATGAGAGCCATCGCAATAAGGCTGCTTTTTACTTAAACCACACGCACACCACATATATGCTTTTCCCGCTTCCACCTCTACAGCTGTCGGCGAGTCACCAGCCATTTTAGGTCCCGACATAATGCCCCTTTAAAGATTAAATTTATTGCTATTTGATGACATGAAACAATTATAAAATTATAGTTGAGATTAAAAACTAATTGCCGATGCACATCATCTTTTATTTTCACTCTTCTCGATTAAGCTCCAACATCATCGCTGTCGCAAGTTTCATCCATTCTTCAAACAATGACTTAGCCAATACACTCATGCCCTGCGTATTATCATCATTTGGTCCATTGATAATCTCTAGCAAGGCTTCAACAATACATCTGACTTGCCTTGAATTTAAAGATACATAGAATTTATCTTGATGGATATTCTGAGCATTAAACTGAGGAGATAAAATAGGCTTGTTTAATAAAATATCATCAAGTTCTTGTGCTATGCCTGGCAACTTTGATTTTATAAGCGTACATGTCAGCTCTAGACTGCCCCGATTAAAAATTGCATCTTTGTATTGCTGTGAAACTAAGTCAATTGCAAAATCTAATACCATTAAATGCACTCCAAATTAAGTGAATAAATATCTTACTCCTAAAATATAGCCAATAAACTTCAACCTGCATTAATGAATTACATACACAAATAAAATTAAAAATAGATTTGAATTAAGATGCACTTTATTATTGCTTATAAGTTATGTAGTCAAAAAAGTTAATAATGGAAAAGTTTATAGATATTCAGGATCGTGCGATCCAAAGAAAAGGCAGTCAGCAGATGCTAAATTCATTGCTATCAAAGCCTTTATCTTCTAAAGATTTAATAGCCTTATCTGATGACATTTGGTTAGAAGAGTTCACTCGTAAAATATTTCAAAGTGGCTTTTACTGGTCTGTTATTAATAATAAATGGCCTGGATTTAGAGAAGTATTTTGGGACTTTAATATTACAAAATTACTTATGATGTCTCCAGAAATGTATGAGCAACGCGCCTCTGATGAACGTATCGTGCGTAACTATAATAAAGTTAAAACAATTGCAGTTAATACCATGATGATACATTCAACAGCTCAAGAACATGGTAGTTTTAGTCAGTTTATTAATGATTGGTCAAGTGAGGATATTATTGGTTTATGGGCATGGTTAAAAAAACATGGCGCTCGCTTAGGTGGCAATACTGGCGCTTACAGTCTTAGGGTGATGGGCAAAGATACATTTGTATTATCACGAGATGCTGAATCTTATTTTAGATCTCATAAAATAATAGATGGCGGCCTGCAAACCAAAAAGTCGCTCACTGCCATACAAGCGTTTTTTAACGAAATGCAGCAACAAAGTGGCTTGTCTCTACAAGAAATCAGCCAAACATTATCTTATAGTGTCGGGGATAATACGGTAGGTTTTAGTCAATAATTTTTAAGTACAAAGGCTTTAAACACGTTAAAGCCTTTTTGTTACTAATTTACTTTTTAAGCATGGCTTTTAAATCTGCAAATGGGTTGTAAGTCGCCATCTCCTGATTATTATCTCCGGCTTTTATTTCTGTCGGGTACTCTTCTTGCTTCGTATATTTATCATGTTCGTTATCATGACAATATATACATAGAAGTTCCCAATTAGTGCCATCATTTGGATTATTGGTATGATCATGATCAATATGATGAACTGTTAACTCACTCAATCCTGAGTATTGAAATTCTCTTGCACAACGACCACAGATCCAAGGGAATAACTTTAACGCGCGCTCCCTATAGCCTTTCTCTTGTTGTTTATAATGCTCACTTGCACCAAATCTATCAGCTGACATGACGTATTCTCTAAATTGCTCTTAAACACATTGTATCTAAATTTAGAGAAAAAAGAATCTTATACCTTGAGTATTAATTCCCTTTAAGCATATCTATCTTTCTATTATTTAACTCTAATAACTGTGCGTTAATATTAACTAATTCTAATTCCAAAACCTCGAGTTTAACTTTTGAGTTTTCATCATCATTTAATCTAAGCTTTATCATTTCTTGCTGTAATTCTTTTAATTCGTCTTGAAGTTGTGCAATCATTTCATCAAGGATTTCAGCTTCGTTTTTATCTGATTTTTGGTCAACATCTTTATCCGTTAATTTATGCAAGGCTTTATTAATATTATCCTGAACCTCTTTAGATAACTCAGCTTTGCCAGCTTCAGAGATTCTGACCTCATCTGATTTTAAATTGCTTGAATTATCAGAATCGATAGTGAGATCATTTTTTGATAGTGCATACTGTGCAGTTACTACTGAAAATCGCGATAAGTTTCTAATTGTATTATCCATAATACACCTTACGAACTTTATACATATACCTGTATCGACAAAGAGGCTAAAAAGTTAATTTTTAATATAGTTTTCAAATAATTTTTTTGTTTCAATATCTTTAATAATGAATTCTTCAATTGATTGCTGCTTCGAGAACTCGCTAAAAACGGCCACTAATTTAGAGGGAAATTGTGTTTTATGTTGTCTCATAGCTTTAACTCTCTTTTCTGAATAATCAGTAACATCAATAAAGTGGGAAATACCATCATCATTTATAGGATGTTTAATTTCAAAAGCTAAGTCATGCGCACTTGCAAAGTCAATAAACCGTGTTGCACGTGTGTTAGAAATCGAAAAGTAAATCACGTTTTGCTTAAAAACATCACTGGTGATTTTGCTAACTGCTTGATGATCTTTGTTTCCTGTAATGCCTAAAGGCTCAAAAGTAAAAGTTAACACGGGATCATACTGAGCTTTTATTAATTCGAGTTGTTCTGATATCTTTGATGTATGTGATTTTAATTTGCCATCAGGAAAACGTAAAAAAAGAGGAGAAGATAGGCCAAGTACTTTAGCTGCATTAATTGCTTCTAATTCACGCACTTTAGCTAATCCCCCGCCCTTTAACCCTTGACCTGAACGATCCGTGCCTTTATCCCCAGAAGTAAGATATACAGGCACGATCACTTGTCCCAAATCGACTAATTTAGCCAAAGTACCTGAAAGCCAAGTCTCATCATCAGGATGCGCCATAATAACTAAGATATTATGTGCTTGTTTAATATTCTCTTTAACCGAACAAGCCAAAATTAGGCATATTAAAGACGGTAAAATTATCTTTTTCATTAACAAATATCCCTCAACCCCCAATTGCTTTGTTTATCTTTAATTCTAGTTAGATACCGAGTTTCTGCTAATATAAAAAGTACAGTATTTAAGGCATCGACTGCAATGAAAGTGCTCCATATAAAAATACCGATTTTGTTCTTTTCATTCACGGGTTTATTGCTATGTAATAAAATTTGATAATCATATGAATTTGGATCTTGTATCATACGAGATACGCAGACCCTGTAAAGTATATTTCATCTGCTTCAGTGAACCCTTCGATTCTAGCTGCAATATTGACAGATTCGCCAAAGATATCCCCTCTATTTTATTCATAGTTTAGTAGCTAAATGCAAAAAAAAGCACCTTACAAATGTAAAGTGCTTTTAAAATTGGTTGTTTATCTATTTTTATAAACTTATAAGCTAAATTGTGCTGCTAAACGGAAGTTTGTACCTTCGCCTATAGTGACATTTGAATCACCGCCACCCGCTAAATATTCAGCATCAAATAAGTTTTCAACATTAAATCTAAAGTTAATGTCTTTTTGGCCTAATGACATTTTATAAGTAGCACCAATATCAACTCTGGCATAACCGTCTTTAGTGATTGTATTATCAGTGTTTGCAAAACGTTCACCTTCATAAAATACACCCGCATTAACAGCTAATGCATCGTTAAATTCATAACGAGACCATAAAGAAGCTGACCAGTTTGGCGCATCTACTGGCGTTTTTCCTTGATATTTATTATCTTTTTCATATTTAGCATCTAAATATGCACTTGATGCCATCACAAATAACTTATCATTTACCGCACCCTGTGCTGCTAACTCAAAGCCTTGATGGCGCTGCTCACCCGCTTGCGTTGTGATGGTCTTAAAATCAGGATCATCCGCTAGATTTTCTGTAATTAAGGTACCGGTTTTACTAATATCATATAAAGCGGTTGTTAAGAGTAAACGTTCATCAAATAACTGCCATTTTGCACCAACTTCTAATTGTTTTGATGTCTTAGCATCTAGCTTCATGCCATGGTTTTTATCATCTGGTTCATCAAGTGTTTCACTACTTTGAGGTTCAAACCCTTCAGAGTAACTCGCATAGAGTGTTGCTGTATCTAATGGATGATAAAGCACGCCTAACTTAGGTACGAAAGACTCATTGTCTGCACCCTTTTTATTTTGTTTATCGTAACGACCACCAAATGATACCTGCCATTGCTCATTTACTGTCACTAAATCTTGTACATAAATACCGTAATAATCATATTCACTGGTAGATAAAGAATCATCTGTTTTATATGTAATATCTGGACGTACAGCTTCACTCATACCGGCTTGGTATTCAAAGCTATCGCCTGATGTTTTTAGCCTTCCGTAATAATAATCGAGTGAATTTGCGCCTATTAATAGTTGATGCTCCATACCTGCAATTTCAAATTCCCCTACAAAATCAGCAAACATGGTTTTAAACTGCCAATCATCATATCTATCGTAAGGGTTTGATGTATAGATTCCAGTTTGCTCAAAATCACCTTTACTTGGCGCTGATTCAAAACGCTGACGGCTAAAGTTTTGTTCGTTATAACCTAGTTTTACTTGCCATTGTTCATTTAAAAAGTAGCTAACATCAAAGCCCATATTTTCAACTGTAATATCAGTAAAAGCCCATGACATATCACGAATTGTTTTATCATCGCCAATTACATCGCCATCGCTATTTAACCAAGCACCTGTATCTAGTCCAGCTTTATCATCGGTACGGTCGTAGTGAAATCTCACTAAAGCGTTATCTGATAAATCGTAATCAACAACAACGGCACCTAAAAAGCGATCTCGCTCTCTTTGCTCATCATTTTGATATTCACGCCAGTAATCAACATCTTGCTTAACTAATACACCACGGTATCTTAAAGATTCATCTTCATTTAGTGCACCGCCCGCATCTAAAACAAAACGTGTAGAACCTTCACCATCAAAATCAGCACCTACATTTAGCATGGTTTTAGTTGTTGGCTTTTTAGTGACCATATTAACTAAACCGCCTGGTGCAGACTGACCATATAAAATACTAGATGGGCCTTTGATCACCTCTACACTTTCAAGCGTTTCAATCGGCTGTTGATAATGCGACCAATGTTGATGACCGTCTCTTAAATAACCATTTGATGAACTTAAAGTAAAACCACGTAAATTAAATACTTCACGGTTTCTTTGTTTTGAGCCTGCAGTTAAGCTGGCATCATTAAGCAAAACTTCACCTAATGTAGTTGCTAATTGTTCATTTACGATTGTATCTGGGATCACAGTCACTGACTGTGCTGTATTTAATAATGAAGTATTTGTACGCATAGCACCATTTGCATCATCAATCTTATAATCATTAAAATAAGAACCTTGAACTTCAATAACTTCAATTTTTTTATCGGTTGCTTGTGCTAAAGGCGCTGATAAGGCAGCGCTAAGCGCTAAAAATAATGTTGAATACTTCATAATAATCCTAGAAAAAGTTCAGTTAAAAACCAACAGGCGAATCATATTGAAAACTATTATCATTTGCAATCACAAAAGTGTTATCAAATGTAATTATTGATTGTAAAACAACCATAAAATACAGTGAGTTAGGTACAAATGAATGTTTATTGATTCAGATCAAAAAAAGAGTGTGGTAGATTTTAATAACTGAGAGATATGAGTTTAAGAAACGCTCTGGGAAGAAATGTTAAAAAATGATCATGTGATTCATAATGTCTTATGCATCATTATGTTTCTAAAATTGCTACACCTTGTCGATAGCCAATACCGCCATTACCATGTACCAAGCCATAGTTGATATCAGTGCTTTTTAATTGTTGATACATTTCGATTAAGCCAAATAATGCGGGATTATTCCAAGGTGCTCTTGCTAAGTTCATACCACCACTGAGTGTCAGTAAATGTTTAGATAAAAATTTGGGGATCTGCTCAATCGACTCGACTAATCCAGTATTAAGTAGAAATGCCATAGGTACAACGGGATAGCAGGTATAAACTTTCATTAATGCTTTTTCATCATGAACTAACTGATTAAAGTCTAAGTTAGCTTGGCTACAAGCTATTTTATAGGCAGATGCTAAATGGTCGTATTTCACTATTTGAGATAAAGCTTTTGGTTCATCAATATCTAATAATCCTAAACCAACACCTTTTACTTTCACGCAATGTTTTTTATCAACCGCTAACTTTGAAATCAACCGGTCACTGCATAAGAGTAATTTTCCTGTAAAATCCACTAAAGGATTTGCACAATCAACACCTCTAAATAAATCAGTTACCTGATTAAACCATTTAGCCTCTGGTGGTTCAAAGTGTGCGCGACCTTCTGACATAGCCAGTTGATGGCTTTTACTATGATTTTGAAATAATAAGTCAGCATAATGTAAAAAATCTTCTTTGCTACTATCATGATGATCGATAAATTTATGGGCTAAATCATTATAAAGTTGAGAAATACTTGTTTCATCATTATAAATAGCCATCAAGTTATGACGTTGTTCTTTGCTATAACCTGACTTTAGAGGCTCTTCTCCACTAATAATCACAGCATCAATACCTGAACCTATTAATTCTTGAGCACGTTTAATAGCAAGGATAGGTGCACAGCCACTTCTAAAGTGGTTTTCCTTTTCAGGGCTGTGCCAGTCAGTAGATAAAGGATCGATTGTTAAGGCAACAATTTCAATGTTTTGCTGGTTTATTTTTGTCTCTATTTTCACAAAGTGATCATAAGCAGCACTAAATCGCTCACTTGCAATCTGATTAATTTGTGTAAAACCAGCAACGATATTCATTTAAATCCTTTATAAACTTATCTAAATTAGTGTAAAGCAGCGCGATGCGGTAATTTTGCACATACTTCTGCCTCATAGATTAAAATCTCTTCTAATCTTTCATCCACTTCAGCTTTATCAAAATACTCATAAGCTAATTCTACAAATAAGTTTTTATGTTTTTCTTCAGAGGCCGCGATTTCAACATAAAACTGTTTCTCTTTACCTTCTGGTAATGCTTCACCTACAAGGGCAAAACGTTCACAGCCTCTTGCTTCAATTACAGCACCTAAAAGTAATCTATCTAAAAAGAATTTAAGTGGATCTCCACGAAATACACCGCGCATTTCTTTGATATAGGTGTCTTTTTTATCATTACCTAAAGTAAGACCTTTTTGAGTCAACAATTTAAGCACTTCTTTAAAATGAAAAAGCTCCTCAATTGCAAGATCTGTCATTGTTCTTACTAGAGTTTCTCTATCAGGGTAATGAGACAGCATAGATGTTGCCATACCCGAGGCTTTTTTCTCTGCTGATGCATGATCTTGTAAAAAGCTGTCAAAATCAGCAAGAACCGCTTCGGTCCATTCAAAAGGAGTATCGTATTTTAATTCAAACATGTTAAAGCCACAGAAAAATTACTAATATAAAAACGTAATTTTACCTGTGTTTTTTATGCTAAAAAAGAGTTTGTTTAAATTTAATTAAGTTATAGTGTTTATTATTAACTTATATCAAGGAATTTTAAGTTTTACCAATTCTATAAAGTTAGTGAGCTAATATAAATATTGGTATTAAGGCCTAACCCTATCCACTTTTCCTTTTTGAGTGGCTTCAATTTTTAATGGGCTTTTTATTTGTTTCCAAGCTGTCACTTTGCCACCAATATTAATTCGTTCAAAGCCTGTTAATTGCGTTTGTATCGTATCAATTTCTAAGAAAGCTAATAAAGAGTCAAAACTATTTTTATCACTGACATCTATTTGAAGTAAATCTTGCTCTCGACCTTTAAAGTATTCATTTATACCCTGTTGATGGCGATCGTAACATGACTGTAAAAAATCATCTTTTTCAACATTTTCAAGTGTAAGAGGAGAAAATATATCGTTATAGCAACGTTTTAGTGTTGGATTAAAACCACCATCTGTACGTTGCAAATTTTTATACATACGTATTAATAACTGTCTAATTGAGGGTAACCAAACAGTAGAATCTCGTTGTAAATAAATAAACTTGGCGTTTGGGTATGTTTTATCTAAAAGCTGGTAGTCACAAAATACTGGCGTATCCGCTATCACTTGAGCATCATTCATCGACTGATTTGTATATGCCGTATGGGCTGTTTTAAAACCTAACTCTAGCATTGCCGCACACACACTTGTAGTTGCTGTACGAGGCAGACCAATAATAAATATTTTTTGTTCTGTCACTTCATTCATTTCATTAATATAAAAAAAAGATCATAAGTAATTTTTTAACTGATTAATACTTTTAACATGAGATTTGTTTTAATCTTAAGTTTCATTTTTATATAAGGGTAAAGAAATTATCACTTTAAGGCCGCCCAAACGGCTATTTTTAGCTTTAATAGAACCCTCATGCATATCGATAATACTTTTAGAGATAGCTAAGCCTAAACCACTGCCACCTAAATCTTTATTTCGGGACGTTTCTTCTGTATAAAGACGCTCAAAAATTTTCGTCTGAGACTTATTTGGCACACCAGGTGAGGCATCTGAAACACTTAACACTAATTTATTATGTTTTTGCTTACATGAAAAATGGATTCTTCCTGGGGCATCAGTAAATTTTATCGAGTTTGCAGCTAAATTGGCTAACACCTGTTGGATTTTCTGCCTACAAGCAAACAACATCACATTATCATTAAGTATTATCTCTTCGGTATAGTCAAAATCACTCGCTAATGCTTTAAATTCATTTGAAAAACCAGAAATAAATAACTTACATTTAAATGGCTCTTTTATTATATTTATTGAATCATCATCCATAAGTGAAAGTTCATTTATATCACTAACAAGTTGATTTAGTTCATCAATTTTAACGTGCATACTTTTAAATTCAGCTTCTTTATCATTTACTAAATCAAACTCTAAAGATTCTAGCTGTAACTTTAATACTGTTAAAGGGGTTCGTAACTCATGGGATAAATCTGAAAATAATGTTTTTTTTCGTTCCATTGACTCGGCTAATAAGCGCTTTTCTAATTTAATTATTTTACGTTTACTCCATAGCTTTAATATTAAACCTAATAGCAGCATTACTATGATTGAATAAATTAAAATAGTGACCTTATTTTGGTCTAATAAAATTTGCTTATGATTTTTATCTAGCTCTAACTCTTTAATAGCTAAGTCTTTATGAACTGTATCAAGTGAGTGTTGCAATATACTTAATCTATTATTATAAACTTCTGTATTAAGTTTTTTTAAAGCATTAAAAAGCAACGCTTGGTAGCTAGATGCCTGTTTGTAATCTTTATAATGAATTTCAACTTTAACTAGTACTTCTAAAGTTTTAACTTTATATTTTAAATACGGAGTTTGATTGAGTAGGCTTAAAGATTCTAAGGCAAATTTTCTTGCTTCATTATATTTTTGTAAGTTGAATTTTGTTTCGCTTAATTTATATAAAATAGCAGAAAGTAAACGATTATCTCCTTCACGTTTACTAATAACCTGATGTGATTGCTCAAAATACTTTTCAGCCAATTTGAATTGTTTATTTTTTGCATAAGCTAATGCGATATTTGACTTAGCCCATGCTTGATCTCTTTCACTGTTTATTTCACTGAAGGTATTTAATGCTTGTGTTGCATAATCCATAGACAGTTCAATTTGGTTTAATCCAAGCGTTGCTTGCGCCATTTTAACTTGGCTATGACCTATGTAGCTTCTATCACCAGATTTAATATCTAACTCTAAACTCTTACTAAAATAAATTTTTGCTGAATCATAGTCTTCAAGCTGTCGATAAAGCTCAGCGATGGCATAATAACTCCCCGCCTGTATGTCTTGTGAAAGTCCCGCATCATTAAATGTTTTTAATGATTTTAGCTCTAAATCTAAAGCCTCAGGTAACAATTGCAAACTAACATAAATATTAGCGATACCTCCATATAAATGTCCAAGTTCAGCCTTATCTGAAATCTGTTCTTTTCTTGGAAGTAATGGGGTTAAAAGGTTTAATGCAACACGATATTGAGCACTTTTCCTATATGCACCTGCTAATCGTCTTGTAGCATTAACTTCATCATCAAATTTACCATATTCTTTATATATGGCTCTAGCCTGAGACAGCCATTTTATCGCTTCTGGATAATTTGACTCTTTAAAATAAATAACTCCCTTGGTATGCGCTAATTTACCAAACTCGTATTTATTTTGATTATCATTAACAATTTTAATTGCACGATCAATTGTAAGGTGAGCTTGTTTAAATTCAGATATATCTCTTAAACTGCGAGATAACAACCTTAAGTATCTCGCTTTAATTATATAATTAGTTTGATTGAATACTGTGCTATCAAGTGATTTTAATTGCGATACTTTAATTTTATTGTCGTGATGTTTAAAAGCACGTTCTATTTTCTGAGATAGATCATTTTGAGCTAAAACAGAAAAAGAAAATAATAATAAAATTATAAAATAGAGTCGCACTAAGGTAATACCAGTTTATATCCAGCACCATATACAGATTCTATTACCCTTTCTTCGGCACCAGATTGCTTGAAACGTTTTCGAATATTTTTAACATGGCTATCAATGGCACGATCTGTAATATCTCTTAAATCTGGATAAGCTAAATCGATTATTTGTTCACGGGAGTATATGCGTTCTGGGGAGTTATATAACAATAAAAATAACCCGAACTCTAATGCAGTTAGGTTTACTTTTACATTTTTATACAAAACAAGTTGTTTCTCTTTATCAACAGATAAGATCTGAGAACTCACTTGGCCTTTGGTGCGTTTTAGAATCGCTTTAACGCGCATCACCAATTCTGGCGCACTAAATGGCTTACATACATAATCATCAGCCCCAGCTCCTAGACCTATAAGTCGATCAGCTTCATTTACTTTTGCAGTAAGCATGATAATAGGTACTTCAGAGAAAATGCGAATCTCTTTGCAGCAAGTAAAACCGTCTTTACCTGGTAACATCACGTCTAGTATGACTAAACTTGGAGAGGTTTTTGTCACTTCAGAGATAACATCTAAGCCATCTTTTAAATGTGTTGTTGTAAAACCTGAAGCTTGAAAAAACCGCGCTAAGTGATTGGCAATTTCAACTTCGTCTTCAACAATTAATATATGGTCCATAGCTTACTACTTCTATTATGCTGTATAACTCTCTAATGCTAACTCAATTTGTTTACGAAATGAAACCTTAAGTGATAAGTCATGGCACATCATAGTTAATACCGAAGGCAGCTCTGTCATAGTCTCAAGCTCTTGTTTAGTCATCAATTGCGATAAACTAAGATCGACACCTAAATTTAATAATGAGTTATATATTTTCTGATTTCTATTTTTAATTTTTAAGCTATTGCTCATATTAATATCATAGCAAAGACACAATAATGGTATTAAATAGTACAAATATGGATGAATTATGAATTCTCATTAAATTTTAATAACTCAATGTATTTTGGCAATGACTGTCAGTCTCCATAATACTTACACATTTTTTATGTTTAATAGTTTCAAAGTTCAATCATTGAGAATAATTAACATGAATTATGAAAGTCACAAAACAGACTCCTCTCAAATCAAACTCACTATGCCAGATGACAATAGAATTGCTTTAATCTTTCAAGATTTTAAAGTGCCTGAAAAGAAATTTGTAGTAGGGGCAATATCATTTGTTTTATTATGCTGTTTAACTTTATTTTCAATTTTATCTCATCATGCTCCAAAGCAAAGCAGTATCATAGAAATACAAACATCCATGCCAAGCTTAAACTCGAAACATTTAAAATTTGTTGATGGGCTTCTTAGAGGTCAATTTAAATATGGAACTTGGCGGTATATCAACTCTGAATTAGCAGGCTCTAAAATTAAAAGCTATATTCAGATCCCATTAAAACTACAAATGGAAAAAGGTTATCAAAGAAACTATATACAAAAAGCACTTTGCCCGCATAAGAACCACCCATTATGGCAACATATTCAACGTGCTCAGTTAGAAGTACATTTATATACTGGTTATAAACATAATAGTGTTTACGCTAAATGCGCTTAATAATTTAAATAATACCTACTATTATTTCCCGTAATACCCGATAAAACGTAATGCGATGCCGACTTCAGTTTTATAATCATTTACTTGGTTAAATTCCAAAAATGGCTCTAATTCAAAGTACAGCCAGTTTTTGTAAAAAAGATCTCTAAATCGAATCGAGGCTAAGTAACTTTCCTGTGAATATCTATTTTTATTGTATTGTAGCCCTGTCACAAGTAACTGATCATCTTTAAGGCTTTTTATATGATAAAGGCCAACTTTTTTACGCGCATACTGCTCTGATTGTACCTTTTGCCAACTTGCCGATAATGATAATCCGCTATTTTCAAGCGGATAAGCAATTGCGCCTTTAACTGAAGGTGCCCAACCATCACTGCTAAAATAGTCAAGTCTGGGTGTTAATTGTATTTGGTAACTATCAAATTGCCATTTTCGTTTTAATTCACTGCGTGCGTATATTTGTGAACGAGATATGCCAATTCTATTTTTGATTTTTAAGTTCTCATTGAGATCTTTGATGTATTGCACAGCTAAATTAATATCTTCTTTATCTTTTTCAATGGCATCAGCTTCATAATCTAGCTTTAGATCATCCTCATCATCATTATCTATCACTAGTGCTATTTTATCATTCCAATTAGGCAGCTTTAAACGCACTTTAAATTTAGCCTCGATATCAGCTAAATCAGCGGTTCTGGGTAACCAACCAAGTTGTAAATATCCATTAGCCGATGCCTTATCATTTACTCTTTTATTACTGGCAAAACTATCGAGCCATGAAGCCGTATCTTGCATCATAATATCAACTTTATTTTGTACAGTATCAACCGTATTTTTTTGTGTAGCCCCAACAGGTTTCAATAGGAAGGCATATCCAATTAAAGCTAATAACAGTATTTTTTTCATAGGTTTATTATTGTTATATCTCTGGTCTGATAATTAATCATAGCAGTATAATTGGAAGATTATTTAAAACAAAATTGTAAATTCACAACAAATTCCATAATCTATAACAAAAAGAAAAGGATTTTAAATTATGATGATAGTTGCATTGCTCATTTTTCTTATAGGTATTGCTACTGAAGAATATATATATGGAATAATATTCGCGACCCTTATTTATCTATATGATAGTAATAGAAAACTACAAACTAGAGTCAAGTTATTAGAAAGGGATAATTTAAAGCCTCAAACCATTACTCAGAAAAGTTCAAATGAGACTTCTGCAGATAATACACACAAAAATGCTCATGTAGAGACCCATTTTGCTAATCCAAAAGAAAATTTAAACCCAGAACAACCAATTAAATTTGAAAGTACGTTTCCTCAAGCAAAAATAATAAATAAAAATCATAATTTAAAAAGCATAAATGATGAAAAGTCAGCAAGCTTAAAAACGGTTGTTGTACATAAAAATACATTTACTCAGAGTATTATTAATAAAATATTAGAACCGCTTATCTCTACAGTTTTAGGCCCCTTTACTAGCTTACTGAGCTCATTTACAAAAATATATGCCCACTATAAAAAACAAGGAAAAGCACCCGTTTTCTTTTTAACGCTTGCTGGTATCGTCACATTAGTAATGGGATTTGGTTATTTACTACAATATTCATTTAATGAATATCTGCCTCCTTTAGGTAAAGTGAGTATGGGATATTTAAGTGCTTTAACAATTTTAATCTTTGCTATAAAACTGAATAAATCTCGCAATGATATGTCTGAATATTGTGCAAGCCTAATTGGCTTAAGTGTGATTTTATTGTATTTATGTAGTTATTTTTTAGGCCCTTATTATCAACTTATATCAGACTTAAATACCTTCGTTTTATTAATTATCATTTGTGCTTACGGTTATGTTTTATCTAAGATTTATGAAACACGTATTGTCGCTTTTATTAGCTTAATTGGGGGGACATTAGCGCCTATTTTCCTCACATCTATCATCAATAGTGCCCCTTTTTTATATCTAAGTTTTTTACTACTTATTTGCATAGGCGCTGCGGTAATCGCTTTTTCCATACGTTGGCAATTATTAGCTCAGATCAGCTTTATTTTAAGTATCAGCTTAGTAGAATTTGTATTATTACAAGCATATACTAGCCAAGCAATTACAGCGGTTATCTTAGTACATTTGTTTTTCTATAAAATGTGCGTAAATCTTTATTTCCAGTGGTTTAAATTTAAATCGAATCGGCAAAATTGTTTAATTCAATTATGTGTATCTTTAGCCTTTATGTTAGTAACGCTTGAGCAAGTATCTTCATCTTCACAGCAGTATGGCTTATTACTTTTATTTAATGCTTTTTTAGCCGCAGCTGTATTTTTGTTTTGTCAAATCACACGTTTAAAGTCACTTATAAACAAAGATTTTAAAATCATTGCGCTACTGGTCTCAGGCTTTTTTACAGGGACTGCTTTATTAGTATTAATCTCTAATGACCTGCTTAGTTTAGTGTGGGGGATTGAAGGCCTAATATTGTTATACCTTGGCTTACGCTTTAATTTTTATAACGTACGAATAGAGGCTTATTTATTACTATTCGTTTCATCCCTAAGCGCTATTTTAAATATATGTATCTGGTTTTTTGATGCTATAGCCCCCCTGCCAATATTGGTGTCGTTTGAATTTAATATGGGGTATTTAAATTTAGTTAGTATTGTTGCTTTGAGTTTTGTGATGCCTATTTTATTAAATAGTAATATCAGAGTGATTACTTACAAAGAAAAAATATTAAAAAATTATTTAAATCAATTAAGCATTTGCATGCTGTCTTTATTGTTTATGACAAGCATTGCTTGCTTTTATGATAAAGGTTTTTGGCTATTTTCCTTGATACCTTTATTTAGCCTGATTGTTATCAGCCATAAGTTTAATTGGCCTAAATTAGAAAAGATCGCTTTTCTACATTGGTTATTATTATTGATACCTGTGATTGCAAGTGGTTTACATATAGGTGATTTTCATTTTAAAACACAAACATTAATAGGACAAATTGCCCGAGTAGAAGCATTCATCGCCTTTTGGCTAGTAGCTTATTTCTACCGAAAACTATTTACAAAAAGTGCATTGTTTAAAATAGCACAACATCTAGATACGACATTTTTTATTATTCTGCCGGTATGCTTTTTACCTTCGGTTTATAGACAGTCACCTGAATTGATGCCGCTAGTTTTATGGGGTTCAGCGTTATTATCCATTTTTATTTATTGTAAATTGCAACGCCCAATATTGTGGCTGATGGCAAAATTAGTCTTATTAATAGCTACATCAACCAGTATATTTGCCTGTTATTTAATTCGTTTTGAGAATTGGCAAGGCTATGGGTTAAGCGCGTTACTGCTTGGTTGCGCATTACTGCTAACGCTGTTATTGATATCAAAGTCTTTTACACATCAAATAACGTCATCTTTAGATGTATTTAAAAACAAGGTGACGTCTTTAGTTGCACCAATTTGTATTTTTTGGGGCATAAGTCTTTTCATTTTTATATTTGGCATAACAAATAGTGCTTATTATGGCTTATTCAGTACCATTATTTATTGCTATGCTCTGATCTTATTACCTTATTTTAATATCCGAATGAAGCCTTATTATGGCACTACCCATAAGTATATTTGGCTTGCAAGCTTATGTTTAGCCTTTGGGTTATGGCTATATAACGATATAACTCAGCTTAATAATGCTTCTTCTATTGCTGTTATATATATACCATTAATGTGTAGTCTATTTTTTATCTCTTATACTCATAAACCGCGATTTGTATTGACCCGCAGATTAGGTGTAAACCAAAAAATCAGCCTTTTAATGTCTCACTTATGTTTAACTTCTATTTATTTGAGCATTATTTATCTTTATGAGGCTAAGCTCACAAGCCCATTAATTTCAATTTTACTGGTGATACATGGTACAAATTTATTGTTCCATACTTTAAAAACACAATATTTATGGTTGATGCCTATTTGTATTGGTTATTTTGTTATCGCAACATCAAAAGTTTTATTGTGGGATATTAGTGGCTTTACTGTACTGCAAAAAGTAATCGCATTTATGTTTATTGGCTGTATTTTATTAGGTTCTGCTTTTCAATTTCAGAAACTAAAAACTAAAAATTGATCAAAAAAGCCCTAACAAAATTTGTTAGGGCTTTTCCAGCTATCATTTATGAATTAACGAGCAATTGTAAAGTCTAGTTGAACAGTTGATTTAGCCTCTACTGCAACACCATTTTCAAATTTAGGCGCGTAACGCCACTTATCTAAAGCTGCTAACGCTACTTTATGAAATCCTTTTGATTCTTCAGGGTTAATTATTTTTGCATCAGTCACAAATCCAAAATCAGAAATTGTAAATTCAATTTTTACTGAGCCATTTTGCCTAGCTCTTGCCATGCTATTTGGGAATTCTGGATTTGCACGATACAAAGGTCTTTGTTCTTGATCATCATCCCAAGGTCTCATTTTACCAATCGCAATACAATGCTTAGTTGCTTCATCACTTTTACCCGATTTTTCCAATGCATTAATTAAAAAGGCATGGGTATTGAGCTCAAGTGGATGTGTTGGGCCTTTTAAGGCTTCAAATATAGCTAAATTTGATTCAAAATTTTCTACTGACTTACCATAACTCTTACGTGCTAAATAATATTTACCCGCATAAAAATTTGCTTTTACAACACGTTTATCATTTGCGGGAAATTGCTCAATTAAGTACTCCTGAGCATCTAAAATCATTTTACTTTTTCTAGAGCCTATGGCTAATAATTCAATGCCCGCATCTAAAGTGATCAATGCTTTTAATAAAGGATCTTTTTCTGATTGCTCATCTATTACCGTCAGTGCTTTTTTATAATAGCGTTCTGCCATATCATTCTTTTTATAAGGCAGAGACTTCGCATAAGCAAAATATAAATCAACAAGTTCAATATGATATTTGCCTAACTGTGTTTTATATATCTCAATTAAAGGCGCTAGTACTTTTCTTGCTTGCTCTGGCTTGTGAGTATTATTATAAATTGACCCTAAGTTAAAGCCTAGGCGCGCTGTATTAATGTTTTGCTCACCATACACTTGTTTGCCAAGATCATAAGATAACTTTGCATACTCAAGCTGCTTTTTTTTATCTGTTGTTTTTATCGCAGCTTGATATTGATGATAAGCTTCTTTAAATTGTGTATTCACTTCCTTTAAATCACTGGCATTTATAAATAGCGGCAAAGTAAAAGCAATCGCTAAACTTAGTTTTTTTAATTTCATATTCTTCCCTGATGATATTTAGAATAAAAGCTCAGATACAATATCAGATTGTACCGATTAATTAAATAGAGACTTTTTTATAAGCTATTGACATTCTTACTCCTAAAAAAGCCAATAACAATACTAATATAAGGCCAATAATACCTAAAACTTTGTCAATTGATTTGATACCAGTCCATTGTAAATAATGAATTTTATACATTTGATTTATAAAATCTGTATCTTTTCCTTGTTGATATAAGCTCATATTATTCCAGTTTAAACTGATCCTTACATCTGTATCTGTGATCACTTTCAATCCATCTATACTTGCTATATTGCCATATCTGAGTGGGTTATGTTTAATTGCATCATTAAGCAAAATTTCGATTTGTTTTTGTGTGGGAGTTTCTATGATATTTAACGTATTTAAATCTCTGTGTTGCCAACCATCATCAGTTTTCACCAGTAAATGAGTGCCTAAAATCGACTTTATAACTCTGGATTCAAGCCAAGCTTCATTTACTTTTAGTTCAATAGTATCAGTAATTGCGTAGGTTTGAATTGGTAGGCTTTCATAGGCACTTTTATATCCTGGTTTAATAAAAAAATACACGCCAGTAACTGCCCAAGCAATAAAGGGCAAGACCATAATAAAACCTAAATATTTATGTAACTTTTTCATTTGCAAACCTAATATCCTGTCATTTCTAAAAAACCTATGCCTGTGTGGCTACCTGTAAAATTCACCATACCTTCAAAATACTCAATGCCAAACCGCATGATTTGATCTTTGTTAATTGTTTTCACATCTATATCAATTTCATGTTTTTTTATTTTAATTTTAAAGTGATTTGGATAAGTACTCTGAACTGTACTTATTATTGAAATCAGCTTAACTTCATCTGGAGTGAGTGTTTCAATATCACCATTATCATGCATTAAGCTGGCATAAATAAAATCTTTATTATCAGAGCGAATGCGATAAACCATTAATGCTAACTCAGGTTTTAATCTCAGCGAAAACCAATCCCAACCTTGTTGTTCTGGTGCTAACATTTGAGAGCCCCACTCTCTATCAAACCATGCATTTCCTGTTACATTGTGCCATTTACCGTCAAGAAAGATCTGCCCTGATGCTTTGATAAATGGCTGAGAGTAATAATGACTTGCGATTGGCAGCTGTGAATGTTTTCTATTATAACCTTGAGCACCCTGTAAATAGAATTGGTTAGCACCTTGTAAATCCAGTTTCACTTGCCACTGATTATCATCTTTAAAGTCAGCAAAGTGTAGTTTTGCAGGCAATAACTCAGCTGATGATTGCCATGACCAATCATCAATAGAAGCACTAAAGGGGTTATTAGTGATAGTGAGATTGCCGAGTTCCTCACGGGCATTCCTAAAAGCGGATAAATGCTGTTTATCACTACCAAGTGCTGCGTGAGCAAAGTACCAATGTTTGCCCTTGATTGCAGTGCGAAATAAAGTCCATTGTACTGCAATGTTATCACCCTTATCAGTGTCTAAATTTGCTGTAATATACCACCATTCATGTCGATAATCCTTTTTTGGTGAATGCGCATCTGGAAAATTAATTTGATTATCAATTGAGGGGATTTGATAATTTTGAGTGCTGTCTGCTAGGCGATGTAATGGGCTAACATACTTTTTTTTCTCTGTGTTTTTCTCTAAATTTTTGTCTGAGATATCCTCCCCACACGCAAGAATCAACAAAGCTGCTATTAACACTATCAATCTCATAGTCGGCCTTTAAAGTTTACTTTTCTAAGCACTAAGGATAAAGCAGGCACTAAACACACTAACCCTATAATGCTGCTATTTACAAATGATGACATTTCCAATAACAAAGGCATTGACCAACCAAAAGAGCTAGGTAAAACCTTTGAGACTAAGACGTTAGCTAATATGCTCGCTATAGGCCAACTCAATAAAATACAGCCGCAAGCAAGTAATAACCATTGCACTAACATATGAACAAATAAAGCTGATTTACTAAACCCAAGGCTAATTAAAATATACAGTTGCGACTTTCTTGCCAGTTCAAGGTTATTTGCAGACAAAAACAAGCCAAAACAGGCGATAGATAATAAAATTACAGCAATGGCTTGGGTTAAAATAAAAGTTTGTTTAAACACTTTTAATGCCATTTTTTTAATTTGTGATGGCTGATATAGTTGGCTGTCATCTATATTTAATTGTTCAACTAAATCAGCAATAATAGTGTCATCAAATGATTTAAAATAGACACCAAAACCTATTTCTTTAAGCCCATTTAGATGTATTTGTGCAAGTTCTTTGCCTAAAGTTATTTCAAAACTAGGATTACCATAATCATAATAAATACCTGTTACCGTACATATGAATGGGCTTCGCTTTGATGTATTTTGCGACATTTTAATTTTATCTGATAATAAAATATTGCGCTTTAGTGCAAGTTGTTCATTTATAAAACAGCCATTTTCTAGAACTTTATCTAGTGGTTGGGTGATCTGAGATTTAAATACAATTGAACTTAATTGCCGTTTTGAATTAACCGTATTAACTGCAACAGTATCTTTACCAACAAGTGCTTTAGCATCTATATATAAAATAAATTCATCTACATTTGTATTTTGATTTAACCACTGCTGTATTGTGTGTTTTTCTCCCACTTTAAACCTTATATATAAATCTTCATTTAAATGTTGGTCTAAATACTTAGTAAACGCGGACTCAAAGCTCGCAACCATTAATGCTGCAGCAATGCTTGTTGTTAAGGCAATATAAAATGCAGCTAAAGGCAAAAACCGAATTGAGATCTGATTTTTTAAATCTTGTAATAGATAGTTTGTTTTGTAATCTGTTATCAACTTATTTAAAAATAAAAAAATAAAGTATAAAAATACGGGCAATATTGCTGTTGTAATGATTAATAAAACCCCATATTTAAGCATAATAGAATGCCAACTGACTTCAGGAATAATAAAAAACACAATACTAGCCAATAGGATGAAAAATAATAGTTTTTTATAGAATTTAGCGTCAGTTGAATTAACCTTACTTTGTTTAGAAAAGAGCGAAATTTTTTTGCTGTTGATTAACTTAAATTGCTTAATTAAAGCTAAAAAAACTGCCAGTGTCGATATCATCACAGACCAAAGTAAATACAACCAATCCCATGTAAAATGACCACTTGATTGCAATTGATATAATTGAGATAAAGTAAAACCTAATATGGGAAGTAAAAAACTTACCATTATAAAAGCAAGCATCACACCTACAATACTTGAGATTATTATTAAAAATGCAGCCTCAAATATTAGAGCAAGTTTAATTTCAAATCGAGAAATACCTAATAGTCTTAATTGTGACATGATTTCACATCGCTTATGCCAAGCTTGATTTGCCCCTTGAAAAGCAATAAAGCTACTCACTATAAAACCAAGTAATGCTAAAGCGGTTAAGTTTAAATGCAACGCATCGGCAAAGCCCGAACGCTCTTTAATATTAAAAGATTGTTGTAAAATGAGGTGTTCTGGCAGGGAATTGCTTAAATTTTTTACTCTATTAGATGTCATTTCACTCACGATTAAATAACTAAAGCCAGTATATTCCGGGAATAACTGCCAAGCATAGGCAATATCTAATAACGCGACATTATGCCATAACTTAGAATCAATTATTTTTACGGTTAATTTAGGCTGCTCTATTAATTGTAATTGCGATGAATTATCTAAGTTAAGTTTATTTACATATTCTTGGGATAATAATATTGAAGTAGGATCATAAATATCAGGTTGTGTGATGCTCAAAGGTAATAAATCTATTGCCTTAAAATATATTGTTTGATTATTTATCAACTTTTTTCGAAATGACAATACACCTTGCAGTTCATTAAATCCTTGCTGTCTTAACTTGGCAAAGTCCTTCGCCGACACTGTATTACCACGCTTTGGCACAATATACTGCGCGACTGGGCTTTGAAGTTGGCTATTTGCTTGTTGGTATTGCTGTTTACTTGCGTGATTTAAAATTAAAATACTTAACAGAGTACTTGTGGCTATTGCTAGGCTAAAAATAAAGCCAATATTGAGTAGTGCATTTTGCTTATATTCCGCAAATTGAACCTGAAATATGAGCGCCAGTTGCTTCATAAAATTAAGCCTTCTTTGCTTCTAAGGCATGTACCTGTAATAGTTTACCACTGACCAAGCGGTACATAACATCCATTTTTTGTGCGACTTGTTGGCTATGCGTTACGACTAATAGCGCAGTATTATAGGTTTTTGCCAAATTAACTAATAAATCCACCACAATGTTACTATTTTTAATATCGAGATTGCCTGTTGGTTCGTCCGCTAATAACAGTTTTGGTTTCGCAGCCAATGCACGGGCGATTGCCACTCTTTGGATTTCGCCGCCAGATAAAGTTGCAGGGTATTTTTCTAGTAAGTGATCTATAGATAAAGACTCAGTTAATTTTGTAATATGTTGTTGATCAAATTTATTAGCTAACTTGGCACTAAAAGCAATATTATCTTTTACATTTAAGCCTGTTAGTAAATTAAATTGCTGAAAAATAATGCCTAATTCATTTTTACGGATCAAACTTAATTTTTTATCTGAAAGGTTTTTAATATTAGTATCAGATAAATAAATATCGCCCTGCTGAATTGGTTCTAAAGCACAAATTAAATTTAAAAGGCTCGTTTTACCACTACCGCTGTCACCCATTAATGCAAGAGACTGCCCTTGCGCTAACTTTAGATTAATATCAGACAATATCTCTCTTTCATTGGTACCGTCATTCACTGAGTGATTAAGATTTTTGATATCTAGCATCGTACTAATTCCTTTTATATCAGCTTTAATTTAAGCCTAATGCATATTGCTCTGTTTCAAGGTTCATAAATAATACCAATTCTATTAAGTTAGTGATCTAATATAAATTAGGATAAATTTTCAAGAGCAAGGCGCTTGATTGACCAATAGCTGGCTATTGGGATTGAAAGCAACGCGGCTATTGTATATTTAGACCATTTAAATTGCTCACATATTTATTGGAATTGGTATAAACATATCTTCTAAAGACACTTTAAATACAGCTGATATTTTAAAGGCGACTTCTAAAGATGGAGAATACTTAGCAGATTCAATTGCTATTACAGTTCGACGACTGACACCTATGACATCAGCTAATGCCTGTTGAGTCATTTCATTATGATGAAACCTAAGCTGGCGTATATTATTTCTAATACATAACTTTGCCATCATCAAACTCCTTTACGAAATAGCCTAACTTGTTTAACACAGCTTATAAATTCTGATAATAAAAACGCTAAAACTAAAATATGAAGTGGCAAAAAAGGTATGTTTTGATGCAAACCTATTGCCCATGCATTTGACTCTAAAGCATACTGCGCAACGGCTATTACAACGCCAACCTTTAAAATCCAATTGCTATAATAACTGCCTCTTAACTCTATTAAGGCTTCTCGTTCATCAAGCGATTTTTTTGCATTTTTGTAGTTGATAATTGTCAGTATCGCAAAAGAAACCGACATAAGTATTACTGAGAACATAACCACTTTAAATAATAAACTAATGATCACTGTACTATCTGCTAGCTGAAAACGCGTAAACCGAGAAGTTGTTCCAAGTAATAAGAAAAAATAAGCACAGTTGCAGTTAGCTCTAACCATAAGTTTTTCTCTTGAAAACTGCTATTCATAAGATTTATTCCATTACCTATCAAATGTTAAATGTACCTAATTTGATGTTAAGTTTACTTTACATGGAAATATATTCCTAGAGCTAATAAATATCAAATATTTTGACCATTTATATATTGATTAGGATTAGCATAAAACTTTTAATCATTTGAAATTGATAGAAATAATATAAAAGGAAGAATTTAGCTTAATATAGTTAAATTTTTGGATTAAGAATATATAAATAGATTTTTCAAGATATTGATAAATTGAGTTTTAGATTTAAACGAGGAATTTGACTTTAACTTAAAATAAATGGCGGAGTGGACGGGACTCGAACCCGCGACCCCCGGCGTGACAGGCCGGTATTCTAACCAACTGAACTACCACTCCGCAGTGGTATTTATTTTTGAATATGATTGGTTTTATTCATCTTAAGACAAATGGCGGAGTGGACGGGACTCGAACCCGCGACCCCCGGCGTGACAGGCCGGTATTCTAACCAACTGAACTACCACTCCGCAGTGGTATCATATTCAAGTAATGTAAGTAAATGGCGGAGTGGACGGGACTCGAACCCGCGACCCCCGGCGTGACAGGCCGGTATTCTAACCAACTGAACTACCACTCCGCAAAATCTTACTTTACTTTTAAATTTAGTTATATCAAATGGCGGAGTGGACGGGACTCGAACCCGCGACCCCCGGCGTGACAGGCCGGTATTCTAACCAACTGAACTACCACTCCGCTGAGATATAAACAAATTTAATGTCTTTCGACATTTGATAAACCGAAGTTTATCACTCTACCAATTAACTAAGTTAATCATCACGCTGTAGAGTAAAACTTAACATTGTAGATAATGGCGGAGTGGACGGGACTCGAACCCGCGACCCCCGGCGTGACAGGCCGGTATTCTAACCAACTGAACTACCACTCCGCAAAATCTTACGATGTTATATTTATTATTCTATCCTATTGGCGGAGTGGACGGGACTCGAACCCGCGACCCCCGGCGTGACAGGCCGGTATTCTAACCAACTGAACTACCACTCCGCAAAGGAATAAAATAAATGCCTTTCGGCGTTGTAACAATAAGTGTTGGCGGAGTGGACGGGACTCGAACCCGCGACCCCCGGCGTGACAGGCCGGTATTCTAACCAACTGAACTACCACTCCAGCTTATTCTTAATTTGTTACAGTGCAAATGTTGGCGGAGTGGACGGGACTCGAACCCGCGACCCCCGGCGTGACAGGCCGGTATTCTAACCAACTGAACTACCACTCCGCTATATTTGCTTTCCGACTTGGTCTCCCTTGCCAGCGGCGTGAATAATACGAATGAGGCCCTTTAGAGTCAACACTTATTTTCAATTTTCTGCATTTTTTAGTCATCTGAGATAGAAAGGTTTAAAATTTCATCGCTATCGTTTGATTTGCGACCATTTTTTGATTTTTCATTTGAATCATCAAAACTAAACTCTTCCTCTGCTGTGCTTTTTTTACTTTTAAATTTGAAGTTAAACTTAAATAAAGGCTTCTTTTGCACCACTAATCGAAAAAATAACCCACCAAGTATTAAAATAACCACATTTCCTATTATGATTATTGAAATTAACTTACTGGTTTCTATTTCTGACGCTTGTTGCTGCTCAATTAATTCATTATTTATTTCATCAAGTTTCAAATCACTTTGGGTTGGAGGGATTATTTCAGCTTTTTGTTCTTCTTCTTCAATTGGTGGCTCAATTCTAAAAGTATAGTTTTCTAGTGTTGTCATAAACTCTCGACCATTTATATTTGTACCAAAAGCCGACAGCTCTACCGAGTAATTCCCCCAATCATAATTCATTAATCTAATTTCTCTGTTAGCGGTATCATTTGCATCAATTGAAAAAGCCTGCTCTTCATTATTAGGGTAAAAGATTTTCCCTTGGAATAAGACAGTGTTTGGATCAACCTGAGTATTATCGATCTTTATTTTTAGTACATGTTCTGATTTTTCTTCTTTTGCGAGCTCAAGTTCATAGGTAAACGGTGCTTCCTCAAGCATGACTGACTCATGCACTAAGCGTCTTTCGACTAAAGGTGTAATTAAATAAAATTCAGGGCGCCATTGGCCACTTGCAAAGTTTAGTTTGAACTCCCCAGTAAATACCGCATCTCCTGGGTACTCATCAAACCCTTTACCATCATCTTTAAATTCCGCAACCCTAACGGTTTTAGCACCAAAGTTTTTATACTCACTATTATTAGTACTGACAAAATCAACATCAAGGGTAACAACGTCTCTAAAATGCCCTGAAGTGATAGGCGCACCGCCATTTGTTAGTTTCCCTGTTAGTTTAATCGTCTCGCCTTTAAACATCAGTTCAGGTAGGGGATCAACATGAAGTTCTATTTCACTTAATACAAGAATTTTACTTTCGGGAAGAATATCGCCAACAGCCTGCCATGGCCCTGGCATAGGTTTTTTTATTTTAATAATGTCGTAGGTTAAATCATCATACCATTCAATTTCACCTGTCACGCCTTGAGTCGCATACATTTTACTGCCGTCAGGGCGAATTAGAATAACGGGTGAAGAACCGCGTTTTCTAAAAAAGAGCAAAGTAATCTCATCAACTTTATGATCTATTCTAAAGCGGTTATTAAAGAGTTTAACCTCATTTTCACCGGCATCTCTTTGAATTACTTCTAAAGCCTCTTCGGGCTCAACAGCAAATACAAATGGGCTAATTAAACATATTAATAAACTCATTATCGCTTTCATACACACTTCCTTATAGGCGCCATAACAACCATTTGTTTTTTAATGCTATATGATATTTTTAATACTCATACCTTTATGACGCCATATCTTTAATAATCTATTACACGGTTTTCTAAGTTTTATTGACGCCAAAGACAGGCATCACCTACTACATCTAATCTTGACTCATGCTCAATTAATTCTTCTGCTGAAGCTCTTATTATATTTAATGGTGCTCTATCAGCAGATAAACGAATGATTTCACCCTCTTTACCTTTTTTAGCACCATCCATACCATAGTTAATATTTACCTGACCACCTGTCATGGCTAAATATACATCGGTTAGAATTTCAGAATCCAGTAAAGCCCCATGCATGGTACGTTTTGAATTATTGATATCGTAACGACGACATAAGGCATCCAAGTTATTCTTTTGCCCTGGATGTAAATCACGTGCCATTTTCAGGGTATCAATTATTTTGCAATACTCTGCCGTTTTGGGGTAACGGGTATTAAGCATAGCAAATTCATGTTCCATAAATCCGACATCGAACGCTGCATTATGGATCACTAACTCCGAACCTTTTATATAATCAAAAAACTCCTGGGCGACTTGGTGATAGCGTGGTTTATCACGCAGAAATTCATTAGTAATACCATGTACATCTATAGCTTCATCTTCAATTGGGCGATCAGGATTAATATAAACGTGAAAGTTATTCCCCGTCATACGTCGATTGATAAGCTCTACACAACCAATTTCAATGATCCTATGACCTTGTTTTGGATCTATTCCTGTGGTTTCTGTATCAAGAACTATTTGTCTGTGGTCCATATCGCCTATTACTTCATTTATGTTATTTTACAACTTATAAGTATTCTATACCCAAACACGCTTAATATGCGAATTTCAGTATGGTTAAACTTAAATATAATCAAACAAAAATAATAGGTATTGTGTGCAAAAAAATGTAGAAATTTATACCGATGGCTCTTGCTTAGGCAATCCTGGGCCAGGCGGTTATGGTGCCATCCTGATTTATAAAGGCCATATTAAAGAATTAAGCCAAGGATATACCTTAACTACCAATAATAGAATGGAGCTATTAGCCGCGATTGTCGGACTTGAAGCTCTGACAAAACCTTGTGTTGTATCATTAACCACAGATAGTCAGTATGTAAAACAAGGTATAGAGTCTTGGATGCAAGGCTGGAAAAAACGAAATTGGCAAACGTCAAATAAAACACCGGTAAAAAATGTTGATTTATGGCAGAGATTAGATCAAGTTAATAGCCAGCATGATGTTTCTTGGCATTGGGTTAAAGGTCATACTGGCCATGAACAAAATGAGCGTTGTGATGATTTAGCAAGAGATGCAGCTAATAGCAAAACATTATTAGCCGATTTAGGATACCAACCAAGTTAACATTTAAACCGAGTTACGGCTCACTATAAAGTAGAAAATTATGAGTATAAATATAGAGGCTTTTTTTCATCAAGATACCGCAACCCTTTCTTATGTGGTATTTGATACAAGATCACTAAAAGGCATGATCATTGATCCTGTGCTTGATTTTGATATTTATTCAGGCAGTTTGAGTTATACTACAGCCAACCTGATGCTTGATTATATTGATTCCCATCATCTGGATATCGACTGGGTAATAGAGACCCATACTCATGCAGATCATGTCACATCTTCACAGTTTTTTAAAAATAAACTAGGTGCTAAAATTGCGGTCAGTGATGCTGTAACACAAGTACAACACACTTTTAATGAAAAAATGGATTTAAAAGTACAGTGTAATGGCAGTCAATTTGATCACCTTTTTGTAGATAATGAAGTTTTTAATCTAGGTGATATACCGGTTCGTATTTTAGCAACACCAGGGCATACTCCCGATAGCATTTGTATATTAGTTGATGGCAATGTGTTTGTTGGCGATACTTTATTTATGCCAGATGGCGGTACTGCAAGGTGTGACTTCCCTGATGGCAATGCGAGTCAGCTTTATCACTCTATACAAAGAATATTTGAACTTGGCGACGATTTACAGTTGTGGATGTGCCACGACTACCAGCCTCATGGCCGTGAACTTGTATATAAAACCACAGTCTCAGAGCAAAAAAAATATAACGTACATTTAAAACATAATACCAGCCAGCACGACTATGTATCATTAAGAGAGCAAAGAGATAATACCCTAAGCGCCCCCAAATTATTACTCAGCGCCATTCAAATCAATGTTAATGCAGGCATATTACCTGTGGATGAAAATAATAAGCTTAGCTTTATAAAAATCCCTTTAACAATTGCTTAAAGTGCTTTTATAAATGAATCAAACCACACTAGAGCGGGTTTTTCTGGCTCAAAGTCTTCACACGCATCTATTTCTAAGTTTTTAATACATGCTTTAGCTTGCAACTCTTGCAACAAGACATCTATTTTTTTTCCTGCGCCACAAAAAGTATCGTCATAACTACTATCGCCTAATGTAATAATGCCATAAGGGATATCTGTTAATAACGGGAATTGATGCTTTAATTCTAAATATAAAGCTTCTAATTCTGCAGGGATATCTCCCGCTCCTGTAGTTGAAGTCACAAACAGTATATGGGAAGCATTTTTCACATCATTTATTGTGCCCGGTAAAAATACCTCAGATTGATGCTTTGTAGACTTTAATGAATCAGCTAAAGTAAAAGCGAGCTCTTGCGCACCGCCATAAACTGAACCAACAAAAATACTAATTTGTGACATATCATTATCCTTTTTTACTTTTGGCGATAATCCAGCTCTGAGTCAGACCAATTTAATTGTTTGAAAATTGATAATACCTCTTCCCCTAAGCTAGCTTCAATATTTATCTGAACATCTGTATAGGGATGTTTAAAACTTAAATTTGTAGCAAATAACATTAAACGTCTTAGTTCAAAGTGCTCTCTAAAAAAGTGGTTATGACGATTATCGCCATGATTTACATCCCCGATTATAGGATGCGTCAAGTGGTTTAAATGCCTTCTGATCTGATGTTTACGCCCTGTTTTAGGGTAACATTCAACCAGTGAATAACGAATACTTGGGTATTTGCCAAAAGGAATATCTAAACTCGCTTGTTTTAAGCATTTAAAATCAGTAATCGCGCTTTGTGCTGGTTTATCTTGGTTTGCATGTTTATCTGCTATTTTATCTAGTTGCTCTTTTAATGGCTTATCTAGCAGTCTATGTTCAGGCGCAAAACCTCTTACCAGTGCTAAATAGCGTTTTTGTACTTGATGCGCGATAAATATTTCATTCATCTTACGTGCTGACTCAGAACTTAAGGCAAATAAAAGTACACCTGAAGTAGGACGGTCTAATCTATGAACAGGATATACATGTTGCCCAATTTGATCGCGTAACATTTGCATTGCAAATTGCGTTTCATGTTTATCTAAAAAAGATCGGTGAACTAATAAACCTGCAGGTTTATCTATTGCTACAAAATATTCATCTTGATACAAGATAGTTAACTTTGGTATCTCCACTTCTTCTTGTATCATTTCTTTATTTATCACTTCACTCATGTTTACTACTTTTATTTAATGGCTAAGTATTATCTTTGCTGATTATAACAAGTTATTGGCACGATCAAACAAACTCATTATAATTGCAATCAGTTTATATTTTTAAGGTTAAGTAATGGATAGCAATATATCAACATTGGCAGATTTATTAGATGCAGCTGGTACACAATGGCGTGCGTATGACATTGGTCGCCGTATCACTAAAATTAATAAAGAAACTTTTTCAAAAATTGAAAATGCCCAAATCCCTTATCCTACTCCATTACAAAAACATGCATTAATCGCCATTCTATTTTGGGATAAAAAAGAAACTGAAGAACCCTATATTTGGTTTTTAAAACTGCCTTTGGATGAAGAAAGTAAATTAGTTCAAGCCAGCAGAGATCACTTTGCGAGCATGGTACTTGAGGCCTTAGGTACACAGTTGACCGGTCAGCAAGATGGCCAACAACTCAATAATAATCCATATGTATTTACGCCAAATGCCAATAAACGTGCCGCATTTAATGCTTTAATGAAAGTAGAAACAAATAAACCTGCCTCTATTTATTATGAACCAGCACAGCTTTACTTTAGTGGTAAGTTAGGGTTTACAGACTGGGAATCGCTTTCTCTTCAAGGTATTGCTGACTTTGCCTTTAGACTAGATAAAACAGAAAACCTAACAAGTCTCATTAATACGTTTGCAGATTTACCTGTAGAGGTATGCTCTCCTCTTGCGTCTATGTTAGAAAATGTTGAAATTTCAACAGCGCTTACTGAAAAGTTGGTTGAACTGGCTCATATCGCAATCGAAAATAAAGATGTACCTGCATTAGTAAACTACCTAAGATGTTTATCTCATACTAAGGCACAAGCATTATTAAACGGTTTAATTGATACCATTTTAAACTCAGAGTTAGCTACTAACCTTGATATCATTTTGACTATTACAGGTCGTACTTGGCAATGTCTTAGCGAGCCAAAACGTTTGCATTTATTTATGGATGCAGTGGCACATATAGCAGACTACCCAGAATTATTTTCAGGTATTTTTGCTGATTTAGTTGCTATTCCAACGGTTCGCCCTCAGTTATTAGCATTATTGAGAGTTGAAAATCGAAGTGATGCGTTAGCACATGCAATTGGTAAACTTTTTTCATAAGTTAAAAAAATAGGATTTTTTATGGCGTCACTTTGGTTAATTATGACAGTATCAGCTGTTATTTATTTTTTTTGGTTAAATCGAAAAATAGCAGAGGCTGCTCAAGCTCATGCAAAAAATCAGGCTGAAAAACTGCAAGTTCAACTATTAGATGTCGCTTGTAAAAAGCAAAGACTAGGACTATTACGCACAGGAAAGCCAGGACTAAAAAGTATTTTTATTTTTGATTTTTCAAGTGATGGGCAAAGCCGCTATCAAGCAGAATTAACAATGGAAGATATTAAGCTTGTTGATGTATTAGTACCACCTCATAAAATTTAAATCTTTTTAGAAGCGTAAATGATTTATTTTTCTACAAAAAGAACTAAGGCGTAGCTTAATGCTACGCCCCAATCTTATTTTTCCATCCATGTATAAGGTTTTCCACTCACCTTTGGCGATTGCCTTCCCTTAAGTATCCATAACAAAGGTTTTATCCATAAAACCTATCTAAGTCATCCAGACTCTATTCCTTGCCTCATCCTGAGGTGTCCTAACCTTCCATGCCTATCCCTGATATTTTGAGTCTTCCTAACTCATCCTAATTGCATCATGCAAATATCCATAACATCCTGTTAAGTGTTAAATCATTTAACACAAAGTACGTCCTTAAATCCCTTTCCTTTATATCCCTGTGACATCATCCTGATATCTGTCTTTAATCCTTTCCATGACATTGGCTAATCCAATTAACCGAGTATTAAATCATTTAATACTTTACCATCCTGGTATTCCCTATCCTTCTCCTTTGTTTCCCTGTGACATCATCCTGATATCTGTCTTAGTTCCTTTCCATGACATTGACTAATCCAATTAACCGAGTATTAAGTCATTTAATACTTTACCATCCTGGTATTCCCTATCCTTCTCCTTTATTTCCCTGTGACATCATCTTGATATCTGTCTTTAATCCTTTCCATGACATTGGCTAATCCAATTAACCGAGTATTAAATCATTTAATACTTTACCATCCTAGTATTCCCTATCCTTCTCCTTTATTTCCCTGTGACATCATCTTGATATCTGTCTTAAATCCCTTCCCTGACACTTCAGTCATTTCCTATGACCTGCTTGCTTCCTACAGGACTAATATTAAGTGAAATATGAAATAAAATTAGCTTAAAAAGCTAATTTTATTTTTGTCTTAACATTGTAAAAAATAATAAGAGACTAACTATCAACAACTTAACCTAAAAACATCAGTGAAAGATACGGAAACAAACGTCCTAACCTACGTTAATGTAGGATATATCTCACACTGAAACTTCCTTTATGCCTAAAGCGTGAAATTATATTAAATGCTCGATTTTAGTTTGAATAACAAATCACCACTGATATTGCTGAACTCAAGCTGTTTAATTTGCTTAAAGCCATCAGTTATAAACAAAGCCTTTAAGTCATCACGAGTCACATAAACTGCCAGTCCTAAAGTATCCTCATCTGTTTTAACGAGATCATCTAGCGCGCGTAATAAAAAACTACCAAACCCTTGTTTTTGCATACTTGGTGCTACTGCTATAAATGCAAGGAAATGATAACAATCATATTCATCCAGTGATTGTCTAATAACTTTTTCTTTCTCAATAAGCTGTTGGGTCGTTAAATAACCTGCGCTCAGCATCAATTTTAATCGCCAATGCCACACTCTTTGTGCTTTCATTTTACTTCCTGATTTAAAAACACAGGCTACCGCTTTTAAAGTATCTCCTTTAAATAAACCCACTAAAGGTTCATGGCTCTGCCAAAAGCTGTTGAGCTCTTCTCTGATCAACGCTCTTAATTTTTTTTCATATGTTGCAGGCGTGCTTGTAGATGAGTTTAAAATCTCCATTAATAGCGGATCATCATGATATGCCTGATAAAGTAAACTCGCTGCGAGACTTAAGTCTTGCGCTGTAAGATAAATTGCTTTTAGAGATTCATTTGGTGTATGTATTGTTGCCACTGTATCCATGATTGATTCCATTGTTATTATTATGTTCTATATTTATATAGAACATAATTAAAAATTGGGAAATAAAATGGATACAAATTTGCACAATTTAACAAATTTATTTGCGCAACTTGGTTTAGACAACTCAAAATCTGGTATTAATTCATTTATTGCAGAGCACCAACTGGCGAGTGCAACTCATATCAGTGAAGCGCCATTTTGGAATAACGGCCAAGCGAATTTTTTAGCGGAATCATTAGCTGAAGATGGAGATTGGAGTGAAATAATAGATCAGTTTGATACTTTGTTAAGAAATTAACAAATCTGCGATATCAAGATAAATCGAATTGAAGTACCTTGATATCAAATACTTTATTTATAAATGGTTTGAAATTGACGCACCATCACCAATAGCAACTAATTTATTATCTTTAAACTTTAAAAAGTGACATTCATCTTTTGTTGTTTTGCTATCTGAATCTGTTCTATGGGTACGATAGAACAATACTTGTGTATGTTCTGAGTTTTTATTATAAACTTCATAAAAATCAGGCACCCCTAACTTCCCTTTAATTAAATCAATAGATTGGCCTAGTTCTAAATTACTGATCATCGATCTATTACTATCTTGTCTTACTTCCCAACTATCTTTTGAATAGTGATCCGCAGCACCATCAACAGCAATGACACAACCCGTTAATGCTAAAGGTGATACTAAAAGTAATGCGGTTAATATTTTTTTCATTATAAGTTATCCAATAAATAATTTGATTCAGGAAATAATTAAACAAAATCAGTGCCAACATTTAAAGCTTTGTTTTTTATAAATAAAATTTAATAGTTTTAAAAACGACTAGTTATATCATTATGTTCACGCTAAAATTTAGCTAATTTGACCAATTTAACTTTTTAAGAGTCCCTTATGGAACAATTTGTTATTGAAGCAATAAAAAAAATACTCGTACAAAATAAAGTACCTTCTGTCGCTTTAATAAAGGGAAAATTAAGCCAAACTGTGCCTATGCCTATTATTATTTCTGTTTTAGGTCGATATAAAAACGACCCTGATAATTTTAAAATTGACGAGCAAAAACAAAAATCCCAAGAACCGAAAAAAAATGAATCACAAACTCAGTTAGATAGAATCGAAAGCAAGTTAGATCTGCTTTTAAACTTACTTCAAGACTCAAAAAAAACAGGTAATTCATAAATGTTTGTTGTTGATTTAACTTTTGATTGCTACCAAGATACAACTTTAGAAGCCGCTGAAAAAGCGATCATTCGCTTAGTAAATGCACTGCGTTTTAATGGTCAAATTATTGGGGAAGAATTCCCTACTGTATTAAAAGATGGTTATTTCCTTACGCGCGTTATGTGTCCTGAGCAAGATTCATTACACCCGCTCTACCATAGCCCGTTTGTAAAAAGTAGCTTAGAAAAATTAAACGATGTCGGTTTGTTACAGCCAAAAACTAAAGTTATAGGTCAAGATATTCATGCTAATGGCGCCGCACCGAGAGATGAATCAAGTAGTTATATTATTTATACCACTTATGTCCATACTTGCAGCCCAGTATATTGCGGCGATGACTTTATGCCAGTTCCTCTTTATAAACTTCCAGCCATTGCAAATGGCGATTATAAAGCCTTAATCAAGTGGCAAGAAGACTGGCAAGCGTGCGATCAAATTCAAATCAATGGTGCGACACGGTGTGAGTTCTCTGCAATTAAAGAATTAGCAGATATCAACAGTGATTTATACCGCCGAGGGCAAACATTAAGAAAGCGGATCAGCGCATTAACTAAAAAACCTGTTTATTATTATTTATATCGTGTGGGTGGTTTAAATAAAATTGCAGAGCAAACAAGAAAGTGTCCGAGCTGTGATGGTGATTGGCGTTTAGATGAACCTTGGTTTGGATTATTTGACTTTAAGTGCGATGATTGCGGCTTGGTCTCAAATATTTCATGGGATCACCAATAAAACCTTCTTTGTGATTTTTGCCTACATTAAATATTTGTAGGCAATGTCCCTATTTAGCCTTCCATAGATTAATTTTATCTTTAGTTTGATCTATCAATGATTGCAATTGTGCTGCATATACTAGCGCATCATTTAAATTACCATCATTAAGGGAATGCTCTACATTCTTAGCCATTTCAGCTAAAGTTAACGCACCAAACTGGGCTGCATTAGATTTTAAGCTATGGGCATGTCTTATGGCACTTTCATTATCATTATGGATTGATTGTGCTAACTCTTGATTTAAACGATCGAATTCACAGTAGCAAAAATCTAAAGTGTCATTAAATTGCTCACCCAATAAAGACTTCATTCCTAAAAGTGCATCTTCATCAATAACCTGATCGCCCATAAATATTCCTTTTATTGTTAGGTGAATACGAAATGCAAAACAAAGTAACCTTAACTACAGTGTAAACATACTTGTATTAAAAACCAAATTAAAATCCATTGTTAGTTTCATTTTAGAAGTTTAAAATACCTTTACTTAGAATGAACTATAAATTTAAAATCCTATGTCTAGAGCCACTTGCGCACTTTGTCATTACCCATTAAAAACCTGCGTTTGTGAAGCGGTGTCTAACATAGACTGTCAAACAAAAATTTATGTTATGCAACATCCAAGCGAAGTAAAAGCGGCAAAAAACACAATTAGGCTAGCACAATTATGTTTACCTAATTTAACCGTTTTTGTTGGTGAAGAGTCTGATTCTTTTAAAGAAATACAAAGTTTACCCGCAGAAAATACTTTTTTATTATATCCAGATGACAATGCGGTTGAAGTTGAAAAATTAGACCTAGAAAATAGTCAGAAAATAAACTTAATTATTTTAGATGGCACATGGAAAAAAGCGTATAAATTAAAAATGAAAAACCCTTGGTTATTAAAATTTAAAACACTGAGCTTTGCTAATTTACCTGAGAATCAATATATAATAAGAAAAGCAAAAAGAGCGGACAGCCTGTCATCGCTAGAAGCAATCGCATATACTATTGAAGTGCTTGAAAATGCAGATACCCAGCCTTTGTATAATGTACTAAATAAAATGATGGGTAGCTTTATTAAGCACTAAGCTGTTTGCTTATATCGCTGCAACCATTGAAAATAATCACTAAAAGGCATAGGTTTACCGAAATGATACCCTTGTGCTATTTCACAACCATATTGCTGTAATATATTTGCGATATTTTCATTTTCAACACCTTCAGCAACAACAAATGCGCCTAAACTTTTAGCCATTTCAATGGTTGTTTTACAAATTGTTTGGTCTCTTTTACTTTGATCTAATTCCATTACAAATTGTTTATCTATTTTAATCTCATTGAACCTGAGCTGACTTAAATATGCTAGTGAAGAATAGCCTGTTCCGTAGTCATCTATTGCTATTTGAACACCTATTTTTTTAAAGTCATTTAAGACAATATTTGCATCTAATGAATCACTCACTGTCGCTGACTCAGTAAGCTCAATCACTAAGGTTGATGGATCTATCTCAAGCTCCGCTAATAAAGAGATAACCTGAACAGGTAAGTCTCTTTTTGTTAAGTCTTGCCCTGAAATATTAATTGAAGTTTTATGATTAGGAAAAACTTCGAGTATACTTTTATGGTGAAGGAGCGCTTGCTCAACCACCCATTCAGTCACATCATTAATTAATCCGGCGGATTCTGCGATTGGAATAAACTCATCAGGTGGTATAAAGCCTATTTCGGGATGTTGCCAACGCAGTAATACCTCACAGCCATAAATGTTATTATTTTTTAATTCTATTTGCGGTTGAAAATAGAGAGATAATTCATCATTCATTAACGCTTTTCTTAAATCGGCCGCTAATTTAAGCTTCTTTTGCACAAATTGACTGCCATCATTTTGGTAAATATGCCAGTGTTCTGCACTTTTACCGGCCAAGTCAACCGCTTGTAGAGCCCTTTGTTGTAACTCTTCAACATTAGATGCATGTAAAGGGAAGCTCGCAATGCCAATATCAACATTGCCCACTAAATATGTGCCTTCTAAATAGATGCCACCTTCTAATGCTGCATTAACTAAAAAAGCATATTGTTCAATTAAATCTGTCGTAATTTCATCGTATAAAATCACAGCTAAAGAATCATCATTAAACCGCGAGATATGGTTGATTTTAGCTCCATTTTTATTATCTATACTTGCTAAATCTAAGCCTGATAATTGTATATTCAATTGTTTTGCAACTTCAGTTAAATAATCATTGGCATGCCTAATACCAAAACTTGAGCGTGCATCAGCATAAGTCGTTGGTTTGATGATAATTAAGGTATGCTTTTTTTTATCTTCTTGCAGTTGAGATAATTGTTTTTGTAAAACTAAACGATTGGGCAAACCTGTGACAGGATCATGGGTAGAAAAATAAAGTTGCTTTAATTCTTTATCTTTATAGCGCTCAGAAAAAGCAAAAGAAATTAATAAAATTTGAATAATAATTGCTAGAGGTTCTAATTGATAAATAATACTCTCATGCAAAATCACCCTATAATTACCAACTAAACTCATTAAATCCAACGTAATTATAGGTATCCAGCTCATTAAGAAAATACGATTATATCTATATTGTGCGTTATAATTTGTGACTAAAATAAATATTATTGATGCATAAATAATAGATTGCCCTAAAAAAACGCCAATTTTAGGAACGTAAAAGTTAATGAATAAAAGCCCCACTAAAATGCAATTTACTGTAATGCCTATTTTCCAAACTTTATAATTGTGTTTATGCATCCTAAAAAAATTAACTGTAAATAAAATCGCACTAATACCATTCAAATAAAATAAAACAAGGTTATTTTTAAGCAAGGCAATCAATTGAGGGGAATAGAAAAGCGCAGTTAATCCTTGATCTGATAGCAATATAATGAGATTAAGTAAAAGGTAACAACTGTAATATATAAAAGTGCGGTCTTTAGTGCTGCGATAAAATACTAAATTATAAAAACACATTATGAGTAAAATCCCAATAAACCCGCCCCACAGTGTATGTTTAAAATATAATTCATCTGAAACTGTGCTTGTTGGGCTAATACTTAAATCATTATTTTGAATTGAGTCTATAGGGGGTATTGTAGGAATGAGCGCTTCAGCATGACCAGGCAGGCTAAAAAATAAAAAGATACTGACAAAACAAACTAAAAGCAACCGTCCTTGTAAGGCCATATTCGTACCGATAAAAACATCCTTGATACAAGTATGGAAGCTTTATAAAAATGCGCCATGTTAAACATGAGAAAAAGTGAAACTTTTTGTGTTTTTTTATAAAGCTTATTATTAATGAATAATATGATTATGATTCGTCATCACTAATTCGACTTGCAACAGCACCCGTTTGATCTCTATATTTTGCATCTTTACGCGCATTATAAGGCTTCTCTGCGGGACTAGACATAGTTTCAAAACTCAGCGCACCGATTTTCATTTTTGGTCTTAAAGCTAAAGGTAATTTACCTGAATTATAAAATTCTAAAACAATATTACCAGACCAACCAGGATCAATTCTGTGCGCAGTAACATGAACCATTAATCCTAAACGCGCTAAAGAAGAGCGGCCATCAAGCCAGCCTACGATATCAGAAGGCAATGTAACAGATTCAAATGTCATGGCTAATGCCAGTTCACCTGGGTGTAAATAAAAAGCTTCATTATCTTCAATGATAATTTCATCACTCATGATTGCTTCCATCGATTTATTGACCTCATCTTTTGGTCCACTTAAATCAATGTAAGGCATAGCATGTTCTTTAAAAACTCTAAATTTATTACCAAGCCTTAAGTCAACCGTGATACCTGAAATCATCTCATCTGTCGGTTGAGGTACTATTTTAATGTGCTCTGCTTGTAAACTTTCTTTAATGTGAAGATCTGATAATCTCATTACTACTTTTAACCTTTTTCTTTTAAAACAGCCTAACAGGCTATTAATTCTTAAAATTTAATCATCTGTAATAATGATTTCAACTGTATCTTTATTTATTTGCTGGTAATAAAGTTGGCTTGCCACTAGCCTTGCAGCTTTGCGATAATGTTCACCTATATTCGATGACACATCTGCAGCAATCATTTTACCTTGCTCACCATATTCTCGAATATCTAATTGTAATGGAATTTCAGCTAATAAGGGTACACCATACCTATGTGCCATTTTTTTACCACCATCTTGACCAAATACGTGGCTTTCATTCCCGCAGTGACCACAAATAAAATGGCTCATATTTTCAATTAACCCTAAAATAGGCACTTTCACCTTTTCAAACATGGCAATGCCTTTTTGCGCATCGGCAAGCGCGAGATCCTGTGGTGTTGTAATAATAACGGCACCACTTGCGGGGACTTTCTGCGACATTGTTAATTGAATATCACCCGTCCCTGGTGGCATATCTACAATAAGGTAATCCAGTTCACCCCAATCTGTTTCATTTAATAATTGGCTCAAAGCACCTGATGCCATAGGTCCACGCCAAACCGTCGCACTTTCTGCTGGTACTAAAAATCCAATTGATTGAGATTTAATGCCTTCTTTTTCAAAAGGCAGCATAGTTTTTTCATCTTTAGCTTGAGGTTTTTCACCCTCAAGGCCTAATAAGATTGGAATAGAAGGTCCATAAATATCAGCATCTAAAATGCCAACTTTTGCGCCTTCACATTTTAATGATGCCGCTAAGTTAACTGCTGTGGTTGACTTCCCAACACCGCCTTTCCCTGATGCAACAAGTACGACATGTTTTATTTGATGAATTTTTGCGGCTTCTTTTAATTTACAGGTAAGAGATAGCACAACTTTTAGCGATAACTTATCAGATAAATAATCTTCTAGATGTACTTTTTCACCTGCTGCCGGAAAGTTTAATTCTAATGTTAATTTGATTGCGGTGATCACCAAGTCTTGTTTTTCTAACTCCAATTCTAAAATTGAACTGCAATCAAGCAAGCCTATTGGGAATACATCACTACGATAATCTTCAAGAGATTTTTGTAATAAAACTTCAAAATCACATTCCTGTGCTGTTTTTTTATGCTGTTTTTGTGATTTTGAATGATTAAATAACTTATTTAAACTAAACATGATGAGAAATTCGAGTTTCGGTAATGAAAAATGCCGCTAAATTATGTAACATTCACGGTATTAAAACCAGTCTGTGCTTAAAATACTTATAAATTACATTTTTAAGTCTCAAAGCAAATTAAATAACATACGGTAAAAAATTTATGGCACCTAGAAAAATCCTCATCACAAGCGCGTTACCTTACGCGAATGGCCCTACTCACCTAGGTCATATGTTAGAATATATTCAGACTGATATCTGGTCTCGCTTCCAAAAGTTGAGAGGCCATGAAACATATTATGTATGTGCTGATGATGCCCACGGTACGCCAATTATGCTAAACGCTCAAAAACAAGGCATAACACCTGAAGAAATGGTTGCTGCTGTTAGTTTTGAAAGACAAAGAGATTTTGCTGATTTTAATATCAAATTTGATAATTATCACAGTACACACTCAGAAGAAAATAAAGAACTAAGCTCATTAATTTATACACGACTAAATGATGCTGGCTTCATCAAAAAGCGTACTATCGAGCAGTTATTTGATCCAGAAAAATCTATTTTCTTACCAGATCGTTTTGTAACGGGTACTTGTCCAAGTTGTGATTCGATAGATCAAAACGGTGATAGCTGTGATTCATGTGGCGCAACTTATAGCCCAACCGAACTAAAAGACCCTAAATCAGTTATGTCTGGTGCTACGCCAGTACTAAAAGATTCAGAGCATTTCTTCTTTGACTTACCGGCATTTGAAGGCATGTTAAAAGAATGGCTACATTCAGGCTCTATCCAAGAAGAAATGGCAAACAAGCTGCAAGAATGGTTTACTGATGGCCTACAACAATGGGATATTAGCCGTGATGCACCTTATTTTGGTTTTGAGATCCCAGGTGAGCCAGGTAAATACTTTTACGTTTGGCTAGATGCACCAATCGGTTACATGGCAAGCTTTAAAAATTTATGTAATAAAACAGACCTTAATTTCGAAGAGTTTTGGGGCGAAGATTCAAAAGCTGAGCTATATCACTTCATTGGTAAAGATATTATCTATTTCCATAGCTTGTTTTGGCCTGCAATGCTTGATGGTGCTAAATTCCGTAAACCAACGAATGTATTTGCTCACGGTTTTGTAACAGTGAATGGCGCTAAGATGTCTAAATCTAAAGGCACATTTATCAAAGCCCGCACTTATTTAGATCATTTAAACCCTGAATACCTACGTTATTATTTTGCTGCAAAATTAAATTCTGGCATTACAGATTTTGACCTTAATTTAGAAGATTTTGCACAGCGTGTAAATTCAGACCTTGTTGGTAAAGTTGTCAATATCGCAAGTCGCTGTGCTGGCTTTATCACTAAGAAGTTTGATGGCAAGTTAAGTGATACCATTTTAGACCAAGCTTTATTGACTGAATTCCAAGACGCTTCTGAATCAATTGCAAATAGCTACGAATCTCGTGAATTTGGCCGTTCCATTCGTGAAATCATGTCACTTGCTGACAAAGCAAATCAATTTATTGATACTAATGCACCTTGGGTATTAATTAAGAACGAAGAGACTCAAGAGCAAGCTCACCAAGTATGTTCTTTAGGTATTAACTTATTCCGTTTATTAATGGTTTACTTAAAACCTGTATTACCGCAAATGGCTCAAAACGTAGAAGCATTCTTAAATGAAGAGTTAACTTGGGAAAGTGCTAAAACACAACTAACAGGTCATGAAATCACTAAGTTCAAAGCGCTGATGCAACGTGTTGAAATGGACAAAGTAAATACTATGCTAGAAGAGTCTAAAGAAAGCTTAGAAGCAAAACCACACACAGTACTAGAATCAAATGGCGAACTTGAAAAAGATCCTATTGCTGATGAAATTGAGTTTGATGATTTTGCAAAAATTGATTTACGTGTTGCTTTAATCGCTAAAGCAGAACATGTAAAAGGCGCTGATAAGCTACTTAAATTAACACTTGATTTAGGCGGTGAAACACGCCAAGTTTTTGCTGGTATTAAATCAGCTTATCAACCTGAAGATATCGAAGGCAAACTTACGGTAATGGTTGCAAACCTTAAACCACGTAAAATGCGCTTTGGTATGTCAGAAGGTATGGTATTAGCGGCTGGACCTGGTGGCAAAGAAATACATATCCTAAATCCTGATGAAGGCTCTAAACCTGGTATGCGTATCATGTAATTGCTTATAATTTTATTTAAGCTTTTAAAGCACAGTTATAATCATTTGTAACTGTGCTTAATACCTTCGTATTAATACCATTTTATGATTTTACACCCCTACCTTAAATAAGTTTCATTTTTATTAAATTTACTCTGTAAAATAAATTTAAATCAGATAGTATGACCTTATAAAACTGGGACAAGCTTTCTTATCATAAGAACTAAAATTAAAAATCACTGTAATTAATTCATGATTTTAGGTGCCCCAAACGATATTAGACCTTATACTCTATTTGGGTATACAATAAAGCTTGATTCAAAAGTATAATAAAAATATAGGACCTTCATGTCAGCTCATTACGCACAAATAAAAGAAATATGTGATGCTCTTTATGATACTAAAGAAGGTTTATCTTTAGATCGTATTTTTGAACAAACGCAATTACCAAAGTCTGAAGTCATAATTCACTATAAAACGTGGAGAAGTGAAGCTGCAAATGACTCTGCTCAAGTCAACCTTGATCCCAATGTTAATAAACAAACTTTTAGCAATGAATTTTTAGATGCATTTAAAGCTGAAGTATCAAATCAAGCTGAAGTTTTAAATACAGCAACAAAACAACAATTAGAGTTCTCTCTAGAGATTGAGAGAAATACGGCTTCTAGTCTACAAGAATCAGAAAATCGCGTTACTCAACTCACTCAGCAAATATCTGAATTAGAAGCATCTATTACACAGCAAGAATCACAATATCAAGACACGATAGCTGATTTACAACAAACATTAGAAACAACTACAATTGAGCTGACAAATAATTACGAAAGTAAGATCACACAGTTAGATGAATCTAATAAAAGTAATATCAATGAACTGACTCAAAGTTTCGAAGCTAAGTTAAATACATTGACCCAAGAAAATGAATCCATCGCCTTAGCCTCTAAAGGCTTAGAAAACACAATAAATGAAATCAAAACGAGTTCACAGCAACAACTAAATGACAAAGAGCAAAGTTACGCGCTTGAATTAACGAATGTAAAAACTCGCTTTGAAAATGAAATTGCTTCAAATCAACAAATACATGAACAACATACATCTGAATTAGAAGAAAGCTTTAGCAATCAAATTTCAGATCTGACATCACAACATGAAGTGGTCTCAACATCTACAACTGAGCGTTATGAATCTAAGCTATTAGAGCTCAGCCAAACTTTTGAAACGCAATCAAATAAATTAAGCGAACAACATAATCAATCAACACAGCAACTTACCCTTGATTATGAAGCAAAAATAACAGAACTAACACAAAATAAAGAATCACATATTGCACAAGCGAAAGAATCATATGCGGCTGAAATTTCTCAATTAAATATCCAAGCTTCCACTATGACTGAGGAACTAAATAAAACCAGCCAAACGTTAAACGAAACACAAGTTGAGTTCGAAAATTTACAGTCTCAATTAACTGAATCTCAAAGTGATTTAAAATTAAAAACTGTCACTTTAGATGATGCACTCGAAGCCAAAACTCTTTTACAAACAACGCTAAAACAAACTGAAGCAAGAATTCACGATTTAAAAGAGCAAAATACAACAGCAAATGAGCATAACCAAAGTTTAAATGACACTTTAAAGGCCCAAAAAGAAACAGTAGAAAAAGCACAGCACCTTTCTGAGGCTGCTAAAACTGCTTTACAAAATATGAAGCAAGAAAATCAAAAATTAATAGAGCAAATGAGTTTCATTAGAAATAACTCGACATCTACTTTAGAAAGATTAACAAACAAGTCTGAGCAAGCGATTAGCAAAATTAAGACATTAGAAGAAAAGTTAACTAATGAACAAACAGCGAGCTATCACGCAAAATCAGAAAATGAGAGATTGATGGAGCAACTTGAATTTATCAAACAAAACTCAAGTACCACATTTGAAAGGCTTACTAAAAGTGCTGAGCAAGCTATGGCAAAGGTCAGAGTTTTAGAGAAAGAAAACTCCGACTTAAAAGAAAATTTAGCTGACTGCTAAAGTGACTTTATTTTAGTTGCAGGGTTACCCAGATAAAGGCTATCTGGGTCAACATCTTTACTAACAACACTGCCTGCACCTATTACGCTATTATCTCCAACGGTCACACCTGGTAAAATAATAACGCCTGCTGCTATCCAGACATTTTTTCCTATTGTAATATTTTGTGCATAGTTATATTTTTTTAATCGCGCTTGCGGATCAACATCATGAGATACCGTAAGTAACTGTACATTTGGCCCTATGAGTGAATCCTCACCTATACGAACCTCTCCACCATCTAATACGGTACAGTTAATATTAATATAAACCCGATCAGCTAAAAATATTTGATCTGCATAATCACAATAAAAACCTGATTCAATAAATACGTCGTCTCCACAACTGGCAAATATTGTTTTTAAACGCTTGAGATTTCCTTTACTAGGACTTTTACTAAATAAGCGGCAAATTTCGTGAACTTGCTTTCTTTTTTGAAGACGCTCAGGAGATAAGCTATCAAAACGCATTTTCATTTATATATTCTCTGATCAAAGGGGCGTAATTTAATCATGGATCAATACAAGCGTAAAATATTTTATCTTACTTTTTCCAAAGGTAACGAAAACATAACTCGCGTCATTACATTTTCTTTAGAATAAACCGTCACTATACTACTTAGAAAAACAAAAAAGCGAAGTTAAACTTCGCTTTTTTAATACAGTGTAAAATCTATTAAAATTTAACCGTTACATAACTCTTTTAATGCTTTACTCGGTTTAAAAACTGGCACATGCGAACCTGGAATTGTCATTGATTCCCCAGTTTGAGGATTACGACCCTGGCGCTCTGGACGATAATTAATTGAAAAATTACCAAAACCTGTCAATTGTACTATTTCACTTTCATATAGTTGCTTAGTGATAGTGGCAACAAAAGCATCATAAAACTGCTTTGCTTGTACTTTAGTGATATCTGCATCTTTAGCAATTTTTGCTATTAGTTGTGTTTTGTTCATTTATCTTATTTAAACTAAAAATTTTGCAGAATAATAACAGGTTTACTTTAATTGAAATGTTGTTTTTTTGTAGTATTTTAAAAGTGTATAAATCTTAAACTACTCTCATAATTTAAGTGCTCACTAAACATGCAGTAAGCACTTATCTAAGCTATTTAACTAGTATGAGTGAATCAAATACATCAGCAGTAATATAACCTAAGTTTTTATCACCATTTTTAGGTTTTATTTTAGTCGAACCCATAAAGTGTTCACGTTCTTTGCTGCCATCATTATCACAATAAGCCAACATAAAACCTAACTCTTTACCTAACTCAAGTTTAACTGGCTTTATGGCTGTGTTGTCACTGTATTTATCATTGTAAATATCAATTGCTAACTCCCAAGTCATTTTATGAGGTGCTACTTTGCCCCTTTGCCACTTACTTTTTATATGATCATTGAGTAATACAAAGTTTGTAGTACCATCACTATGATTCTTTCCTATATCGACAACTTGGTTATCCAGAGCAATATGGTAGGCAAACGCATTGTAATTAAACTGATGATTTCCGCCTGATTTATTTTCATCTATAAATACTTCTAAACAATCATCATCCCAATAAAAGTGTTTAGGATCGCTATGTTGATCAAATAAAATATCATCTGTTATTTCAGCTAATAAATATAATTTTTTATCATTCCACATCAGTTTAAATCGACCACTAAAATCATCTTTTGTGGGCACTTTTCCCAGTATATGTTGATTTAATGGATACCACTTAGCTTTATCCCAACTCGATTCATCAGCGATACCATTGATAGTTATCAGCTCTTTGGTATTTATTGCTTCTAATGCGATGGCCTGAAATGACACTATAAAACATATAAAAATGTATTTTTTAAAAATTTGATACAACATATTCTCCCTCCAATAACTTGACCTGAATTGTCTCTACAGTCTTTGCGACCGATAAATTAGCATCGATCTCAGTCACATCAGATTCATTTACTGTTGATTCTAAAGCGGCATATTGGCTTGCTAATAGTTTACTACAAAAAAAATGGTTTTTGCGTTTATCTAATCTATGGTGAATATCTTTAAAAGGCGCGTATAAATGAAAGTAACAAATATCAAAAAACAGCATCCTAAACATATTTCGGTGCTGTTTTTTTAAGCCCGAGAATGCCAAAACCACACCTTGGTCATTAGAATGATTATCTGCTAAATAGTTTTTTATTTTATTAACCCAAGGTAACCTCATTTCATCTGATAAAGGCGTACCCAGAGACATAAGTGATTTAGCTTCACTTGAGTGAAAGTCGTCAGCATCTATAAATGACATACACAGATGCTGTGCGAGTTCTTGTGCTATTGTTGATTTTCCACAACCACTGACACCCATCACTATGATTAGTTTTGGATGTATTCCCATTAACTTAGTCATCAATAGCATCCTTTTTATTCTGATTCTCATTAACAAGGTAAGGCGTTATGACTATTAATTTATGCTGTTTACCTTCAGCAATATTTGTAATTTTATTAGTCCCTAACTCAATGCTATCTAAAACTAACTTAGTTTCTAGCACTGTATGCGATTGTATTATTTCAACATTAAACACAGCCCCCTGAAAATGACGTATCACCTTAATATTAGGCCAGTGCTTAGGTAATTGAGGTTGTACAACTAAATCTCCTTTATCACCTTTTAATCCGCATAACCCTTCAATTAAACAGCGATAAAACCAAGCAACTGTGCCTGTATTAAATAATTGACTAGAGCGACCTGCCATTTGTGGAAGTTGATAATATGCACCACGGTAATAATTAGGAATAAAAATAGGCAACTGCCCACGTTGAGTTTCATCAGTTTCACTTGGCAGCATTTTCATCAATACATCAAATGCTAAATCAGCTTGACCTTGTGAATACAAACTAAACGCATAAAAAATAGCGGCATGATTATATACCGAACCATTTTCTGCAACGCCAGGTGACTTTTGGGTAATCCGTCCAACATCATTACGCATTTTTGTATAACTAGGCGCTAACATCATGACACCATATGGCGTCATCAGCTGTTTATTAACTTGAGTTATTATCTTATTTATTTGTTCATCATCTGCGGTACCGCTTAGCATAGCCCAACTTTGAGGATTAATAAAAATACGCCCTTCTACGTCTGAATTAATACCAAAAGTGACGTTATCGTCGGTTATGCCTCTGGCAAACCACCGCCCATCCCAAAAATACTGATTAATTGCGTTATTGATAGCTTTAGCTGCATATCTAAACTCATTTACCTGGCTTTGATTAACCTCTTTGAGATCTTCACAAATATCACACCAAGTATTTAATGCATAAGCAGTTGCCATAGATAACCAAGCCGATACGCCTTTACCTTTAAAGCCCACCATATTCATGGGATCGCACCAATCTCCTTGTGCTATAAAACTCAAACCCCGTTCATCTGTTTGATTTAATAAATACTGCATAGCTAAATCTATATGCACCTTAACGATAAGTAACTCTTCACTATCAGCAAATCCAACTAGTTCATTCAATAAGTTATAATCATTTGTTTCATCTAAATAAGCTAATAAACAAATAGGTAGCCAAACACTATGATCAGCATGGGGGATTTGGTTGATATATTTAAGCTTGGCATCTGGATGCAGTAAAATACCATCTGGCATTTCACCATTAATTGTTTGTTGTGATAAAGCAGTAATAAATGCCTTTCTCGTATAACTTGGATCGATATAACACATACCCATTGCGTCTTGCAGGTAATTACGTGTTTGAGGATCTGTGCTTAATCTATTTACATCACCATGATAGAACATTTGCCTAGGCAGCCAATGGTTTATAAATTCATTAAAAGAACTATCTGGCGTTTCAATATCAATACAGCCTTTTGCTTGATTAATATAATCTAAATATAATTTTTTCTGTGTGTCAAATGCAAATGGTTGCTCAAAAAACTTGTGTTTTATTGCTGCGATTTCATCTTCATTTTCTGCTGGTCCAAATATAAATTTAAATGACTTTTCTGCCTGAGCATTTAACTCTATTGAATACTGTAAAGCTGCTAAGGGTGTTTCATATACTGCGTTTGAATTATCTAAGTTTACTTGTTGAATCGCATCTGGATTATGTAAGCCGCCCTCACCTTCAAAGCTATTTTGATTAGCACACCAAGCTGTTGGTTTAATATCTGCAATTAAATAGGTTTTGTCTTTGAAATTTTGTTGTTTGAAATGATCTTCAACTTTTTGATATGGCGTAATGCTTGATGCAATAATGCCATTGAGTTTTTCATTAAATATTGCTGATTGATTCATCCACGACATATAACCAATAGAAAAATAAGGGTATATGCTAATATTTCTTTTTATACCTGTTAGGTTTTTAACTCTCAGTTGCCAAAGCTCTACGACATCATTTTTAGTTAAGCTCAACACCAAAGTAATTTCTAAACCATTTTTCTTAATTGTCCATAATACTTCACTGGCGGTTACAATGAAGCTGAATTGTTCTAACTTGCTTCTAACCGGTTCATAAGGCACAGAAAATAATTCATTGCTTGATTCATCTTTTATATAAAAAAATCTACCCGGATGATGTGTATAATAATGATGCTCGGGTTGCATAAATGTTTTGGCTTCATTATTTGGCCCATTTGAATATTTAGCAGGCTCAGGCTGCATAAACTGTGAAACAGCATAACCTCTGCAGTTCATCTGAATCATCATTTTACTGTTCCACAAGAAACCGCCTGCATTAGGCATACTAAGTGGGGAGTCTAATGCCACTTTATATTGCGGTGACATTTTTAACTTTGGTTCAACAAACGACATCTTCACTCCTTAATTTAGTATTTAATGCATTTTGTACTGCTAACATTTGTTCATTTTTAAGTGGATATAAACGAATAATAAAAACTGCAATCAATGCAAAAACACCAGGGATCAAAGTCATTAATAAAACAATGCTCTGCATGGAATCTCCTGATTGTATTTGATTTGCCTCATAACCCATTAAAGCTAATAACCAGCCCATCAAACCTCCAGCGAGTGCGCCTCCTAGTTTTTGTGCAAATGCTGCGGCAGAAAAAATCATCGCTGTTGCACGACGACCTGTTCGCCATTGTGAATAATCAGCGGTATCTGCATACATAGAAAATACCAAAGGAGATTTTGGGCCTAATGCCAAACCAATTAATATCTGCAAGCTAAACATTAAAAATAAGTTATCTTTGGGCACAAAATAAAAAACTATAGATAACAAACCAACAATCAGCATCAAATATTGTAACAACCTAGTTTTATCAAAGTATCTTGTTAACAATGGTGTTGCAGCAGCCCCAAAAGCAAGAGACAACATATAAGCCATAGCGAAACTACCAATTAAATCTTCTCGCCCGGCATAATACTTAAAATAAAAAGTCCCCGAACTGCCACGTAATGTAATGGTTAGCATAATGATTAATGCCAGTGAAAATAGAACTAGCCAAGGCTTATTATTCAACAAGTCTTTAATATCTTGGACAATAGGTGTTTTTTGATCTTTAGGTGGGGAAATACGTTCTTTCGTTGTGAAAAAGGTAATGCTAAATAAAATAGCCGATATGAAACCATATAAACCCATAGTGCATTGCCAGCCAATAACCTCATTACCAGCACCAAATACTTCACTAAAATAACTAACCAATTCAGGGGTTAAATACGCCACTAAAGTACCACCAGAAAAAGCACCAATAAACCTAAAACTGGTTAATGTGGTTCGCTCTTGCGTATTTGCTGTTACAACCCCTAATAAAGCACCATATGGCACATTTATAAATGTATAAGCCAACATCATAAAGATATAAGTACCATATGCCCAAAGTAGTTTCCCTGATTCATCAAAGTCAGGCACAGTAAAGGTCAATATACCCGCAGCACATATTGGTAAAATACCCCATAATAAATACGGTCTAAACTTGCCATATCGTGTATCTGTTCTATCAGCCATCGCACCCATTAATGGATCTGTAAAAGCATCGATTAATCGGGTCACTAGCATCATAGTGCCGACAGCTGCAGCAGATAAACCAAATATATCGGTATAAAATATAAATAAAAACACATCAAAGATGCGCCAATAAAAATTTGATGCAACATCGCCTGCGGCATAACCCATTTTCTCTTTTATCGACAGTGGTGTTTGCATGAGCGTTTTATTTTTAATCATTCTATTCATCCCTACCAAACTAAAAAAGGAATTATTTACCATCGAAACCAAAAATGAAAGCGCTTACACGAAATAAATTGAAGTATTTTTATACAGACTTCCTAAATATTAAATTATCAGAGCCTATTTCAGAACGATTTAACGGAAAATCAATAAAAGAACAAAAAATATACTCAAATATAAATCAAGAAATTAATAATCAAATACAAACACTTAAGATAACAAAATAGAAACACAAAGAAGCAAAATGTAACTAAATCGTAAATTTTTAATTGACGTAAGTAACAATTTAAATTAACTTTATGTAAGCGCTTACAAGTTACGTGCAGATTTAAATAACTACAAATGAAAGCGCTTACAATGAATTTTGCAATATGACCTATAATAAAATTAAATCAGGGGATTTATATGAAGCATCAAATTTTTAGTAAAACCAAGTTGGCAACCAGCTTATCACTTATTTTAAGCGCCGCATCGTTCACTCCAGCATATGCAGCAGACGAAAAATCAGTTGAAGATATTGAAGTCATCGCAGTAACGGGTATGCGCTCAAGTATTAAAGAGTCAACTAGACTTAAAAGAGATTCTGCGGGGGTTGTTGATGCGATTTCAGCTGAAGATATTGGTAAGTTCCCTGATACTAACTTAGCTGAATCATTACAACGTATTACAGGTGTATCTATTAACCGTTCAAATGGTGAAGGTTCACAAGTAACAGTACGTGGTTTTGGTCCTAACTTTAATATGGTGACTTTAAATGGCCGTGCTATGCCAGCAGCTTCGTTACCTGGTGGTGGTGGTTCACCAAACTCTCGTGCTTTTGATTTTGCTAATCTTGCTTCAGATAGTATTAAATCTGTTGAAGTATATAAAACAGGTAAAGCAAATATCGCAACAGGTGGAATTGGTGCAACAATCAATATAAATACCTCTAAGCCACTTGATAACCCAGGTTTACAAGCAAGTTTTGGTGCTAAAGCACAACATGATACTACAAATCGTGTAGGTGATGATGTTACCCCTGAAGTGTCTGGTTTATTAAGCTGGACTGATGAAGAGGAAGTATTTGGCGTATCAGTTACAGCAAGCATGCAAAAACGTAGCAGTGGTACCGTAGGTGCGTACACTAACCAATGGCGTACATCTGAATTTGATGGCTCAATTGCACAGCAACCGACAGAACCAGAATCTGGCGCTCCTGTTATTATAAATAATGGCCCTGCTATTGGCCAAATGTATTCTATGCCTTCAGATTTGCGTTATACAATTGCAGATAGAGAACGCACACGTACGAATGCCCAGTTTACTTTTCAATTTCGCCCAGCAGATTCTATAACAACAACACTAGATTACACTTATTCAAAGCAAGATTTAAATGAGCAAAGAGCAGAACAATCTATCTGGATGGATACGTATAAAAGTTCACTCACTTTTGACGATAACACAGTTAAAACGCCTGTTTTGTATAATGAAGAGCGTCGTGAACAATTACCACGTGATTTAGGTTTAGCGGTTCAAGAACTCAATCAAGTTAATGAAAACAAATCAATTGGTTTTAACTTAGAGTATGAAGCATCTGATTATTTAACGATTGTATTTGATGCTCACGACTCATCTTCTGAAGCCGCTCCTGATGCAGGTTATGGTAGTTGGGTTAACTTTGGTATGGGCGCAAATATAGCCAAAGGTCAAGGCGTTGATTACACAACAAAACTACCTACTATGTATGTTGATTTTGATGATTGTGCGCGTACTAATCTAAATTGTAACAATACTTTAGATGCATCAGATGTCGGTAGTTCAATTTTAGATATGAACTATGCATCACAAAGAACTGATATCACGCAAGTACGTTTAGAAGCGCAATATGACTTTGAAGATAGCAGCATTAATTTTGGTATTGAATCTCGTTCTATGGAAAGTCATTCATTACAGTCATTAACGCGACATACTATGGGTAACTGGGGTGTTGAAAACCCTGGTGAGATCCCTGATGGTTACCTGACACCTGTTGATATGTTAGCTGAATTTGATGATTTTGATACCAATGGCGGATTTAGCCAAGGCTTTACTGGTAGTGCATCTCAATTAGGTAAATGGGCAGCTGGCGAATATGGCTTTGATTTTGCTGCTGATGGCGCATATGCTACAAACCGTACGATAAAAGAAGATATCACGGCTGCTTTTGCACAATATAGCTATTCTGGTGACTTTAATGGTAGAGCTTATAACATTATTGCTGGCCTACGTTATGAAAAAACTGATAGCACTTCAACTGCTAATATCGACTTACCCAATGCAGTGGCATGGGAAGGTAATAATGACTTTAACGTAAGGTACGGCAGCGATAAAGAAAACTTCTCATTAGATAATAGCTACAACCATTTATTACCTAATTTAGATTTTGACATTGAAGTTGTTGATGATGTTAAAGCACGTTTTTCTTATAGTAAAACAATTGCTCGTCCAACTTATAACGATTTAAGCTCTGCAGCAACAGTGAGCGGTCCAGGTGCGCCAACGCTTATTCCAGGAGCATCTCCTGCAACAGCAAGTACAGGTAACCCAAGCTTAATCCCACTTGAATCAGATAATATCGACCTATCACTAGAGTGGTACTTTGATGATACAAGTTATATATCTGCAGGTTACTACCAAAAGAATGTTGAAAACTTTATTGGTATTGAGCCAGTTACGCAAAACTTTTACGGATTAAGAGATGCGACTTCTGGTCCTCGCGCACAAGCGGCTATCGCTGAACTTGAATCTATGGGTTTACCTATCACTGATTCAAACTTATTCCAAATGGTAGCAGCTACTGAAAATGGTGTTGCATTTGACTCTATGAGTTATGAAGAATTTGAAGCAGCATACGATGTACTTCCAAACAGTGATGATCCATTAATGGATTTTGTTGGCCAAACACCGGTCAACAACAAAGAAGCTAAAATTGATGGTTTTGAATTAGCTGTTCAGCACTTCTTTGGTGAAACAGGTTTTGGCTTCCAAGCTAACTATACTACTGTTAATGGTGATATTGGTTTTGACGTCAATGCACCAACAAGTGTGACACAATTTGCATTAGTAGGCTTAAGCGATACTGCAAACTTAGTGTTAATGTATGAAAACGATGACTTCCAAGCGCGTATTGCTTACAACTGGCGAGATGACTTTTTAGCAAATGGTGCCCGTTACCAAAACGAACCTGAATTTATCGAGTCATATTCACAAATTGACTTTAACGTCTCTTACAACGTGAACGAGCAATTATCCGTATTCTTCGAAGGCATTAATATTACAGAAGAAAATAGCAGAAGCCATGGTAGGACAACAGCCCAAATGTGGAACCTAGAACAATTAGGTGCACGTTATGCGCTAGGTGCTCGCTACTCATTTTAAGGATAAATAGCTAACAAACCCTAGCTAAGCCGCTGAATTAAACTCATTCAGCGGCTTTTTCGGTTAAATTTAATGAGAGTCAGTTATATGAATAAACCCATTAAAAATATTGTCATAGTTGGTGGTGGCTCCGCTGGTTGGATCACAGCAGGTTTACTTGCAGCTGAACATAGATTAAAAAGTGATAATTCCATTAATATCACTTTAATTGAATCTCCCGAAATAAAGTCTATAGGCGTAGGTGAAGGTACTTGGCCATCTATGCGTAATACATTAGACAAAATAGGCATTAAAGAATCTGATTTTATAACGCAATGTAATGCATCTTTTAAACAAGGTTCTAAATTTGTGAACTGGCAAGGCACAAAGAAACATGATGTGTATTACCACCCATTTATGACTCCAGAGGGCTACACTCAAGTTAATTTACATCATGCATGGCAACAATTGGGGACAGATAAGCATTTTGCAGATACTATCAATATGCAAAGCCATATTTGTCACCAAGGGTTAGCGCCAAAACAAGCTTCTACGCCAGAGTATGCTGGAGTGACTAATTATGGTTATCATCTTGATGCAGCTAAGTTTTCGCACATGCTGCAAGCACATTGTATTAAGGTATTAGGTGTAAAACATGTTGTTGCTCATATTAATCAAATTAATAATGATGAAAATGAATACATAGCTAATATAGAAACTGCAACACAGGGAAAGATATCTGGAGATTTATTTATTGATTGTAGTGGGTTAAATGCCTTGCTGATTGATAAACACTATAAGGTCCCTTTCATTGATAAAAAACATATCCTTTTTAATGATAGTGCTTTAGCAGTGCAAGTCCCTTACTTAGACCCCGATGAAGATATTGCCTCTGCCACTGTATCAACCGCACAATCAGCAGGCTGGGTTTGGGATATCGGTTTATCAAATCGTAGAGGCATAGGTTATACCTATTCAAGCAAACATACATGCGATACTGAAGCAGAAAAAACACTTAAAGCCTATTTGAGTGAAACAATAAGCAATGAAAAAATCAAAAGCGTAAATATTCGTAAATTAAACTTCAAACCAGGTCACAGAGAAAAATTTTGGCATAAAAACTGTGTTGCTGTGGGTATGTCATCAGGATTTTTAGAACCATTAGAAGCCTCTGCACTTGCATTAGTTGAACTATCAGCCAATATGATCAGTGAAGAGCTGCCAACAAACTTTGAACATATGAATATCATAGCCAAACGCTTCAACGACAGATTTGAATACCGTTGGCAACGGGTCATTGAGTTTTTAAAATTACATTATGTGATCAGCAAGCGAGCTGACTCAAAATATTGGCTTGAAAATAAAGCCCCTGACAGTATTCCTGAGCGACTAAAAGAATTACTGACTTTATGGCAATATCAGCCGCCAAGTATTCATGATTTTGTACAAAATCAAGAAGTATTTCCATCCGCCAGTTATCAATATGTACTTTATGGGATGGGATTTAAAACGACTGAATACCCAACAGATAAAACATTTAATAATATTGAATTAGCAAAACGTTATTTTAACCATAATCAAGAAACCAAATTAAAATACCTGAATGCCCTGCCCTCTAACCGAGAACTCATAAACCATATTAAAAATAATAAATTTCAGAGTGTAGGTTAAAAAGGTTAATGTTTACAAAGCCCCTAAAAAGAGAGGTGAAAATTGAATACATCTAAAATACAAAAAGTTGTTATTGCTGGTGGCGGAACAGCTGGCTGGATGAGCGCTGCAGCTTTAAGCAAGCTATTAGGTAAAAACCTAGATATTACATTAGTGGAATCTGATGAGATCAGCACAGTTGGTGTAGGTGAAGCCACTATCCCACCTATAAGAACGTTTCATAAGTTACTAGGTATTAATGAACAAGAGCTTATGAAAGCCACCCAAGCTACATTTAAATTAGGTATAGGCTTTGAAAACTGGGGACAAAAAGACGATAGCTATATTCACTCATTTGGTATGACTGGCAAAGAGTGTTGGGCAGGCGAATTTCATCATTTTTGGCTACATGGCAAACAAAAAGGCATTGCCTCAGATTTTGGTGATTACTGTTTAGAGCTTCAAGCCGCAAAAGCAGCGAAATTCGCGCTATCTCAACACACACCATTAAATTTTGCGTACCACCTAGATGCGACTTTATATGCTAAATATTTAAGAGATTTTTGCGAAAAATCAGAAACAAATCCCGCAGGTGTAAATAGGATTGAAGGTAAGATTTCTCAAGTAAATAAACATGCTTGTTCAGGTAATATTTCAGAGTTAATACTTGAATCAGGACAAATCATTGAAGGTGATTTATTTATAGATTGTACAGGTTTTATCGGTTTATTAATCGAAAAAGCCCTGCATACAGGGTACGAAGATTGGTCACATTGGTTACCATGCGACAGCGCTGTGGCAGTACAAACAAAATCTGTCAGTCCAGCTATTCCATATACGCGCTCCATTGCCCATGATTCTGGTTGGCAATGGCGCATTCCTTTACAACATCGCGTAGGTAACGGATTAGTTTTTTGTAGCCGTTATATATCAGATAATGCAGCTATAGATACCTTACTTAGTAATATTGAAGGAGAAACAATTAATCAACCTAGAGTGATTAAGTTTAAAACTGGCAGGCGTAGAAAAGGCTGGAATAAAAACTGTATCGCATTAGGTCTTGCAAGTGGCTTTATAGAACCATTAGAGTCCACCAGCATACATTTAATTATGACTGGCATTATTCGCTTAATGCGACTATTTCCATTTGATGGTATTACTCAAACAGGTATAGATGAATATAATTCAAAGCTAACCAGTGAACTCAATAGTATTCGTGACTTCATAGTATTGCATTACAAAGTGACCGACAGAGAAGACTCTCAATTTTGGCAACATTGTAAAAACATGGAAATACCGGAATCATTGCAACATAAAATTGATTTATTCAAAGAAACTGGTCGTGTATTTTTAGATGATGGCGATATATTCAGAGTCGATTCTTGGACACAAGTGATGCTTGGCCAAGGCTTAATGCCCCAGCAATATCATCAAATAGCCCAAGTGATGGGCGATAACGAGTTTAAGCAGTTTTTAGCATCATTAAAATCATCAGTCGATAATGCAGTAGAACAGCTACCTGATCACCAAGCGTTTATTGATAAATACTGCCCTGCTAGCTAATACCAACTAAATTAACAGGTAAGCAGCTTCTATAGCTGCATTCTTCCTATTAAATCAAATTTCTTTATTGCATACGTTTGCATAGTGCAGTCTTGTTTACTTAATTTGTTTATAGTGGTGTTAATTCACTGACATCTTAGGGTTAAAACGAGTCACTAATGAAACAATACATATATAAAAATAAAAAAATCCTCGCTTTAAGTTTATCAATCGCATTATTTGGCTGTACCGCTCAAGACACTTCAGAAAATAATTCCGCTACAGCTACTGTTCAAAAAAGTGAAACCCAATACAATACAGATTATTTAACACGGGACGTACGTGACGACATATTTTATTTTGTCATGCCTGATAGATTTTATAATGGTGATACCAGTAACGATATGGGTGATATCACCAAGCCAGAGTCTTACGGTGGTTTTAATCCAAAACGTAAAGGGTTCTTTCATGGTGGAGATATAAAAGGCTTAGAAGATAAACTAGATTACCTTGAAAACTTGGGCATTACAGCCATTTGGATGACGCCAATATTGCGAAACCAAGCTGTACAAGGTGATATGGCAGGTTATCACGGCTATTGGGTGTTGGACTTTACTGAAATTGATCCGCATTTAGGTAGCAATCAAGATTTAAAACACCTTATTGATGCCGCCCACAAACGCGGTATGAAAGTATTTTTTGATATTATTACTAACCATACAGCTGACGTGATTAAATTTAAAGAATGTCATGGTGAAGATGGCAGTAAATGGTCATTAGATTCTGGCTTATGTGAATATAAAAGCCAACAGCAAGTTAAAAATGGCGATAAATATACAGTGATAGTGCCTGAGCATTCTAAATCTATCAAAGTGCCGCAATGGTTAAATGATCCTAAGTTTTATCACAACCAAGGAGATTCTACTTGGCAAGGTGAAAGTGCTGTTTATGGTGACTTTTCTGGCTTAGATGATGTTGATACCGATAACCCAGAAGTTGTATCTGGCATGATAGATATCTTCAAAAACATTGTTACTGAATTCAAACCAGATGGTTTTAGAGTAGACACAGTAAAACATGTCAACACCGAGTTTTGGGCTGACTTTTCTCCCGCGATTATTGACCATGCTAAATCTTTAGACATACCAAACTTCCACATATTTGGTGAGGTTTATAGCGGTGATGTAGAAGTATTAAGTCACTATACAACAGCAGGAAAAATGCCTGCCATTTTGGATTTTGGTTTTCAAGGTGCTGCTTACGACGTATTTATCAATGAAACCGGCACAGATAAGTTAAAAACCTTATTTGATAATGATGACCATTATAATGATGGTGATAGTCGTGCAGATATGAACCCGACATTTATCGGCAACCATGATATGGGTCGATTCGCACACTTTTTATCAAAATCTAAAACGCCTTTAGACGAGCAAACACAACTTGAAAAAGTAAAGCTTGCCCATGCACTGATGTATTTTTCTCGCGGTATCCCTGTAGTTTATTATGGTGATGAACAAGGGTTTGTCGGCAAAGGCGGTGATATGGATTCTCGCCAAGATATGATGCAATCAAAAGTAAAAACCTATACTGAAGATAAGTTATTGGGCACAGAGCTTACAGCAGCAAATTCAAACTTTGATGAATCTCACCCTTTGTTTAATGAATTATCACAATTAGCTAAAACATTTAAATCTCATAAAGCGTTAAGACAAGGTGTACATCATAACCGAGCTGTTACAACTGATGGCCCAGGTTTATATGCATTTTCAAGAGTTGAATTAGATAATCCAGTAGAGTATTTAGTGTTATTTAATACATCAAATGAAGCTATCAAAACTAAACTAGATTCAACAAGTGATATATATTCTGATATAGCAACTAATGAAGTTATAAAAGCAAGCTCTCAAAATAAACTTACAATAAACTTAGCACCATTAAGTTATCGTATTTTTAAAGCTGATTCATCAATAAAACCTACTAAATTAGGCCAACTGAATTTAATAAAATTTAAAAATGGGGATAAAATTCAAGGTGATATTAATTTAAGCTACCAACTTGATAAAATGAAAAACGCTATTGTTCCAGTATTAGAAATGACAACTGAAATAAGCCTTGATGGCAGTGAGTTTACTAAAGTTTCTTTTGATAATACCTTACCATTGACTGCACAATTTGATGTAAGTGATTATGCTAATGGCAGTACTGTAAAAGTAAAATCTGTAGTAACTAACTTTGCAGGTGAAACGTCAAAGCTAATTTCAGAATTTACCATTAGTAAGTAATCTAAACGACAGATTAGTAATATAACAGACGCCACAAAAAGCCCACTTTAATTATTAAGGTGGGCTTTTTTATATCAGCCTATTTATAACTACTTACTTTTTATTTGCTACAAATGTTTTATTAATTATCTTCCAGTTATCTTCGCGTTTATACATCACTAAATAATCAATATAATGGGTTTTAGGTGTTTCAAAATTAAGTTTTACCATTGCCATTTTATCGTCAACAATATCAACCGATAATACTTTGGCTTCCCATACATCTTTAGTCGCTTTTTTAAAAAAACCTGCAAACTCTTCAAGCCCAACAGTTCTTATTGTTTCTTTGCCTGTTTCCTTATTTTTACTAATCATTTTCACATGCCCAAACTCTAAATCGAATGCCTTGGATAACATGGCTTGATCGCCCTTTGCTGCGCCATTAAAGTAAGTATAGGCCGTTGCAACAACCGCCTCATACTCAGAGCCTGTAACAGGTTTAGCACTACTTGCCATAGAGGTGAAGAAAATTAGACCTAGTGTATATAAAGATATTTTTTTAATTATTGGTTGCATTTTACTCTTTTCCTTTAAGCGATATTTCAATAGTTGTTTCGAATTTATTACTTATTTGATATGAGAAAGTTTAAAAAGTAAACGCCTAAAAATGTAATAAAATATGTGCTCAATAATAAATATTTCTCGGTTACAATTTTATTGCAAACTGTGCTCGCACTTTTTATGTTCTCTTCTAAACTGAAGGTAAGCGCCTGTTCACTCAGTACATCATCCTATAAAAATAAGAGAGCGTGTATGCCAAATCCAATGCAACAAAATCACATTACAACTTACATGTTCAATTTTGGTTATATTAGAATTGTTTCTAATAATATTGCTGAAATAACAGTTAACGACAATATTGAAATAGATTTAGAAATGGTTGAAGAGTTTGATAATTTCCTAATGGCACAGTTTAAGGAAAATTTTGGCTTAGTAATTAATAAAATAAATAGTTATACGTTTTCATATGAAGCCCAATTATGCATTTTATCTTTATGTAATCTCAAAGCCATCGCTTTAGTTTATTACTGTGATAGCAAAAAACAATTAGCTCCACATGTAGAATCCCGCCGTGAAAGCGATAAACTCAATGTTAAAGCCTTTTCTGGATTTGAAATGGGTCATCAAAGTGCGCAGAAATGGTTAAATGAAGAACTGAATAAATAAAGTTTATTTAGGCTAACTTAAACGCGGCTATGTAAAATCAATAAGTAAAGTTTGACTATCTAATTTTTTGAGGTTGCTTCTTTAAGTAAAGCTGGCAGCCAAAATCATCGTGATATGTGCGATCATATGGGCAACTATGGCACATTCTAAACCGTGCTTCCAATATAAATAACCTGCGATAAATCCAAAAGTGGCATTACCTAAAATAATATATGTTACCAAAGAAACTGTAACTTCTGGTGATAATGTAAAAGCGATGGGTAAATGACCCAAACCAAAAATTAAAGCTGAAACTACAATTGCGGTAATATAGTTATGAGTACGAACGTCAGAGCCATTATTTTGCGTTAAACGATATGACCCCCAGACTAAAAATGACATTAATCCCCAACGAATGAGTAACTCTTCGGTGATGCCACCATATAAAACTTTGGTATACCATGCGGGAGTGAACTTTGCTCCTGCAATCAAAAATTCAGGCGGTAGAGAGGGGGATAAAATCCCAAGGAACAGAGTTATACAAACACCGCCTAATACCCCACCTATAAGAGCTGGAATAATTTGTGGCTTTAACGCTTTTATAATATTTTGAGATTGCGTTAATGCAACAATAACAGGGGAACTTAAACCGACTTTCTTAGAACAGACTGAGCCAAGCCAGACCATACAAAGTAGCAAAATTGAAGACTGTAAAACTGAAATAACTTGAATCAACTCTAATGACATTGGAAGTGGGGCTGATTGAAGTGCTAATACCTTTGGAATTAAAGGGATAATCGATACGATCCCTAAAAAACCAAGAAAGAATAAAAATATATTAGGGTTTCTGTTCTTTATAATATCCATTTGCTATTACTCCTTAATTTAGCTAGCAGGTTATTACATAAAACTTTAATAATGCAATTAACCACTAGAGAACAAAACATTGCAATACAATGATTTTGTTTGTAAATTAAACAGTAACATTTTTATGATTTTGAAACAATTGTACTATTTCATTTGCTAAATTGACCTTCTATACCCTGAAGGCCAAAGTTAATAGCTATATCTACACTAATAACAGTTACTACTGAACATAACTAAAGCTCTCAACCAATCGAATATCATCAACTGAAGCACCTAGCATTATTTGAAATTCGCCAGATTCAGCTAACCAATCATTCGTTTTAATATCCCAAAATGATAAATCTCTTTTTGTCAGTTTAATACTTACTGTTTTAGATTCACCCGGTTGTAAAAATACTTTATCAAAGCCTTTCAGTTCTTTTATAGGTCGCTCTACACTTGATTTTTTATCGTTTAAATAAAGCTGAACAATTTCAGCGCCTGCTACTTTACTGGTATTGGTCACTTTTGCAGTGACTGTTAAACTCGTATCCCCACTCAGATTTTTTGAAGATAGCTTCAAATCACTATAGCTAAATGCACTGTACGATAATCCATGACCAAAACTAAATATCGGTTTTATATTTTGCTTTTCAAACCAACGGTATCCTATAAATACGCCTTCTTTATAAAGTGATTCAACTTCATTGTAATCATCAAGTGCAATCGGCGCGGTATCTTCTAAGCGTTCAGGTAAAGTAATTGGCATTTTACCATTTGGATTAATATCTCCCATTAATATATCTGCAAAAGCATTACCTGCCTCCATGCCGCCGTACCAACCCCAAACAATACTATTTGCTTGTTTAGCCCATGGCATTTCAATCGCTGAACCTGCAACCATAAATACCACAGTTTTTGGATTAGCTTGTATCAATTTTGTTATGATTTCATCTTGGCTATTTGGGAGCTTCATATCTGGTCGATCGATTGATTCTCTATCATCACCATGGCTTAAACCACCAAAATAAATCACGGCATCTGCTTTTTTAGCAGCCGCTAAATACTCTGCTTCTTCACTAAATAAACTCCCTGGTGCATCCCAGCCTAAAGTGAATGAGTCTGAACCATCGTAATTAATTTCAAATGCATAATTTTCGTTATCATTTAAATGAACGGACTTAGCAATTACCTCGCCATTTTTGCTTGTATGTACTACCACCAACTTGCCATTGATTTTCAACTTAAAATCACCTTTGGCTGCGATTTTAAGTATATGTTTACCTGCTTTAAGCGGTTTAATATTCGCTTTCATTGTTACATGAGACGTTTTCTGACTATCATCTGAATCAAATTTTGAATCAACAATCCATGATTCATTGTTCAGCATCGTCCGTGCTTTATCATCATAATATGAAATATTCCAAGCTGGTGTACCTGTCCAATGACGACTTGCAACATAATCACTGGCAATCGGTGCTAAAACACTGCTTCTTGCCCGCATTACTTGTATATTTACATCTTTTCCAAGTTTATTTTTGAGCCCTTGTAAGGGTGTAATTTCATATAAAGATTTAACTTCAGAAGAGCCTCCACCTGTGCCATGTTTTTTATCTGCATTAGGACCTAATACCAGAATGTTGTTAATTGTATTTTTATCTAAAGGTAAAACCGCTTGATTATTAACTTTTTCATTTTTTAATAACACCACGCCATCAGCGGCAATCTTACGGGCATCTAATTGATGTTGTTTGGTATTACGCTCACCTAGTTTACGATTTTTATCCATCGTGCCTATGGTATGTTGCACACGTAAAATGCGTCTTACTTTGTCATCAAGTGCAGCTTCAGGCACTTTGCCTGATTTTATCATTTTGAATAAAGGATCCGCCAAAAAGTAGTCACTGTAATTGGCCACATCTGTGCCCATTTCTAAATCTAAACCATTAATGGCTGCATCATAGGTATTAATATCAACATTCCAATCCGTTAATAATACTCCTTTAAAACCCCACTCTCCTTTTAAAATATCCATGACTAAATGTTTACTTTGATTAGCATTGGTGCCGTAATATTCATTATAAGCGCCCATAATGCCAAGTACATCAGCCTCTTTAACAGCAGCTTCAAATGCAGGTAAATACACTTCTCTTAATGTTCTTTCATCAGGTTTTGCATTAACACCGGTACGGTTAAGCTCTTGAGTATTTAAAGCGTAATGCTTAATCGTCGCCGCCACATCATGTTTTTGAATGGCTTTAATTTGTGGTACTGCTAACTTTGCCGCAAGGATAGGATCTTCGCCCATATACTCAAAATTACGACCATATAAAGGCAAACGCGCTAAGTTAACACCTGGGCCTAAAATAAAATCTTTTTCACGATGGCGTGCTTCACTGCCTAAAACGTTGCCATGTAATATCGCTATTTCAGGATCCCAGCTGGCAGCAACAGATGTTAAATGCGGTAAATAAGTAGAATAATCATCTGTCCAACCTGCCGAATCCCATGTATGACGCTCAATTTGATGGCGCACACCATGGGGGCCGTCTGATAACCACATTTCTGGAATACCAACACGTTCTATGGCATTTATATGAAACTTACCGCTGGCATGCACTAAAGACACTTTCTCTTTTAAGGTTAACTTTAAGAGCAAAGCTTCAACATCAGTTTCTATATTGTCTCTTTTTTGATGCACTTCTTGCCCAGCAATTACAGATAAGCTAATCGAAGCTGCGATAAATAATGATAGTTTTGTTTTTTTATTCATTTTATTACCTAAAACTTTTATGTACCTATAAAAATATGGAAGCCTAAATAAGCAGACGGCTTCCATATCGAGGGGTAATTACTGACAACTAATTGATGCTTTTTCAGCACCATAAGGATTTAATGCTATTTGGCCGAAACTTAACTTAGCTTTACCCTGTGAACTCAATGAAAAAGGGCTATATACCTTGCCTAAATCTAAGTTCTTATTTTCAAAGCATTTAAGGTCGATACTTATTTTATGCCATTCATTAATTACTACTTGATTAAGATTTTCAGTAATATCAAAATCGCTTTTACAACTATCAGAACAAGTCATGCCCAGTTTAATATCAGCTAAAATGTCGCTCCCACGCATAAACTCTACCGATAAAGTGCCATTTGTTTCACTGTATGCTCTTAAGTCTTTCGGAAAATCACTTTTAAGCATCACACTTCCAAGCCCTTTACCATTAAAAGTAATGGTACGGCTATCTTCTTGTATCAATCTATCTTGAGTTTGAATTGTGACAACAGCATTATTTTGTACACTTGAAATCACAGGCATAGAGCTTGTTTTATCTGATATGAGTAATTTCCAAGGTGCTTTTGGGGCTCGCTCAAAGACCACTAAACTTTGTAGGTCTTGTTCTGAATAGTTAATTGATTCATTTAAATTATCAGCGAGTGTATCTACATCTTGATAACTTAAGCCGTAACCATAAGCAAATAGTGGTTCATACTCTTTATCATTTTTATTGATTGAGGTTTGATCTGGTGATTTAGGCCAAGAAAATGATAGTTTACCTTTAAAGTCCTTGTTCACTTCATCGTTTGAATTGCTAAATAACACATCAGCAATGCCTTGACCTTCTGAGCCTGGTAACCAAGCAGCTACAAATGCATCTGATGCATTAAGCTCTGCATTAATCCATAAAGGCCTACCACTTATAAATACAGACACAACTTTTATGCCCTGACTTTTAAGCTTTTTGAGTACTGCTAAATCAGTTTTATTGCCTCTTTGATAATCTAGGTTATCAATATCACCATTACCTTCTGCGTAAGGTTCTTCACCAAATACAACAATGGCAACATCTGGTTTTTGTGTGTATTGACCTTTTTCACTTAACTCTATTTTTCCAGCACCCCCTTGCATCGCTGACTCAAAACCTTGATAAATTGAAGTACCACCTGGAAAGTCTTTATTTTCATTACCAGTACCTTGCCAAGTTATACTCCAGCCACCAGATTGCTTACCAATATTATGTGCGCCATTACCGGTAACTAAAATATTTTGATTAGGAGATAAAGGCAGAATGTTATCTTTATTTTTTAGTAAAACTAATGACTCACTCACAGCTTGGCGTGCTATTTTTCTATGTGCTTTAGCACCTATTAAGCTTGTTTTGCCCGACAACAAACGTTTTTTAGGACTTGGCTTATTGAATAATCCAGCGCGCATTTTTACACGCAAAATACGCGTAACAGCATCATCAATACGTGACATGGCTATCTCACCACTTTTAACCTGTGTTATGGTATTGTAATAAAGCGGTTTCCACGCATCTGTTGGTACCATAAAAATATCTAATCCTGCATTCACCGTTTGGCTACAGCTTTCATTAGTACATCCAGGGATCTGGCCATGACCATTCCAATCACCTACAACTAGACCATCAAAGCCCATTTGTGTTTTCAATACATCCGTAAGCAAGTATTTGTTACCATGATTTTTTTCACCATGCCAACTGTTAAATGATGCCATAACAGTTTGTGCGCCAGCAGTTAACCCGCCAACATATCCTTGACCATGAATATCAAACAAGGTTTGTTCAGTATCTATATTATTGCCTTGATCATCGCCTTCTTGCGTACCGCCATCCCCTAAAAAGTGTTTAACAGTGCCTATTACACGATGTTCAGCTAAAAAGTCCTTATCAACAGTACCTTGTAGACCTTTAACTATTGAAGATGCATAAGCTTTTACAATATCAGGATCTTCTGAGTATCCCTCATAAGTACGGCCCCATCTATCATCTCTCACAACAGCGACAGTTGGTGCAAACACCCAATCTATACCTGTGACCATGACTTCGGTTGCAGTAATCGTCGCTATTTTTTCAATTAATTCAGGGTTATTCGCAGCACCTAATCCAATATTATGAGGGAATAAAGTCGCGCCAATGACATTGTTGTGACCATGAACCGCATCCGTGCCCCACATAGTTGGGATATTTATGCCATCTAATGAATCATCAATAGAAGCTTGATACATATCTTCTGCTAATTTAATCCAATCAGCGGGGGTTGCATGTTTATTATTATCCGGAAATGCTCCGCCACCGTTGAGATATGAGCCAAAACCATATTTTCGCATGTCTTCAACTGTAATATCTCGAATTTCAGGTTGGATCATTTGTGCAACTTTTTGCTCTAACGTCATCTTATTAAGCAAAGCTGTGATCTTAGATTCCATCTTGAGATCTTTTTGTACTGCAATATTGAGCTTTGGCCATATGTGAGAGGTTTTATTTTTTAACTGATTTTTAGCCATATCATGCAAAGCATCTGTTTCATTACTACTACATGCCAATAGCCCAAAACATAAAGTGGTTGCTAAACCCGTTGAGTACACTAATTTATTTTTTAAGTATTGCATTAAGATTTACTCCCTTTTAAACCGTAATAAGCAATGAAAACAAAACACAATAAAGGCAATATAAAAGAAATTTGTACGCCAGCTACATCAGCTAAAAATCCTTGTAATAAAGGAATAATGGCACCACCAACTATGGCTAAACATAAAATGCCTGAGCCTTGGCTAGTATGTTGTTTTAACCCTCTTAGGGCTAAACTGAATATCGTAGGGAACATAATTGAGTTACATAAACCAATTAGCAAAACAGCCCACATAGCTAAACTACCTGATGCCAGGATGGCTATCAGCAATAATAAAATGGCACAACACGCATTAAAAAACAGAACGAAACCCGCATCTATTTTTTGCATTACAGCAGCACCTATAAAACGTCCTACCATAGCACCACCCCAAAAATAAGTAAGATAATGTGCCGCTTCTGACTCTTCTAAACCCGCTATCGCGTCCATCGCCATAAAGTTAATTAAAAAACTGCCAATGCCCACTTCTGCACCGACATATACAAATATGCCAATTGCACCTAAAACCAAATGTTTATATTGCCAAGCTGAACCCTCATTTGTTTGTTCTCTTGTATCAGGTTCTGAGATTTGTGGTAATTTCATAAAGGCAAAAATAGCCGATAAAACAAGTAAAGATGACGCCAATAATAAATATGGCATCTGCACAGCTTGCGCTTGCATCAGTTTTTGCTGTTCAATAGATTCAAATGATCCAGATGCAATGCCTAAAATAAGTAAACCACCAAAAAATGGCGCTATTGTTGTGCCTAAAGCGTTAAATGCTTGTGTCAGTGTTAAACGTGAAGAAGCCGTTTTTTCATCACCTAAAATACTCACATATGGATTTGCTGAGACCTGTAATACGGTGATCCCTGACGCTAATACAAATAATGCAGCTAAAAATATAGGGTAGCTATGTAAGGATGCAGCGGGATAAAATAAGCCACAGCCAATACTGGCAATCAATAACCCAAGTACAATACCTTTTTGATAACCTATTTTTTTAACAACCACACCTGCAGGCATAGAAACTAAAAAATAAGCACCAAAAAAGCAAAATTGAATTAACATTGCTTGAGAATAAGATAAATCAAAAACATTTTTTAAATGCGGTATCAAAATATCATTTAGGCAGGTAATAAAGCCCCACATAAAAAAGAGTGATGTCAGCGAAATTAGCGCAAAGTTATAATTTTGCGATGAATTTTCACCTGCCTGATTTTGTGTATTTGTTACTCCTACCGGACTAACCATAAGTTTCCCCTCGTTCACTTTTTTATAACACCTTAAAACGTGAGCCTTTTTTAATTATTTTCTATTAAAAACTCAGTTTTATTGGCTTACTAACGTATTAAAAAAACATAATGTTAAAAGTATTGACCTTTATTTAATAAACCTCTAACCTTTATGTAAGCGCTTTCATTTATATCACAGATAAGATTAAGCGCAATATATTTTACAAAAAATGTAAGCGCTCTCATTTTAAGTTGTAGTATCTGACGACGTAATCATTATGTGTGTAAAAGTGAATTTAAACTGGAACTCAAAAAATAAGAATTTGGCTTAATATGAAAATATCGTTACCGAATAATTCAAAAATGAACTCTAAAGAATTTACGTTTGGCGTTGCTACTGCTTCGTTTCAAATAGAAGGTGGGGTTAATGATCGCCTACCTTGTATTTGGGATACCTTTTGCGCAACAGATGGAAAAATAATAGATCAATCTAATGGTGATACTGCTTGTGATCATTTCAATAAATGGCATCAAGATGTTGACCTGATTGAATCTTTAGGAGTAGACGCTTATCGTTTATCAATTTCTTGGCCTCGTGTTATTAAACTAGATGGTTCTCTAAACAAAGCCGGTGTTGATTTTTACACCAAATTATTAGATGAATTGAAAGCACGTAATATTAAAACTTTTGTCACTTTATATCATTGGGACTTGCCACAACATTTAGAAAATAAAGGCGGTTGGTTAAATAGAGATACCGCTTATGCTTTTGAACAATATGTTGATTTAATAACTAAAGCCCTTGGCAATCGCGTTGATTCTTATGCAACCCTAAATGAACCATTCTGTAGTGCTTATTTAGGTTATGAAGCAGGCATACATGCACCAGGTATAAAAGGTAAAGAGTTTGGTAAAAAAGCAGCACACCATTTATTGCTTGCCCATGGCTTGGCAATGCAAGTATTAGCTAAAAACAGTCCAAATACACAAAATGGCATTGTTTTAAACTTTACACCAGCTTATGCAAAAACTGATTCGCAAGCCGATATCATTGCAGCACAAAAAGCGGATGATTATTTTAATCAGTGGTATATCAAACCAATCATGGATGGTGCTTACCCTGATTTATTAAATGAATTAGCACCAGAAAATCATCCAGATATCCATGAAGGTGATTTTGATATTATCTCAACACCACTGGATTTTTTAGGGATAAATTATTATACCCGTGCTGTATATGAAGCAGATAAATCAGAGTTATTTAAAGAAGTACCGCCTAAAGATGTCGCTATAACAGATATCGGCTGGGAAATTTATCCTAAGGGCTTTAGTAACTTATTAGTGTCATTAAATGAAACTTATTCTTTACCGCCAATTTATATCACTGAAAATGGTGCAGCTATGGCTGATAAACTGATAGATAATGAAGTGAATGATATCGACCGAATATCATATTATCAAAGCCATTTAGATGCTGTTAATGATGCTATTGAGCAAGGCGTCAATATTCAAGGATATTTTGCTTGGAGTTTAATGGATAACTTTGAATGGGCTGAAGGTTATACTAAGCGTTTTGGCATTGTTTATGTTGATTATCAAAGTCAAGTACGTACCATCAAGGCTAGTGGTTTTGCATATAAAAACTTTATTAACCAAAGATCATAATCGCTGAGGTAATCATGCTTACAATTAAAGAAAAAGTAGCCTACGGATTAGGCGATACCGCAAGTAATATCATTTTCCAAACAGTAATGATGTTCCTCCTTATTTTTTATACCGACGTTGTAGGCCTATCTCCTGCAGTTGTAGGAACTATGTTTTTGGTTGTTCGTATTTTTGATGCGATAACAGATCCATTAATGGGCGCGCTTGCAGACAGAACTAAAACAAAGTGGGGGCAATTTCGCCCTTACCTTTTATGGTTAGCAGTGCCATTTGGTATTTTAAGTGTTCTCGCATTTACCACACCTGATTTATCCGATACCAATAAAATCATATACGCTTTTATTACTTACACCTTATTAATGATGGTTTACACCGCTATTAATATTCCTTATTGCTCACTAGGTGGCGTATTAACAGCTGATCCTAAAGAACGCGTATCAGTGCAAACCTATCGTTTTATTTTTGCCATGTTAAGTGGTGTATTAGTTGCCGCATGTACTATGCCGATGGTTGAATACTTTGGCCATGGTGATTCTGCTAAAGGCTATCAAATGACAATGATAGTAATGAGTGTTTTTGGCGTTGTATTATTTTTATTATGTTTTGCTGGTACTAAAGAAAGAATAGCAGCACCGATGAATCAAAAAGTTTCATTTAAAGATTCTATGAAACAGCTATGGCTCAATGATCAAGCAAAATTATTATGTCTTGCAGGTGTATTTTTATTAACCGGCCAAGTATTACGCTTCACTTTAGCTGTGTATTACGTAAAGTATTTTCTTGGACGTGAAGACTTGATCACCACTTTTATGACTATTGGCATGGTAGGTAGCTTATTAGGCTGCGCAGTTGCACAACCTCTAGCTAAACGTTTTTGTAAAATAAAATCATATATTAGCCTGCAAATCATTGCTGCTATTATTTGTATTTCAAGCTTTTTCATTGCCAGTGACCAAGTAATATTAGCCTGTGTTTCTTTCTTCTTTTGGAAGTTCTTTTTAGATATGGCGACCCCATTACTTTGGGCCAAAATGGCTGATGCGATTGATTATGGTCATTGGAAAACCGGCGTTCGCATTACTGGCATGGTTTATTCAACCATTATCTTTTTTATTAAGTTAGGTGTTGCATTTGGTGGCGCATTAGCTGGATGGGCGCTAGCTTATTATGGCTATCAGGCTGACGTGGTTCAAACTGAAGAAACGACTCAAGGAATTTTATTATCTTTCACTTTATACCCAGCATTGGGCTCACTTATTGCGGCTGTAATCATGCGTTGGTATATTCTAGATAATAAAAAAGTTGAGCAAATACACCAAGAGCTCAATGCCGTAACAAATTAGTTTTTATGATAAAGTAACCCCAGTAACAGGGTTACTTTTTGTTTAAGGAAAGAAATGGCAACAATTTATGAAGTGTCTGAATTAGCAGGTGTCTCTTTAGCAACCGTCTCTCGTGTAATGAACAAAAATGCGCGAGTAAGTGATAAAACCAAAGAGAAAGTCTTAGCTGCAATGAAACAGCTAGATTACCGCCCTAATTCTATTGCACAGTCTTTGGCATCTAACTGCTCAAACAGTGTCGGTATTTTAGTATCTGAATTAAGTGGTTACTTCTATGGTGCGATGCTGAGCGGTATTGAATCAGAGTTAAGAGCAGCACATAAACACGTTATTATTGCTGCAGGCCATGCTGAAGAAGCAACTGAAATAGAGAGTATTGAGTTTTTAATTGGCCGTAACTGTGATGCTTTGATCTTACATGTTGAAGCCGTATCTGATGAATATTTAATTAAACTAAGCCAAGGTTCAATTCCAATTGTTCTCATAAATAGATACATAGAAGAAATTGCAGATCGTTGCATCAGCCTAAACAATGAACAAGGTGGTTATTTAGCAACCAAAGCTTTATTAGAGCAAGGTCATACAGATTTAGCGATGATTTCAGGTCCTCTTTGGAAAGAAGATGCCAAAAATCGTTTAAATGGCCATAAAAGAGCGCTTGAGGAATTTAATGTATCTTTTAATGAATCTTTACTTGTAGAGGGTGATTATAAAGAGTGCGGCGGTTCAAATGGTATGCAGCGACTCCTTGATAAAAAAATAGCTTTTACGGCTGTTGTTTGTGCAAATGATGAAACAGCGTCAGGTGCTATGACAGTCGCGAGAGAGCATAAACTACATTTACCCGCAGATATATCAATTATCGGATTTGATAATACAATTTTTGCGCGTCACTTATACCCCAAACTTTCCACTGTTAACTATCCTGTAGATCAAATGGGTAAAATGGCAGCAACTTGGGTGCTAAAGTACGTATATAAAAATGACAACTTACTGATAGATAACTTATTCAAACCTGAATTAATTACACGGGATTCAATCTCAACTTTAGACAATACTTTAAATCCTGAACTAAAAATATCTTAATCTTCGAGGTGCCAATAGCACCTTGAACTAACATTTAAAAAACTGACCTTAAACCTAGCCTTAAACCATCTGTATTGCATTTTATTTATTAAATCTGTATCTGTTTTGCTTTTTAATTCACTTTATACTCATACCTGAGACATAAAATCCAGGATGAAAATAATGACAATTTTAATTGAAACACCCCGCTTAAAAATGAGAGAGTTCACGCTAGATGATTTAGATGCTGTATATGCTTTTTCAATAAATGAAGATGTAACTAAATATACTGGTGACTTAGGTATGGTGAAAACGAAACAAGATGCAAAAGATGTGATAATTAACGTTTGGCAAGCCGAATACAAAAAATACGGTTATGCACGTTATGCTTTATTGTGTAAAGAGACAGATAAAGTAATCGGTTTTTGTGGTATTAAATACCTTCCAGAAGAGCAGCGACCAGATATCGGCTACCGCATGTTGCCTAAGTATTGGGGCAAAGGTTTAGGCTTTGAAGCAGTTAAAGCAACGATGGATTATGCAACAAATGTATTAAGGCTTGATAATGTTATAGCAGAAGCTGTTGATGAAAATATTGCTTCAAATAAAATCTTACTTAAAGCGGGTTTTACTCATGTAGATACATATGAGCGTGAAGGGTTTACATTAAACCGTTATGAATAAATTATTCCCAAAGCTCAAATCTTGTAGGCTAATGCTTAATGAGGTTCAATCTCAGGATGATAAAGATGTATTTGAAATACTGTCAGATGAAGAAGTTGTAAAGTTCTATGATTTAGAAGCCTTTAACCATTTAAGTCAAGCGAGTGAACTTATAATAGATGATTTACAAAAATATCAAAATGGTACACATTTACGCTGGGCAGTGAGGGAAAAATGTACTTATGAATTTATCGGGAGCATAGGTATTAAGTATATCGATGACAATCATAGTGCGATTTTAGGTTATGAATTTAAAAAATCAACTTGGGGCAAAGGCATTGCCACTGAAGCTTTAAAGCAGGTTATTCATTTTTTGTTAAAAGATGACATGCAACAAACATATGAAAATAAAAACATAAATCGAATTCAAGCTTATACAATGCAAGGTAATCTGGCTTCTGAAAAAGTATTAACTAAACTTGGATTTCAAAAAGAAGGCTTATTAAGACAACATGGATTTTGGAAAGGCCAATATCATGACCTTAATATTTTTTCTATTTTAAAATCAGATTTTAGCTCATAATTTATTGCAGATAATTTATAGCGCACCTTCATCAATTAATATTTGGTGAATGTGCTGGGCTAATTTTTGATAACCTAATTGATTAAAGTGAATTTGATCTGATTTATATTCATTATTTTTTAATAGATCAGTGACGATATCTTCTATTAATACAACATCATATTTCTTAGCTAAGTCTTGATAAAAATCAGCAGGACTTAAAAATAAGCTTTTAGTGGGTACCGCTAATAATATCAACTGAATATTATAGCTTTGTGCTATTTCAATCATTTTAGCTAAATTTGACTGTGTTAGAGCAAGTGACTTATTACGTAAAAAATCATTCCCCCCTTCAAGTAATAAGATTAAATCAGGCTGATGTTCTATTAAGGTATTTTCAAACCTTTTTAAGCCTTGTGCTGTGGTTTCTCCTGAAATCCCCCCATTAATAACCGTTAAACCGCTCAAGTTGGCTAATACACTTGGATAATTATATTGGTTGGCCACACCTTTACCTGACGTTAAACTATCACCAAAGGCTAATATTTTACTGTCTGATGTAAGCTGATTTAAGGGTACTTCTGAGCACCCTATTAATATAAAAATTAAAAGACCCGTTATTACTTTAATCATTATTTTTCTCCAACTAAATGTTAATCTCTAATTTTTATACTTGCGATCACAGGCGCGTGATCTGTACTGTGACTATCAATATCATATTCAGGGTTTATTAAATGCCTATCATAAGTAATATAAGAAGACACTTCGGCTAAACTTGCACTATTATCTGTATTAAATTCATTAGACAATAAAATATAATCGAGTACAGAGCCTTTAGTACCAAAATAATGAGAAGGAGCTCTTACTTGGCTGTTAGCCGTTTTATTTTGTGATTTGATATATAACGCATACGCATCACACAATTGGTAATAGCTAAATGATTTATCAATTGCATAATCGGGTAAACGAGACAAATCAGTCATTTTGATATCTGCATTATGAATATCACTGCGCTGTACATTAAGCGCATTCAAGATTGCAGAATCTAAAGTATCGTTAAAATCTCCCATGAGCATCATAGCATTATTGGTATTATCACGCCTTTGCAGCATGGCATGAAATAACAAAGACACTTCACTGCCCCTTTGCATATCTGATTGCCAACGACCTAATGCTTGCTTAGCAAGTAATGCAGCACTTGTAGATAAGCCTTCTAAGTTGCCCTGCTCACATGTTAAATCTGCACGTTTAGATTTTAAGTGCACAACATAGCAATCACATAAACCTATTGTAGGTAGCTCAATCGTCGCTCTAAGCACTTTTCGGCTAAAATCAAAGTTTTTCAAGCCCATATTCACTGCTAACTCATTAGAAGCAGTCACCGATTGGGTATTCATAATTGGAAATTTAGAGGCTATAGCAACAACGGGACTTGAATAAATAAAGTCATTTTCAATATTAGGTTCATCAATAAAAGCAAAATATTTATAACCTAAATTTTCACATAAAACCTTTAAATCATTGATACTGAATACTTCTTGAAAACCAACAATATCTGGTTGCTGCTCTTTTAAAAGCCCACTGAACCAAAGTTGCTTTTTTTGCCATTGTTCTTGGCTATAAATATTCTCAAAATCATAATAAGCATTTGGAGGGCTCAAGTAATTGAAAAGATTAATACTTGCTATTTTAAATTGAATTGTTTTTTCACTCTCTGTATCTAATTTAATTAAGCTAAATGAATGATGACTCGTCACTAAAAATGTTCTAAAAAAATAAAACTCTTAACAGAATAACTTTTATTTATAATGCTATCAAAAGAAAACGCTTAAATTAGAGACTTTTATTCCACAAGTTTTGATTTTTAATATAAGAAAAGTATTCATGTGGTTCCCAACAATGAGGAATAAATTCAGCCTCGTTTGTTCTATTTTCAAAGTTTGACCAAAGTTTTTTTAGGATCTCATTAAGCCTTTCACTACTGACTTTTTCTAATTTTTTACGGCAATTAGCATAAAATAAGTTATTTTCTGGATTCAAAATTAAATCATGCCCTGATGAAGTAAAGGTTAAATTTTTAGTAGCGGCTCTAAGTATCGGTGCGTGAGGGTTTTGTGGGTATATACCATTTACTATCGCATATTCAAATCTATCTAAATCAATACCATCCATATTTTTAGGAATATAAGTAACTCCAAACCCTGGCGGAAAAATTCCGAGTATTTTTAAAAGGCTATTTACTACAACTTGGCTATGACTGCCTTTTTCAGCACCTTTATTTAATAGCATAAATACTCTAGGCAAAGATCTATAATCAAAGTTTTTTCGCGTGCTTAAAACAACCGATACATATATTTGAGGGATTTTAATGACATTCCCGATCCCTTTTTTAGGATCTACGGAGCGCTTTAATAGTGCTAAGATAAACGACAGTTTATTATTTTCATGTTCATTAAATAGGGCTCTTTCTGATTTTTTATTCCCAATATAAGTCGCAACCCCAAGACCATGTTCTAAATAATTAATTGTTTGTTTATAGTTTATTTTTAGTAAAGCAAGACGCTCTTCATTATTAAGTGTTCTAAATTCATCTAAATTACCATCCTCACCTTTTAATATTTTGATAGCATCGGGGTGGTGATTACCGATATCAAGTAATAACGCCGTCATTAATATCGGAATTAGAACTTCATTTTGATATATCTCTTCGTCGGCTTCATCTAACGCTTTGGTTTGCACATCTTGGATATAAGCATTTGTGATAAGCTGATCCTTCATGAGTTGCTCAAACAATAACAAGCTCAAAATAGCACGGTATAAATGCTTACTTCTTTTATTTTGGTTATTAGCAGGTTTTATTGCTGTAGGTACCATCAATTGAATTGTGCCTAAAATACGCGCAAACTTATTATGTCTTTCATGACAATCTTTACCTTTGCATAAAGACAAAATGTCTTCACAGACATTTTTTATGGGTAATAATCTTGCTGTTCTTTGCTCTCTTTGTTTAATATCAAAATCTTTTAATTTATTTTCTAGCTTTTTTAAAGCCAACTTTAACTTGTCTGATTTAACATTTTCAGCCATTTTCTGTTTTACTTGCGTTATTTTCGCTTCAATACTGAGTTTTTCGGCTTCATTTTGCGCAGCAAACTCAAAGTAACTAGCCGCAACTTCATATATAGAATCTTTTAATGGTGTATTTGAAAAAATAGATGCAATTATCGTTTTTATTGTTTTAGTATAAACAGATTCTTTGACTATATTTTGTACCATAAATTACACCGAATAAGCTTTAAAAAGAGAAAACGACTCATAATGTCTAAAAGAATATGCACCTAAAGAGATTTAAGCAAGGTAGTATCAATTGTTAGGGTTCTATTTGATTTAACTGAAAAACTAAATTAATTTCTAAAGGTAATAATTAAATACTATCACTTTCGAATATAAAAGGAATAACAATGAAATTTGAAAACTTACTCAATTACCTAGACATGGGTGTATGTGTTGAACAACTACAAAGAGAAGCATTAGTTGATTTAGTTGTGCTCTTTATCGAGATAGATGGTGTTATTGATGATGCTGAACTTGCTTATACTAAAAAGTGGTTAAAAACTCTAACTTGGACTTCTCAAATGTGTACCGATACTTATTTACATGATGTGAGTGAAAAATGTAAATATGCCATAAAACATAATCAAATTAACGATTTTATCCTTCAAAGAAGTCACAATATCCATGATAAACCACTACAACTTGAAGCTATCAAACTAGCTGAAGGTGTATCGCTCGCTGATGGTGTATTATCGCCGATAGAAGAGCAAGCAATTGCATTTTTAAAAGTTTGCTTTGAAAAAGAAACAGCTTAATTACTAATTCAGGTTACTCATGAAATTTACATTTTTAGGTACTTCAGCCGGTGTGCCTACTAAAAAACGTAATGTCACAGGTTTGGCAATTGGTTTAGAGCGAGAAAAAACGTGGTGCTTAATTGATTGTGGTGAAGGCACACAACATCAATTATTGCATACGCCCTATTCTTTAGCCGCATTAGAGGCCATTTTCATTACTCATGTTCATGGTGATCATTGTTATGGTTTACCAGGTATATTAGCCAGTGCGGGTATGGATGGACGTCAAAGCGCTATAAAAGTCATTGCGCCAGCCAGTATTAAAGAGTTCATTGATGTCACTCTCAAAACGACAGATTGTTTTATTCCATATCCTATAGAATTTATTGCAACTGAAAACCTTAAAGCGCCAATTGAAGTTGCGGGTTTTGAAGTTGAAGCATTTGAATTATTGCACCGCGTGCCTTGCCATGCTTGGCGTTTTACTGAATCAAATTTAGCCCATAAGCTCAATATAGAAAAACTAGAACAAGAAAATATTCCAAAAGGTCCTATATGGGGCAAGTTATGCAAAGGTGAGACTGTTACACTAGATAATGGTCATAAATTAATAGGTAAAGATTATTGGATTACAGATCATAGGGTGAGAAAAGTCATCGTTGCAGGAGATAATTGCAAACCGGAACTATTATCCCAAGCAGCACATAATATTGATGTATTGATCCATGAAGCAACCTATACGCAAGAAGTGTCAGATAAAGTAGGTCCCTCACCTATGCATTCAAGCGCCAAAGAAGTGGCCCTCATGGCGAATTACATTAATTTACCGAACTTAGTTTTAACCCATTTTAGCGCTAGATATTCAGATTTTGGAGACTCTTCTATTGATTTGATCCGTCAAGAAGCTGAAGATAATTATAATGGAAAATTATTTTTGGCACAGGATTTAGAATCTTACCACCTAAAAAAAAATGGCCAACTATGCATTGACCATTAATCAGTTTTTCATTATCGCTTATTTTTTAATAATCCCTAATTTTAGTCTCTTATCTTACTCTTTAGGTTTTTCATCCCAATTTTCATCTAATGTGATATTAGACAAACTACTCACATCTGATTTATTTTCAATTTTTAGAGACTTATCAGTATTACCTAATGTTGGATTTTTTGGTGTCTCTTTTGAATCAGCAGCCCAAGTAGGATCTAGTGACAGATTCGAAAATAAATCACTGCTTTCACTTACTTTATGTGACGTTTGTGCTTGTTTTAAGTCATCAACATTTTGGATATCCAATTCAACAGCATCATGAGATAAATCATTTTCTAAGTTGTTTGAATCATCAAGCTCAGATTCTAAATAAGAAGCCAACGCATCATCAGCTTGTTTAAAATCATCGGCACTGTGGACTTCCACTTCAAGAGTATCATGAGATAAATCGTTTTCTAAGTTGTTTGAATCATCAAGCTCAGATTCTAAATAAGAAGCCAACGCATCATCAGCTTGTTTAAAATCATCGGCACTGTGAACTTCCACTTCAAGCGTATCATGAGATAAATCGTTTTCTAAGTTGTTTGAATCATCAAGCTCAGATTCTAAATAAGAAGCCAACGCATCATCAGCTTGTTTTAAGCCATCATCACTTTGAATATCAACTTCGAGTGTCATTTCACTAACATCCTCAGAACTAGACTCAGACTCTAAATAAGAAGCCAACGCATCATCAGCTTGGTTTAAGTCATCAACACTTTGAATATCAACTTCGTGTGTAATTTCATTATCATCTTCAGAACTAGACTCAGACTCTAAATACGAAGCTAAAGCATCATCTATTTGTTTTAATTCATCATTACTTTGAATATCAACTTCCTGTGTAGTTTCACTAACATCCTCAGAACTAGATTCAGACTCTAAATAAGAAGCCAAAGCATCATCTGCTTGTTTTAAGTCATTATTACTTTGAATATCAACTTCTTGTGTAATTTCACTAATACCATCAGAACTAGATTCAGACTCTAAATACGAAGCTAAATCATTATCAGCTTGGTTTAGGTCATCTTTGCCTTGAATATCAACTTCGTGTGTAATATCACTAATACCATCAGAACTAGATTCAGACTCTAAATAGGAAGCTAAAACATCATCTGATTGGTTTAAGTCATCTTTGCCTTGAATATCAACTTCCTGTG
>NZ_JAHKQC010000048.1:0-91323 GCF_018860845.1 Pseudoalteromonas sp. C2R02 | reverse complement strand
GAGGCTCAATGATTATCAAGAATTTAAAGTGGGACTGCTAACAGTTTGCTCGGTTTCGCTACGCTACACGATTTTAGCAAACTATTATCAGCCCCTTAAATGGGCTTAGTGAGTCAATATGGAAGTTGCTGAAGGATCAAGAACTCCCCGAAGAGCATTTGCTATCCTAATATTACAATTAGTCGCTTGGATTTTAATCTCAATTTATTTCTTCGATGATTACAGCACTGGAAATGATGCGGCTGGAGCTGGAATGGCTCGTGGGTTTGCCGTTTTTTTTGTAGTTGTTCCATGTATGGCTTTTATATTTTTTACTACTTTGTATTTCTTTAAAAGAATGCTTCCAACTTGGTTTAGGTTTGTATTGACGTTTAACTATGTAGCATTGTTTTTAGTTTTTGCTCAGATAAACTGGTAATTAACTCACTAACACATATGAGTCGGATCACAGTCAATTGTGTTAGTGCGTGACTTAATTCTTCAAAAACCTTTCTTCGTCGAATATAGTTTTATTTTTTAGCATAAAGCGACCAAGCTTATAAGTTAAAACCGATAGAGCCTTGGTTTTACTCATACGTTTCTGTAACTTATTGATATGGTTCATCGCTTTATCATCATCTATTAAATGTAAAACATCAGCTTTGTAATTAACATTAATACCCAACGAATTTGTCATGTATAAGCCAGGCCTAAAACAAAATCAATGCCTTGCTGCTGACTCCAATCACAAACCCAGTACCAGTAATGTATACATTTCACACCGAAAACATCGTTGTCAATGTGAGGTTCAAGTAATGAGAGAAGTTGAGACTTGTCAGCTTTAATTTTGGTATGAACAATAATTTCGCCTTGTAAATCAATGATACAGACATATAAAAGGCGTGCATGTAAATCTATTCCACAGTAATATGGATGTGAGCTATTATAAAAGTTCATTGAGCTTACTCCTTTATGTTTGGTCACTAAAGTATTACGTATAAACGCGATACTTTGGAGGAGGCTCAATGATTATCAACCTGTTAAACAAGGACAAAACACTTAGCTCGTGTTCGTGCCTCATTTATCTTAGCCAACTATAAATATCCGCTTAATGTGGCGATACGCACTGGTAATCTAAATTAACACTAAATATTTAATATAAGGAGATAGAAGATGGGTAAACATAGATTTTTTGTAGGCGTAACATTTTTACTTTTAACTATTAATGCTAAAAATGTATTGGCTGAATCAAGTAATAAAGATGCTATATGGCAAGCAGTTCACAATAATTCACACCGTACAGTGGAAGAAATCAAACGAGATAAATACCGTAACCCTGATCAAGTGTTACGATTCTTTGAAATTAATGAAACTTCCTCAGTTGGTGAAGTCGCACCTGGCGGCGGTTGGTATACACATATACTTGCACCTTTATTGAAAGATAAGGGAAGGTATGTGGGATTGCAACACAACCCTGCTTACTATGGCAAGTGGCCTGATTGGGCAAAAAAACTTTCTGCTTATCCAGAGAAAATAAAAAATGAACAAAACTTATACGGGAATAACGCTATTGGCACTTGGTTGCCAGCCGTTGAGGGGTTACCTGTAGATGAAGCGTCGTTAGATTTTGTTTTTATTACGCGTACTATGCATAACTGGCAAAACCAAGGAAGATTAGATAATGGACTAAAGCAGTCTTGGAAGATATTGAAAAATGGTGGTGTTTTGGCGATTGTGCAACACAGAGAAGCTGAAAGCTCTACAAAAAATCGTGAAGTTTCTTCGAAACGTGGACGTTGGAAACAATCAGATCTTATCAGTGTAGTTGAGTCGTTTGGGTTTAAATTAGTAGCTAGTTCAGAAATAAACGCTAACCTAAAAGATACGAAAGACTATGAGAAAGGCGTTTGGACACTACCTCCTAGCCTTGCACTGAAAGAAAAAGACAAAGAGATCTACACAAAAATCGGTGAGTCAGATCGAATGACTCTTAAATTTGTTAAAATTTAATCATAGTTAGTAGCTGTATAAAAAGAGAAATTTATAATGCGCATATAACACATATGAGTCGGATCACAGTCAATTGTGTTAGTGCGCGACTTAATTCTTTAAAAACTTTTCTTTATCGAATGCAGTTTTATTTTTCAGCATAAAGCGACCAAGTTTATGAGTAAAACCGATAATGCCTTGGTTTTACTCATACGTTTCTGTAACTTATTGATATCGTTCATCGCTTTATCATCACCTATTAAATGTAAAACAGCAGCTTCAGCTTTGTAATTAACATTAATACCCAACGAATTTGTCATGTATAAGCGTGGCCTAAAACAAAATCAGTACCAGTAATACATACATTTCACACAGATAACAAGGTTGCCAATGTAAGGTTCAGTAATGCTAGGAGTTGAGAGCTGTCAGTTTTAATTTTATTGTGGATAATAATTTTGCTTTTAAAATCAATGATACAGGCATATAAAAGGCGTGCATGTAAATTTATACCGCAGTAGTATGGATGTGCGCTATTATAAAAAGCCATTGAGCTACCTTCTTTATATTTGCTCAATAAAGTATTACAGATAGGCGTAATACTTTGTAGCAGAATCAATGATTATAAATAGTGAAATGAATAGATATAAGTAACATGGAAGATAGAAATTAGGTGAGAACTTGTGATAGAAACCTTTAGTAATAAGAACGCAAAAATCATTAGCCAGGTCGGGCAATATATTTATAATCACAGCGACAAGACTATCAGTTTGGATGATCTGGCAAGTTATACTGGCTTCTCTAAATATCACTTTAATCGCATATTTTTTGCGGCAACAGGTTACCAGTTAGGCGAATTTATTCAGCGACATAAGCTAGAAAAGGCACTGCACTTAATCAAACAAGGTAACCACAATATTATAGATGTCGCTATGAGCGTCGGCTATGATTCTCCATCATCTTTTTCTCGCGCGTTTAAAAAGAACTTCTCTGTTACGCCAAGTGATGTAATTCAAGGAAAATTGCCTAGTAATGAGCGTGCAGGAAGCTTAAAGCCTAAAAAAATATTAACGGACCAAAAAATTGAACCTGTTTGGAAAACGTTACCGGAGCAAAAAATTTTAGGCTTATATGGTAAAGGGTTTAATGAACAATCCTTTTCCGTAGTAGCTGGAAAGTTATACGGTCAATTAGCTACTATGGCTGAGCCATTAAATTATACGCAGTTACAGCCTATTGGTGTATCAGTTGATAACCCATGGGCAGGGGAACAAACTGAAAGTCGATTTTTTGCAGGTTTTGTTGAAGGTCTATCTGCTCACAGTGAAAAGCTAGCATTTTTTAAATGGCGTGGTGGAAGATGGGCCTGTTTCACGCATACAGGTCCGCACTATTGTATGTGGCAAACCATTTCTCAAGTTTATGCTCAATGGGTTTTACCTAATAATATTAAGCTCAAAGATCAACAAATTGTACAGTTATATCTGAATAACCCTATGGATACGGATCCTGAAGCACTTAAAACCGAGTTGTATTTTGCTGTAGATGATGGCGCACTATAGCAGCTTAATTAGGAGATAAATTATAAAACTTTGAATGAAGAGGCGCTTTTTCATAAAACGCACTTTCTGCACAGCTTAATTTAATCCTGAAGTTATAGTTGAACAATAGAATGTTTAAGGAAAAATAAAGAGAGATAACTATGAACTTAAAAACAACAAAATTTTATTATATTACTCTTATGCTGCTTGCTTTTATTGGCAGTACACCAGTCTTTGCTAGCGACATAACTGAACTTAAGACAACAGAAGTCGACTTTTTTAATCAGCAATTAAATCGTCCAGCTAAGATTAAGTTTTGGTATCAAGGTGGTTCAAAATCCTGTGAAGCAACGATTTGTCTATCACAAAAGCAAGACAGTAAACGGGTTGCTATTATCTCACATGGTGCTTTTGGGTCTCCTCGAGAAATGAACTGGTTGGGATATGCATTAGCATCTCAAGGCTGGGTTGTTGCTGGCATTGCACATTTTGGAGAGTCTTGGGTTTATGGTCCTGAGACGATTGATCCAAGTACGGTTATGCGTTTTTGGCAGCGACCACAAGATGTGAGCTTTGCGATCGATAGTTTATCTAAAACAGGTCTATTTAATCGTTCACTTGAAACAGACAAAATAATAATGTTAGGGCATTCTTCAGGCGGGTTTACATCTTTAGCTATGGCGGGAGCAAATTTAGAAGCCGGTAAGTCGGAAGTTTATTGCGCTACAGAAATGGCAAAAGGTGATAAAGGTTGTGATTTTGGGAAGCATAAAAAACGTAAGCCAATGAATAAAGAAATGTTAAATAAAGTTGGTTTACTACAATCACAAATGCGAGACGAACGAGTTGCTGTAGTGATAGCATTCGATCCGGCCTTAGGTCATGCGGCTAGCGAAACAAGCCTTGAGAGTATAAAGGTGCCAACTTTGGTTCTTGGCTCTGTAGAAAATGATTTTTTGCCTTATAACACACATTCAAAATACTATGCGGATCATATTCAAGGCGCGAATTTAGTTGGTATTGAACAGGGGGCCGGACATTTTGTATATATTGATAAATGTGATTCTGACCGAAAAGTAAAAGGTGTATCTTTGTGTAATGATCGAGAAGGTGTAAATAGAAAGGCGATACAGAAACAAATACTCAATCATGTATTTAGCTTCATATATAAAAATGGTGTTAGCTAAAGGAACATCGTTGGCTTAAAATACATAAAACTTAAAAGAGGTGAGATTTAAAATCTCGCCTTTTTTATTTAACAGGAAGTGGTTAAAATTAATGGCTCCTCCTATTTGTACTTCAAATCAGCATCGACTGATATAAAAAATTCAATAAGTTAAAGGGAAATAATATTGAAACTCTTCGGTCGCACAACATCATTTAATGTTCAAAAAGTACTTTGGTTGTTAGAAGAATTGAATGTTAAATATGAACATATTGAGCTTGGGGGTCGCTTTGGTGGCTTAGATGAAAGTGAGTTTGTAAAGTTGAATCCACTTCAAAAAGTGCCAGTACTGATCGATGGCAGCAAATCTATTTGGGAATCACATACAATTTTAAGGTATTTGGCAGCAAGCTATGGAAACGAGAGTTGGTATCCTGCTTGTCCTTATGAGCGATCATTAAGTGAAAGGTGGTTAGATTGGTCACAAACAATTTTTCAACCCGCATTTATGGGAACTTTTTGGGGATATTATAGAAAGCCTGAAGATAAACGAGATATGGAAACGGTAAATAAAGATTTGGATACATGTATAAACTGCTTGCAGGCAATTGAGAAGCAATTATCTCAATCAGAATATTTAGCAGGAGACAATTTTAGCCTAGCTGATATAGTAGTTGGTGCTGTGATCTATCGGTTAATCTCACAAGGGTTAACTGTTAAATTGCCTGATTTAGTATGTAGTTGGTACGAAAAACTTAATGAACGTCCTGGTTACAAAAAATGGGTAATGAGTGACTTTTCAGAGCTTAAAGCCAGAGAAGGATTCTAATATAAAAAGCAATACAATCGGACTGACAATCTAAAAAGCTTAAGCAAGGTGAAAATGTATCAATGTATTTTCGCAATAAAGTTATCAATTATTTTAAAAGGGCTCAGAATGCTTGGCTTGTGCTCCTTTATTACTTATTTTAGCCAAGTATTGTTACGCCAATCTTTGAGGCGTTAGGAATTTAGAACGCATATGGATATCGCACTGCCAATTCAGATACATTTACTTGTCGTTATTCTTTCAATCATTCTTGGTTTTCTAAATTTAGTATTAGAAAAAGGCACTCATTTACATAAATTAAATGGCAAGTATTGGGTGGCTTTAATGCTAATCGCTTCTTTTAGTTCTTTTTTTATAATGCCGACTGGCAGTTTAACTTGGCTTCATTTATTTGCCATCTTAGTTATTGTCACAGTTTTAATTGGCATATTGGCAATTTATAAGCACAATAAACAGCTTCATATTGGTTGCATGTTTGGTGCTTTCATTGGTACTGTCATTTCAGCTGTTATTGCAGCAAGTGTTGAAGGACGTTTACTTCATAGTATATTGTTTTAAATATCTATAAAGTAAATATTAGGTTTCTGAGCGCCATTTTATAACATTATCTTATTTAGTTTGTTACTTAGATTTTTTCAATCTCAATACTTAGGCAATAAATCAATATAGACAAGTTTTTATGACTGAAAAGGAATATCGCAAACCTATACTAAAACACAGAGTTAAGTCTATTTAGGCCGCGTGATATTTTTTGTTATGAAAGTGATGAATAGGTACGTCTGTGAGCATTCTCCATATTTTAGATTCTAATTAGGGCTTTTTCTATTGCAAAGTACATGTATACTTTTCAAAAAAACACTTGTAAATTTACTTGTTACAGCACAAAAAACTAAATCAACTTAGGGCAAAATATGAGTAGTGCAATAGTGATATTAGGTTCTCCAAATGATAAAGATGGAAACTTATTACCTATCGCCATTTCAAGAGCAAAAATAGCACTTGAAGAATATAAAAAAGCAGGGCAATGCAAATTACTTTGTACCGGTGGTTTTGGCGAACATTTTAATTTAACGCATATCCCTCACGGACAATATTTACAAGAATATTTAATTTTAAAGGGTATTCCCCCATCATCCTTTATTGAAATCGCGTTTAGTTCTTTTACATTAGAGGATGCTAAGTTAGCTAAACCGATATTAGAACAACACGCTATTAGCCGTTGTATTTTAGTCACGTCTGATTTTCATATGGAACGCGCTAAATTAGTATTCAATCATGTATTACCTGATTTAGATTTCGAATATTCTGAGGCTAAAACTATTGTAAATAAAGAAGAGTTTCAAAAATTAATTAACCACGAAAAAAATGCAATCGATCGAGAAAAGGTCAATTTAAAAGCTTATACATAAAATAGAAGGAAAATGTAAACCTTGTTCTGTTCCACTTTTTGTTACAATATTAGCAAGCGTTACTTAGCTCGTTAGTATATTTTATCTCGGGATGCGGTGATTCATATGGAATATTTAAATGCAATTGATACAAAAGGTGATTTTTTTAGGCTTCCTCTTAGTTGGAGTGGTATCTTGCTCTGATGGTTATCAACAACCCGATCCTGATTTTATTCCTAAAAATACTAAAACTACCTTCTCACAATTAAATCGCCCTATAGTATTGATCGATGAAGCACATTACAATTTTTTACCTAATATAATGCATTGGCTGTCAAAGTTGATTTAACTTTATAAAAATAATATTGAAAGATAGCAAAAGATAAAGAAAATCCGCAGCTACAATTTTTTAAGAGAGCTTAATTTTATGCCTGAGGTAGATCCATTAAAAATCATGACATTTCCAACACCTGAAAACTTGGGTGATTGGCTTAAGTTGAATCATGCAACCGAAAGTGAGTTGTGGGTAAAGATATTTAAAAAAAGTACAAAGGTCCAAAGTGTTACTTGGAATGATGTGGTGATAGAAGTTTTATGTTGGGGTTGGATTGATGGTATAAAAAAATCAATTGATGACCAAGCTTATCTCCAACGTATAACACCAAGGAAAATAAATAGTAACTGGTCTAAAAGGAATACAGAGCATGTTGAGCGTTTAATCGCTGCAAAAAGAATGCAAGAATCTGGTCTTGTGCATGTTCGTGCAGCTAAAGCTGATGGTCGTTGGCAAAGCGCTTATGTGATAAGTGAAATTAAAGTGCCTGATGATTTTTTAGCTGAATTGGAAAATCAATCTAGGGCAAAATGCTTTTTTGAAAAACTCAATAAATCAAACCGTTATGTTATCGCTTACGGCTTAACAAGTGCAAAGAAAGTTGATACCAGGCACAGACGCTTTACAAAATATATGACAATGCTGCTTAATGAAGAAAAACCAAAATAAGTGGCTAGAATGTACTCTTCATTTCTATGTGATCAGGTAATTTTCTCCAATAGATTTGTACCATCTATTTTTTATGACTAATTTTATCAACTACAACCCTAATATTTTTCAAATTATATTTAAGTAATCAGATGTTTATCGATATCAGAACAAAATCAGTTATAAATCATAATGACGTCAAGTATTTTAAAGTCGAATGCTTAAACTGCTCACTTGTTCAATCAAATACTACGTAGTCAAATTATTCATTGATTTTAAAACAAGGGGAAGTTATGAAGTATATTTGTCGTTCGATTATTCTATTGTTAGCTATTATGGCTGTCGGTAATAAAAGTTATAGCCAAGATGATTTTTCAGTTATAGAAAACGCCTATCTCGGGCAAAAACCACCGGGCTTAATACCCCAGTTATTTGCTCCTAAATTAATTAAAACAGAACATAGGGAAGCGGAAGCAGCTTTTTCACCTGATCTAAAGGAATTTTATTTTCGAAGAAGGGGCGGGAAAAATAAAAATAATACCTTGGTTGTGATGCAATATAAAAATAACCAATGGGTTGAATCAGTTGTGCCGCCTAGAGCGGGTGAACCCTTTGTTTCACTTGATGGTAATACTTTATATTTGGGAAAAAAATATAGGGAAAGAACACATTCTGGTTGGTCAAAAGTGAAAAGTCTTGGCATGCCATTTGATGATCTAAGGATCATGCGATTGACGGTTTCATCTAAAGGCACTTACTATTTTGATGAGGCATCAGAAACACCAATTCGCTATTCTCGATTAATAGACGGTAAATATGAACAGCCAAAAACGATGAATATAGAATTTGGCAAATGGAATGCCCACCCTTTTATTGCGCCAGATGAGTCTTATTTGATTTGGGATGATCAAAGAGAAAGTGGACAGGGCGGTGCTGATCTTTATATTAGCTTTCGACAAAAAGGTGGTTTATGGGGTAAAGCCATTAACTTAGGTGAAAAGATAAATACAGAATTTGCTGAAGCCTACGGTAGTGTATCACCTGATGGCAAGTATTTTTTCTTTCATAGAGGTTATGGTGGTGACAAGGGAGATATTTACTGGGTAGATGCACAGATTATAGCAAGCCTCAGACCTAAATTGTAAGCCATATACTAAACTACACCACTGAGGCAATACGCGCTATGCTTATTGCGATACTGAATTGGATACTATTTTTCAAATAAAAAGGTGGCGTAAATGGATAAAGCACTGCAAACAATGATTGATAATATGCCTGAGAAAACGGGAAAGAAGTTAGAAGAATGGTTTCAATTATTGACTAAAGAGCATTTTGAGAAACATTCAAAAGCTGTGCTTTATTTAAAAACAGAGCATGATGTGACTCATGGATTTGCAAATACGATTGTGACTTTATTTAGGGAAAAAACAGAACCTTCTGAAGATTTACTTTCACTACAATATAAAGGTAAAGAATTGCTAAAGCCTATTTATGAAATGCTAGTATCAGAAATAAAAAAATTGGGTGATGATATTGTAATTACACCAAAAAAAGCAAGTGTCAGTTTAATTAGAAAAAAACAGTTTGCTTTAATTAAGCCCGCGACTAAAACCAGAATAGACTTAGGTTTGAAACTCAAAGGTATTGAAATACAAGGCTGTTTAGAAGCTTCAGGCCCATTTGGTACTATGTGTACTCACAGAATACAGCTTAATAGTTTATCTGACGTAGACGAAGAAGTTATTGAATGGATATCAAAAGCATACGATCAATCAGTTTAAATTAGCTATTACAAATGATAAAGAGTGTTTATCAAATAACTATATTGTTGGGAGAGGTATGAACACTCAAAATGTTATTATTTTTGATGGCGTGTGTAAGTTTTGCAATTACTCAGTCAACTTTATTATTAAACGAGATCATAACAATGTGTTTCTTTTTTCTCCTATGCAAAGTGAAGCTGCACATGATTTAATTGCTAAATATAATGTTAAAGATGTGGGCATTGATACTTTTTTACTTATTAAAAATAATAAATGCTTTTATCGAACTGATGCGGCATTAGAAATTACAAAAGATTTATCTGGATATTGGTATTTGTTCAGAGTGTTTAAATTGTTACCTAGGCCGTTTAGAGATTATTTTTATCGTTTACTTGCCCGAAATAGGTATAGCCTTTTTGGCAAAACTGATAGATGTATGATGCCTACTACAGATATTAAAAGTAAGTTTTTGGAATAATTACTCATTTAAAACAGACTTATTTTGAAATAAACATAAATTAATAATTAAGTTTTTTTCATGTTTTGGAATTACTTCTGGATTAAAAATAAATCACAATTTTTGTACGAGGAAAATGCGTTCCTCCTTAATTCGAATATCTCTAAAATTGAGCTCTCCCCCACGTTACTGCGGAAAATTTGGTTCGAAGAGACACTTTTTTCGTTCATTTTGGTATATGCACTTAAATGCGTAATATTTTAGCTATGGGGGATTATCAGTTCGTTTACAGCGGATTGCACTTTTAAATTATTCAGTTATGGATCTTAATAAATTGCCATTGCTGAGTAGATAAGATTTTAGTGAATTTTTAAGTAAATAACGGTTGTTAAGTTTACTACCTCATTGAATACTGTTACTTTATTTTTTATCGATTGAAGCTGAATGAATGCTTCATATGATAGGTAATGACCTTTAACCAACTGACAATCCAAGGAGAAAATAATGTCAGAAATACGCTACAACTTCAATGAGTATAAAAGATGATGCCGCTAAAACGAATGCTCTTATAGCATATGCCCTGATGGTAGCAGGTTTGTTTACGGGTATTTTATGGATTGTTGGCGCTGTTTGGGCAATGGTCAAAAAAGATGAAGCTAAAGGCACATTATTTGAAGATCATTATACTAATATAACTAACACCTTTTGGTGGGGTTTAGGGATTTGGATAATCGGATTTATAACAGTATTTTTTGTTATTGGTTATTTTATTCTTTTAGGTGTGTGGGTTTGGTCTATTTATAGAGTAATTAAAGGACTTGCCAGAATCACTTCAAATAAAGCCTTCAATTCATAATAAGAGTCTACTAAAAGGGTTTATTTAATGCGAATCATCACAAAATAAATTCAGATTAATGAAAAAAGGAACCTAAATGGTTCCTTTATTATTTTTAACAGTAGCTTATATATATTAATTTCAAACCAAAACCTAGAACTTAGAGATCATTTAAATGAGTGTATTGGGTTTATCATCCAATTAATCACCATATTGCTTAGGGAATATTCCATCCAAGTAATCAGATATTTATTCCAAAAAAATTATTTTAAAGCTCAGTTTATTTAAAAAATATAAAATAATTTAACCCTTTTTAAAAAAGCTGACGTTTATACCAGTAATACAATTTAATTTTAAAGGTTATGACTATGAACACAGCTTTAACAAAATCAATTTTACTATCAGGTATTACATTATCTTTGATGAGTGCCTGTAGTCCGCAAACAAAAAACAATGATGAACAGCATGTTGTTAATGATAAAAAGGATAATCAGCAGCGCGAAAAAATAGAAATAACTGAATCTAAAGAAATAAAAACAGAAAGTATGGCCAGTGATATTGAAGTAACAAAGCAAAGGGCATCAGGACCTAAAGCTAAGGCCATGTTAATGCGTGTGGCACCTGGTCAAGCTTATCATCAAAGAATCGTTTTGCCGCCACCAATAATTGCACCCATTCATACTGAAACCCCAAATACAGAAAAATACAGTGATGATCCAGAAAATGAACTTAAATTAACTAAAACTCAGCCTGTGTCTACTTTCTCAATAGATGTAGATACAGGTAGTTATACTAATAGTAGACGTATGATCAACTTGGGAAAACTACCACCATCTGATGCGGTAAGAATTGAAGAGTTTATAAATTATTTTGATTATCAATATCAAGCGCCTTCAAAGGTAAATACGCCATTTAACTTATATACAGAAGTTGCAGCTTCTCCTTGGGATCAAAATAGACAATTGCTTAAAATTGGATTAAAAGGATTTGAGATTGAAAAATCAGCGCTAAAAGATGCTAATTTAGTGTTTTTGCTTGATGTATCGGGCTCAATGAATTCAGAAAATAAATTACCTTTATTAAAACGCAGTTTATTGATGTTATCTAAACAGCTAGACCAAGATGATACTGTTTCTATTGTTGTATATGCTGGCGCTGCAGGTGTTGTATTAAAACCGACTAAAGGTAATGAGATACATGAAATATCTATGGCATTAGATAAGTTACAAGCAGGAGGCTCAACTAATGGCGGCCAAGGCATAAAATTAGCGTATCAGTTGGCCCATCAAAATTTCAAAAAGAATGGGGTTAATCGTGTTATTTTAGCGACTGATGGCGACTTTAATGTGGGCACACAATCTATTGATGCCTTAAAAGAGATCATTAAAAAGAATAGAAAATCAGGCATTGCTTTGACTACGCTAGGTTTTGGTCGTGGTAATTATAATGATGCCTTAATGGAGCAATTAGCGGATATTGGCAACGGTAATCATGCTTATATCGATAATATTAATGAAGCTAGAAAAGTGTTAGTGGATGAAATATCTTCTACTATGCAAATAATTGCTAAAGATGTGAAAATTCAAGTTGAATTTAACCCAGATCAAGTTGCCGAATATCGATTAATTGGTTATCAAAACAGACAATTAAAACAAGAAGACTTTAATAATGATAAAGTTGATGCAGGTGAAATGGGCGCAGGGCATACTGTCACTGCTTTATATGAAATCACCTTAGCTGACTCTAAAAATAAACAAATAGATGATTTACGTTATCAAAATAAACAAGTAAAAGAATCAAACCTAAAATCAAATGAATTGGCATTTATTAAATTGAGATACAAAGCACCGAGTAGTGAAAAAAGTAACCTATTATCAAAAGTAATTATGCGTTCAGATATTAAAACTGACAGTGAGCAACTAAGTAATAGTTTAGGTTTTTCTGCTGCTGTATCTGGTTTTGCTCAATTATTAAAAGGTGGTAAATATATGCAAGATTTTACTTATCAAGATGTGATTGCGCTTGCTAAGCTAAATAAAGGAGTGGATGAATTTGGCTACCGAGCAGAGTTTATTCAGTTAGTGAGAGCAGCAGAGGCATTGTAAATAAAAAATAATTTAAGGATAAAATGATTAGTGACGAAGATTTAATGATGCGATACGTCGCAGGAGATATAAAGGCTTTTGAAATGCTGTATTTAAAGCACAAAGGGCCTTTATATCGTTACTTTAATCGCCAATGTAAAGATAGTCATAAAGCTGAAGAGCTATATCAGGATGTATGGCATAAAGTCATTAAGGCAAAAGACAATTACCAAAATAGCGCTAAATTCACTACTTGGGTTTACCATATTGCTCATAATTTATTAATTGATGAATATAGGCGATTCACTTTAGTGAGTTCTGATATTAATGACATGGATGAGCTTGATTCTGGTTCTTATAATAATTTTGCTGATACTTTAGCTGAGCAAGATGTTATAAAACAGCTTAAAGTGTGTATAAAAGCATTACCTGCAGTGCAATTAGAAGCCTTTATTTTAAAACAAGAAGCTGGATTTGATCTGCTAGAAATTTCTAACATTGTAAACTGTGATAAAGAAACAATAAAAAGCAGAATTCGATATGCATATTCGAAACTAAAAATATGCATAAAAAGTAAATTTAAGGGCTCTGTTTATGAATGAAATTGACAACGAAAAATTAGATAAACTCTACAAACTTGGTGCTACTGAAACGCCTTCTAAAGACATCGATTTAGCGATTTTAAACGAGGCAAAAAAGACAACAAGTGAAGTTAAATATTCTCATAAGTGGCGATATATGATGCCTGCCGCAGCATCTATGGTTTTAGTGTCATTATTATATTTTGAAAATGAACCCGCTTATAAAAATAATTTACAAATAGAATCGGCACCGCAGTTTAAAAAGCAAGTATCTCCAGTACAAGATACATCATTTTCCGAAAAAGAATCAGAAAAGGCAATTGAACAAGTATTTGATCAAGCAATAGAAGAGATCAAAGTTGAAATAAATGAAATGCAACAAGCACCTATGAATTCAAAAGGATCAGCAACATTACAAGGTCCTATAAAGACACAGGGGGGAGAATATAAAGCCCCTTCACAGATGCAAAAATCTAAGGCGTTAAAAATGCGAAGTAGCGGTGCTATAAATTTAGACACTATCAGTTTAGATCCTGCTATTTTGAAAAATATTGATGATTTGATTAAACAGGGTGAAGCAGTGCAAGCAAAACAAATGGTATTGCAGATAGCCGAAAAAAATCCAAATATGAAAATTGAACTTAAAAAACTTTATCCAGAATACTTTGAAATTGAATAGCTTTTAGATTAAAGAAAATAAAGGGGTCGGAGTTAATTAATTTAGGTACATTTGTTTGTTCCTAAATTAATTAACTCCGACCCCTTTTTAATGGTATTGATTTATTTATGTTTTATAAATTCTTGGGTTATTTTTTGATAAATCTCATCTAATGTTGGGCGCTCGTTTATATGCTTAAATAAACATGTGTGTACTTGTGCTTTTACACGTTCTGTTTTTTCGCATATTTCATAACATAAATTTACTGGCTTAATTAATTCATCTAGTAATGCATCGATTAAAATAAACGCTTGGGATAATACTACTTTACCGCCACCTTTTTTAAGAATTACACGCTGCGCGGTGCCAACTATTTTTTTACCATTAATATTAAGGTTGTAGTCGCCATCACAATATGAAAACTCAGTTGCATGAGCTTCACTCTTTAGTCCAAAACCTTCAAAAAATGCATTTAATATTTCGCATAAATCTTGATAAGCCTTGGTAATAGAATAAGGCAGCTCTTCTGGCCAAACATAGATATGGGATAGGTTTATAACGCCAGGGCATTGCGGTACGGGTGCACCACCTGTTTTTCGAGAAAGTAAGTTCCAATCATTTTCATTGAGCGCTTCTTTTAATGTGTTTGACTCTGGCCATTTATTACCTGCAGGTAAAACAAGTGTAGGACTTTTTGCTTGCCACAACATCAGACATTGATCGAGTTCATCATTTTGTACTTGAACTAATAGCTCGGCCTCTTTATCAAAAGCACTTTGTACTTCAATATTATTGTAACGAATGAGTTTGTTGCGAGTTTTGCTCATGGGGCATTTTCAATATGTAGTTACTATCCTAAGTATGTCAGTACTATACCTTTAAAACGAGATAAGTGTAATAAAGTAAATAGTAATATTAACTATGTTTAGATAAATAAATTTAAGTATAAATTATATCTGATTAAACCTAGCTTATAAGCATTTATATATTTTTTATTGCTTATTTTAATTGCTATTTATCATGTTAGTATTTCAGATAATAAATTTGGCATAAGTTTAGAGTCACTTGTAGCCATGGTAGTAAAAACCAGTCATGATTCTCAGAAATAAATATCGAAAATTTATTCGAGTTATCTTTGATATTTCAGGATTTGATACTCTATGCAATGGGCTAATATTTTTATTAAAGAGAAAATCGTACGCTATTTCCTCTTTAATTTCTTTATGTTTAATATATAAAATTCAGCCTTTAAAAATAATGCTAAATTCAGCTCCACCAAGGTTTATACATTGGCTTATTTTCAAATTTGCTTCATGCCACTGTGCAATTCGCGTTACTATCGCAAGTCCCATACCATAACCTTGTTTATCTATAGCATTATCACCACGGGTAAAAGGTTTAAGTATTTCTTGACGCTTTGATTGTTCAATACCTTGGCCATCATCGGCAACGATTAAACTTATTATATTGTCGTTTTGAATTACTTTTACAACTATTTTTGTGCTTGCATATTGGATTGCATTACTTAATAAGTTATTAATCAACATAGATAGATAATTGATATCAGCCAACAAAGTTAAATTTTTATTAGGTATAAATTCAATTTCAATGTGTTTAGGGTTAATTGTATTAATACAATCACTTATTACATCTTGAATGACAACTTTTCTTTTATCAATTGCAACCATAGCTTGATCTAATCGCGCATAGTTTAATAAAACGGCAACTAATTTTTCCATTTCATCAACATCGCGGCTAATATGCTTTTGATATTTTTCACGCAATTTTGGATTGTTAGTTTCTTCTAAAGCCTCAATACCAAATCTAAGTCGTGCAAGCGGAGTACGTAAATCGTGAGAAACAGCATTGCCCAGTAATTGATTATCACTGATCAAAGTTTCAATTCTTTGTGCCATTTTATTAAACTCGGTTTCAATACCAGCAATATATGATGTTTTATCTATTGTGATCCTTTGCTCTAATTTACCTTCTCCAAAGGCTTTGGCTGTGATCCCCAATTGTCGTAAATGTTTAATTAAAGGGTATAACCAAATAAATAAAATCAGTAATAAGGTGATATAAAATATAGAGGTGAATATCAGCTGTAGTTGACTATTGTCATGCTCATTTATCAATTGGGGTAAAGTTAATACCAAAACATGCTGATGTTTTGGTAATACAACATGGATCAAAATATCATTATCAGACTCTAAAGTGAGCGGTTTACCCGATTTAAAGCTATGTTGTAAAGGTTGCGGTAAAGGGAAAGCTTCTAAATTAATTAAGCTAATTTTTAAATCATTGGTTTTTTGCCATTGACTTACAAATGCTTGTATATCGCTTTGTTCATCTAAAGTTTGTGCTAAAGCTGTCGTGATTTGTTTATAAGGTTTTAGCTCGTCTATTTCATTTTTAGTTTGATATTGTGCAAATAAATTATCTAACCCCCAGCCTAGCCCTATGATGGAAAAAATAACAATGAGTATTAAAGATAAAATTAGTTTTTTCATAATGAACTCCGGTTATTTAGTCCAAGCATCTTTTGCTAATAAATAACCTTTTCCCCATACCGTTTTGATTCGATAAGGTGTGGTTGCATTATCTCCCAGTTTTTTTCGTAATCGAGAAATTATAATATCTACGGAGCGATCAAAACCATCGTACTCTATGCCTCTCAGTTCAGTAACTAGCTCCTGTCTAGTCACTAATGTATTGGCTTTTAGTGCTAATAACCAAAGTACATCAAATTCGTTTGATGAAACTGCGATCACTTCATCTGATAATGTTGTAGTGCGAGAGTGATAATCTATCGCAAATTCTCCAAAACATAGGGTGTTACTATCGTCAACTAAAGGTGCTGATTGAATATTTGCACGACGAAAGAGTGCTTTTATTCTTGATAACAATACACGCGGTTTTACTGGTTTAGTAACATAATCATCTGCACCTAATTCAAGACCTAAGATCTCATCCATCTCATGATCTCTTGCTGTCATCATTAAAATAGGGCCAGAATAAAAATCTCTTACTTCCCGACATACATCAAAACCATCTTTTACGGGTAACATGATATCTAGAACAACTAAGTCTGGCTTATCTGAGGCAATTAGCTCAATCGCCAAGTCACCTCTATTAACTAAAGTTACAAGATATCCATGCTCTGTTAAATAGTCACTAAACCATTCGGCAAGTGACATATCATCTTCCACTAACATAATATGCTGCATAGGGGGCATATCTATCAAAATAGTCTCCAGCTAGATTTTGAACGTTTCTTAGACTTGTATACCCAAGCTACCACTATTTGAGCATGTGCAACATCTGTATTTGAATCTTGTAGTTGTAAGCTAAAGTCATTACTTTGTGTTGATTGAAAATCAAAGCTATATTGGCCAGAGCTTTTATCTGACCAACATTTCATAATTTGGCTTCGAGTATTGTTTACTAAACAGTAATTGTTTAGTTTAGCTTGCCAATCAAAGGTTACTTCTAAGTAGCATTTTTGGCCTTTATGCAAAGCAACACAGTTTTTAGGTGTCACAACTAGACTTGCATTTGACTCTGATGCACTTGATGTGAATGACATTAGCAAACAAGTGATAGCGGATAATAAATAAAAGTTAAAAGGTTTTATAAGTGCTAAAAATGTCCTTTTCATAATCAAATACTCTAAAAAACGTAGCTAATGCTAGTTGAAAGTGACATCGCATTATCGCGTTTATCTACAAAAATAGGGCTATCAGTTTTGTCTCCTAAAAATTGTGCAAAGCGTGCGGTAGAGCGAAATACCCAATCTTCTGTTATAGGATAAGTTACGCCAACCTCTGCTGTTAGATTAAAGTTTGAGCCAGCTGTATATTCATCAAAATCAGTTCTAGCGGCTTCCTCTGCAGAGATCCCTAAGTAATAATCATTTAATTTAGCATCAAAAAATTGTACCCCAGCCATACCATGAAAATTCCAATTTCTCACTTGCCAATTACGACCAATTAAAGCTGATGCAGTTGTGCCATTATGATTGCTACCAATATTATGTTTAACTGAAAATTGTACAATGTTGTCATCAATATATCCGGTTAGACGACCACCAAACATAGTGGCTGAATCGCGATCATCTAAATCGTGAAATCTATCATTTTCACCACCTTGAATACCACGACCTTTTGGTGCTAAAACAATATCAAATGACCAGTTATCACTCGAATAAGCGTTGTAACCTAATACTAATGGATCTGTGCTTTCACCAAACTTTTCAATAAAGAAGCCACGCCAATTGTAACTACCGTTTACAATTAGAAATCCGCCTGCCCATTCATTGTCCTTATCTTCTTCAACTGTTGGTCCTGCACCTGTAGCCAAACCTAAACCCAGCTCAAAATAGTTTTCTGTTGTGTTGTCTTGTTGTGTATTTCTAAGAGAGTGAGAGATATCTGCTGCAAATAGATTACTTGTAAAACTTGTGCTTAATACTGTTAGGGCTGCGATAGTGATTTTATTCAAAGTTATGTTCATGGTATTTATTTCCTTAATTTTTAAACGCCATGTCATTATATTTATGAGCAGATTATTTGACGTAACAAGATCCATCATCTGTAACAAAGTGTATCATTGGCTTATACACTAATTCACAAAACATAAAAAAGGCACCTAAAGTGCCTTTTTTGATTATTTATGCATATTAACTAAATAGTGACTAAATAAGAAGTTATTACCTTTGTGTTGATGGCTAAGATGCAACAGAATGTTACACAGACAATTGTTTATCAACCTGTGATAATTGTTGCCACCATAAGAAAGGCACCGTGATAGTGATTAATACCGCAGCGTAAATCATTTGCCAACCTAAGCCCCATGCAAGCATTAAACAAAATAAACTCCCAAGGATAATTAAAGGTATGTATTTTTTATTTAAGAGCTTAAAGGCTGCCAACATAGAAGCGAGATAAATAACAACAAATACGCCATTAACTAATGAAATCAATTCTTCAATGTCTTGACCTGTAACAAATACAGTTGTTAAAACAAATCCCATAATAACTAATACACCAGATAAAGCGCGAGCAGGTACATGGTGGGCGTTTAACTTTGAAAAATAACTGGGTAGAACACCATCATTACTAAAACTACAGACTAAACGTGCCACACTTGCGGTATATACATTTACCGTGGCAAGGCCGCCAGCAATGCCTAAAACACCGATAACTTGAGCTCCAATATTACCAAAAAAATTACCTAATAAACTATCAAAAATACCGACCATAGCTAGCTCCGTTGTTGTAGGTACTTCAATAATAATTTGTGTACAAGCGAGGTAAATTAATCCCACTAAAATAGTACCAATCATCATCGCCGGTATCAGATCATTCTTAGGATTTTCAAAATCATTAGCTAAATGGCTCATGGCTTCTACACCTAAAAAGCTCCAAAACGCTAATCCAGCAGCAGCCATAATTAAATTCATATCTGTTTTTGGTAAATCACTGGCTAAAAGCATGCTTGAATTTGATTGGCTTAGACCAAATAAAATAACAACCACAGATACAATTGCTAAGGTAAGCATAAATTGCAATTTGGCTGATATTTGAATACCACGATAATTTAGCATAAAAAGTAGCAGCAATACGCTAAGCTCAGTAAGTAGTAAAATTAAGCCATTTAATTCAATCAGTGAACCGACAAATTGAAAGGTCATTAAAATAGCAGCTGGCGCACCGAGTGGCACAACAAATAAAAAAATAAGACCAATTGTTCGCCCTGCAATCGGACCAAAAGCTTGTTCCACAAAATATGCTGGACCGGCATTATGTGGTAGTTTTGCTGATAATTTTGCAAAAACTAAAGTAACAGGAATGATCGCTAATGTGAGCAGAAACCAAGCAAGTATAGCACCTTCACCCGCAATGTTAAGTGTCATTTGCGGTAAGATAAATACGCCCGTACCTAATAAAGTTGTTGCCATTAACCCCGCGCCTTGCCAACGACCTATTTTTTTTGACTCATGTTTCATCATGCTTTCCATCTTGATATTAATAGGGTTAGTATACGCATCAAGCCGATGACAATGTGTCATGCTTATTATACAAAAAGTAATTTTGACCGACAAAATGACGGTAATTAGTATTTATGCCGTCATTATGATTTTATGAGGTTTTAATGGACAAATTTGATGAAGCAATCATAGCGCAATTAAGAGTTAACGCTCGAGAAAGTATCTCTAATATTGCGCAATCGGTGAGCTTATCGCGTTCAGCAGTATCTGAGCGTATAAAGAAATTAGAGCAAAACGGTATTATTCGTGGTTATCAAGTATTACTGAGTGAATCACAAAAAGAAGGTGTCTCAGTGTATTTTGAAATCCAGCATAAGTGTGCCAGATGCTCAGATGTGGTACATGTATTTAAAGCGATCCCTGAAGTGATCACTTGTAGTGGCATAACCGGAGATATGGACTTATTGGTATATGTACAAGCAGACTCAATGCGCCGAATTCATGAAATACGAGAGCACTTAGATGCACAAATCGACATTGTAAAAATTAAAACTCATGTAGTGATGAGTGAATGGATAGATAATCACTGTAGATAAACTATGATCATTAATAGTTTTCTACCTTTTAAATTGGCATATGTTTTATCATTCTTTTTGTAAGATAAACTTAATTCTGATAATGGTATTAAGTGTTAATCACGCATTTTCCTTTTCATGGCAGGATTTCTCTACAGTGAGTAATCATAAACCTGATGCAGTTGGTACTTATAATAATGGCTGTTTATTGGGTGGTGCAGTCTTGCCTGAAACCGGGGAGGGTTTTCAAGTAATTCGCACGTCTCGTAATCGTTTTTATGGTCATCCAAACCTGATTAATTTTATTCAAAGTTTAGCAATAGCGACAAAAGCACAAGGGCTAGACGATTTATTAATCGCAGATATGTCTATGCCCAGAGGCGGAAATTTTAAATCAGGACATGCGAGTCATCAAACAGGGTTAGATGTAGATATTTGGCTTCGAAGCTTTGAGAAAAAGCTATCATTAAAACAAAGAGAAACTGTTGAAAAATTGGATGTAGTCAATAAAAAACAATTTACAGTCAAAACTGCTATCTGGGATCCAGATCATATCACTTTAATTAAAGTGGCGGCCAAAAGTGAGCAAGTCGCACGTATATTTGTAAGCCCAGTAATAAAGCAGAAATTGTGTGATATGGCATTTATTGACGATGGTTGGTTAAATAAAGTTAGGCCATGGTGGGGGCATAGTTATCATATTCATGTAAGGCTAAGATGCCCTAAAGAAAGTAACGATTGTAAAAATCAAAAGCAAGTAGCTGATACCAATGGTTGTAAAGAACTAAATTGGTGGCGAAATCAATTTACCAAGCCAGCAAAAAAATCGATAAAAAAACCAATGAAAAAAAAGATAAAAATAAAACCTGAACAATGTCAGGCTTTACTTTCAAATAAATAAGCTGACTTGTTATTTTACTGTTTGGCGACTTCCTTTACTTCTATTTTGGGGTTTTATTATTTGCACTCTGTTGAAGCATTAAAGTAATGGCTCCAGCAATAATGCCCCATAATGCAGAGCCTATATTAAATAATACTAAATCAGATGCTGTCACTAAAAATGTAATGATAGTCGCTTCTGATAAACTAGGTTGCGATAAAGCTTGCTTTAAACTGGCTGCAATCGTTGAAAATAAAGCAATGCCGGCTAAAGCTAAAATTAATGCCGAAGGCAAAGCATCAAATATATTTATTAAACTGGCTGCAAATAGTCCCATAATAATATAAAAAATACCGGCAAATACCGCAGACCAGTAACGTTTTTTTTTGTTCGGATCTACCTCTTCACTCATGCAAATTGCAGCCGTGATTGCCGCTAAATTAATTGCATAACCGCCAAAAGGGGCAATTAATATATTGGTAAAACCTGTAATGCTAATAATAGGTGAAATCTTAGGTTGATAACCATGGGCGTATAAAACGGCAATACCTGGCACATTTTGAGACGCCATAGTAACAATAAATAAAGGCAATGAAATACTGATAATAGCGGCTAGATTAAAATTAGGTGACGTATATTGAAATTGGCTCATTTGCCACTGAAAATCACTTAAGTTAACTAAATTCCCAAAATACGCAGCGCTTGCACCTATGATTAATACTATCAACATGGCGAATCTGGGCATAAAAGCTTTGGCTATTAGGTAACTCATTAACATAGATGCAATTATTAAAAGGTTTTGTTCAAACAAATTAAATACTTCTATACCGAAATTTACAAGAATGCCTGCCAGCATTGCATTGGCGATTGGTTGCGGAATTTTGTTTATTATTTTTTCAAATATGCCACTGAAACCTGAGATAAAAATAAGTACGGCACACACAATAAAAGCGCCGATAGCTTCACTGATATTAAAACCCTGTGTGCTTGTGATAAGTAAAGCGGCGCCGGGAGTGGACCAAGCAATTAGCAGAGGTATTTTATAATATAGAGATAGCCCTATAGAAGTAATGCCCATAGCTAAACCTAAAACTAAAAGCCAACTAGATACGATAGCGGAGTCGCCGCCTAAATTAATAACCATTTGATAAATAAAGGCAATAGAACTGGTCATGCCAATTAATACGGCAATAAATCCTGGGGTAGACCAGTTTAAAATGTTTTGAATTTTTAGCATGTTAGTCTCAATATTGTCAATAACCTCTCAGGTTGTGCGTTAAAACGCACAAGACTAAGCTAACATTGTATGTTATAACGCACAAGTGATTTCAATTTATAATTTGTAGATATGCCTGAGACTAAAATTATTACTGATGTAAATGTTCATTTAGCTAAAAACCTAAAATATGCCAGAGCTCAAAAAGGGTGGAGTTTAGATACCTGTGCTAAAAATACAGGCGTATCAAAAGCCATGTTAGGTCAAATTGAGAGAGGAGAGTCAAGTCCTACAATCTCTAAGTTATGGCAAATTGCCAGTGGATTTCAATTACCTTTATCTTATTTTTTGACTGAACAGGTTTTGTTTGATTCAATCTCTGAAGCCGTTGTTAATAAAACTGATAACCCTAAAAGCATTAGTATTAAAACAATTTTTGAGTTTGATGCAGTAATAAAAATGGAAACTTTTGAAATTACTTTAAATCCGCATCATGAGCATATGTCTGAGCCGCACAATAAAAATGTATTTGAACATATAATAGTGCTTCAAGGAGAAATGGCTTTTTATATTGATGATCACTGGAAAGCACTAAAAGCGGGAGATAGTACTAAGTTTAGTGGCAACCAAATACATGGCTATCGAAACTTACATAAAACACCTGCTATTTTTCATAATATTATTTGTTATTTATAAGGTATTTATTGGCACTCTTTTTCCCATTGTCTAGACCAGTCTCTCAGAGGATCTAACGTTTGCATAAGAGATACACCCAAAGTGGTTAGCTCATAACCTGATGGTTCTGAAGCAACCAACTTTGCTGTTGTAAGTTGCTTTATTCTCGTGTTTAGTACAGATGGGGACATTCCTCCACATTGCTCTTGTAGCGCTCTAAAACTTAATGATTTATTACGTAACTCCCACATAATTCTCATATTCCATTTTCTGCCTAGAAGATCAAAAAGAGCCATGATAGCAATTCCTGATGTTGAACCTTTAACTGAATTATTTGGTAATGGAGTTATCATAAGTATTGCGCTTCTAAAATAGTAGCGGTATGCTACGAAATAAGTAGCGATATTATATTAATTAGTTAAAAAAGCGAGGGAAATATGTTTTTAGTAGATATGATTTTTACGGATATGAATAAAATAACAGCTAACTTAACGAGTAAACATAAACATTATCTTGAACAAGAATATCAATCTAATAAATTAATGTTTGGTGGTCGTAAAGTGCCAAGAAATGGAGGAATTTTAATATCGCAGCACGAAAGTAGGGAGTTACTTGAGTCAATCCTAAAATCAGATCCTTTTATAATTAGCGGTGCTGCAACTTATACTATTACAGAATTTATTCCTGTAATGGCTTCAAAAGATTATGAAGATATAATAGCTTAATTTGAGTGAGGTAAAATCAGCCTATGGGCTGATTTGAACTAAACTAGCGTGTACTGACAATAATACTTCACAATGAAATAAATATTCCATTGCTTTTTAATCGTAATTGTAAAATTAATAGGATTCTAAACTCTCTTCCCAGTTTTCAAGTTCTTGCTTAAGTTGATTCGCTTTTTTGATCTGTTTATGAAAAATGTTTTGTTTTTCACTGATATCAGTCTCTAAGTTGAAAAGTAGTTGAGAGTATCCATCAACAATATATTTCCAGTTGTGTTTACGAACTGCTTTCATTTTTCGACCTTTGAAATATAAACTACGATCAACATAATTGTCTGGCTGTGCAATGATTTCGAGTAAACTGGTGCCATCTAAGGAAGTCGCAACATATTTACTCTGTGAAGCATCTAGCATAGTTGCAGTGAGATCCATGGCTATTGTAGGAGTTTGGAAAGTATTATTTACATTTAATTTATTTGGCCAGCGCATTATGAGCGGAACACGTATGCCACCCTCCCACAAAGTACCGAAGCCATGAAACAAAGGGCCCGAATCAACAAGGTGTCGGCCACCATGATCATAAGTAAATATGACTAGGGTATTGTCATCAAGATTTAATTTTTTTAACTTGTTTAACACCATACCAATGCCAAAATCCATGCTTTCAATCATTGAAACATAATCAGAACGAGTGGCTTTATTTGCATCCCACCCGGTGTCCCATTTAGACTTTTCCAGATCCGGCTTTTGATATGGCGGTAATCCAGCATTATATGAAAGATAAAGGAAAAATGGATTTTTGTTATTATTATCAATAAATTGCATCGCTTCATTCGTAAAAATATCAGTGAGATATCCAGATTCATTTACAAGTTCTTTATTTCGATATAAGCCAGGTTCACCGTCAGAAGTTAAATGATTATGGTAGCCTAATGTCCAAGCGTTAAACCCTAAAAAATAATCAAAACCATGATCATTAGGACTGAAATTTTCTTCTTGCCCAAGATGCCACTTGCCAATTAAAGCTGTTTTATAGCCATTAGATTTTAAACCTTTAAGTAAATTATTATTTTTTGAGTGTAAACCTCTGCCTTTTTTATGTTCAAACCCTTGTAATACTTTTGACGGATATTTTCCACTCATTAAAGAGGCACGAGAAGGTACGCAAGATGAAGCTGCGGCATAATGATTGGTAAATTTAATCCCCTGAGAAGCTAATGCATTGAGTGAGGGGGTTTTTATATCAGTTGCACCATAAGGCTCTGTATCGGCATATCCCATATAGTCAGCAACAATAAATATAATATTGGGCGATTTTTTATTATTACTTGCCAGAGATGTTGCAGGTAAGAAGCATAAAAATAAGGTTAAAGTGATGATCCAATGTTTAATCATTTTTGTGAGGCTAATATCCATAGTGAGGTGAGTTGTTTGATCTATATATAATTGTTTTTATTTGAAAAATATATAAAAATGTACAATAGCTACCTTATCATTCGATTATATGTTTAACAATTAAATAGTTAAATTAACATAATGAATCCCCAAGCCTTATTGTATATTGAATTTAATTTTTAAAATCATATCCTATATGACAATTTTGGTTGGCTGTGGATTGACTCATTATGAGTATCAACAGAAGCCAGAGAAAAGGGCTGTAAAAATGCGCATTTAACCAGCTTTACTCACCAAACTGTCGGCTTTTATACAAAAAAGGCTTGTAAATTAAAAAAGGGGTCGGAGTCAATTAATTTGATTTCCCCTTTCAGAACACCCCATCTGCACTATACTCATTTTATGAAGTGATGTTCAGGAATGAGCCATGCCAAGGAAAGTAAGATTCTACGCAGCAGGAGTACCAAGTCATATTGTACAGCGTGGCAATAATAAACAAGCCTGCTTTTTTTGTGATGACGATTATGGCTTTTACATAAAGGCGTTAAGCGAAGCTTTAATTGAATATAAGGTAAAACTTCATGCCTTTGTTTTAATGACCAATCACGTTCACCTATTAATGACACCAAGCGATCATGAAGGCATTTCAAAAGTAATGCAAAGTGTTGGACGTAAATATGTTAGATATATAAATGGTATTTATAATCGCACTGGTACTTTATGGGAGGGTAGACATAAAGCAAGCCTTATAGATAGTGAACGCTACCTTCTAATTTGCCAGCGATATATAGAACTTAACCCGGTCAGAGCTAAAATGGTAGATTCACCAGAGGAATATACTTGGTCAAGCTATCAGCATAATGGTATAGGAAAAACCATTCAATGCATCACACCTCACGACGAATACTTAAAATTAGGTCCATCAAAGCAAAGTCGGTTAAATAATTATCGTGAATTATTCACTCAGCAAATTCCTTCAGAACAACTTCATCATATAAGAGAGTGTTTAATACATAATTATCCATTTGGTGGTGAAGAATTTAAAACGAAAATAGAGCAAACATTAGACGTGAAAATTGGTCAATTTAAGCAAGGTCGACCAATTCATATTGATGATAAACAGGTTAATTGACTCCGACCCCTTTTTATAAGGAATGTTATGTTAGAACCAAGAATGGTAAAAACAGTTGCTGATGCAAAAAAGATTGTTGAACAACGTGGCTTGTCTTATATCAAGGTTGGGTTATTTGATATTGATGGTGTGATGCGCGGAAAGTACATGAGTAAAGAAAAGTTCTTTTCATCTTTAGAGTGTGGTTTTGCCTTTTGTGATGTCATTTTAGGATGGGATTCAAACGATCAGCTTTATGATAATACCGCTTATACGGGTTGGCACACTGGTTACCCTGATGCACAAGTTGAAATTATTCCGAGTTCTTGCCGTGAACTGCCTCTTGAAGATAATATGCTGTTATTTATTGCACAATTTAGTGATGCTGCAGCGAGTATTTGCCCTAAAAACGTTTTAAATCGTGTGATATCTCAAGCAAAAGAAATGGGTTTTGTTGCTAATGCTGCTTTTGAATATGAATTTTTCATGTTTGATGAAACACCTGAGTCAGTACGAGAAAAAAACTTCAAAAATTTAAAACCTTTAACACCAGGTAACTTTGGTTATTCCATTTTAAGAAATAGCACTCATGCAGATCTTTATCAGCAAATTTTGCAATTAGGTGAAGCGATGGATTTTCCAATTGAGGGATTACATGCTGAAACTGGGCCGGGAGTATTAGAGGCTGCTATTAATCATGATATTGCTGAAAATGCAGCAGATAAAGCGGCATTATTTAAAACTTTTATTAAAGTTTGGGCACAGCAAAACCACTTAATGGCGACCTTTATGGCCAAGTGGTCAAATAAATTACCAGGGCAAAGTGGTCATATTCATATCTCTTTAAAAAACTTAGCAGGCGATTCTGTTTTTTATGATGAATCTAAAGCATTTAATATGAGTGAGTTACAAAGTTATTTTTTAGCGGGCCAACAAAAGTATATGCCTGAATTTTTAGCCATGATTTCACCTACTGTTAATAGTTATAGCCGAATGGTACCTGGGCTTTGGGCACCTTTAGATGCCACTTGGGGTGTCGAAAACCGTACTACGGCACTGCGTTTAATACCGGGTACTGCAAAGTCTCAAAGAATTGAATATCGACTCGGAGCTGCAGATGCAAATCCTTATATTGCTCTGGCTGCGGCTTTAGGCTCTGGCTTATTAGGCATTAAAGAAAAGTTAGCGCCCAAAGCACAAGTTGAAGGCAACGCGTATGAGCAAAAACATCATGAGTCTTTAACATTACCACCGTCTTTAAGTGAGGCGGCAAAGAAACTCAAAAATTCACAAGCTGCAAATAAACTATTTGGTAAAGAATTTGTTGAGCACTTTGCTCAAACACGATTATGGGAAGAAAGAGAGTACCGTAAGCATGTTTCTGACTGGGAACTCGAGCGATATTTTGAAATTATCTGAGGTAGTATATGCTGTTAAATACAGATGAAGATCTTCAAGTTACACGCACACCAATTGATAACTCTATTTATGTAGAGCGCGTGTTAGCAAATTCACAAAATATTAGCCAAACACTTAAACTTGCCAAATCAGCGCAATTAAAGTGGAAAAAAACAACTTTAAACCAACGTAAAAAAATGTGCCTTGCTATGGTGAATGCTTTTATTGAAAATAGCGATGAAATTGCATTACAGCTAAGTTATATGATGGGTCGCCCAATCAAATATGCGTTAAGTGAAGTTTCAGGTATGGCCCAACGTGCTCGTCATATGATCAATATTGCAAAAGATAGTTTAAAAACAATTAAGATTTCATCCAATAAAAATATAACAAGCTATATAAAGCGAGAGCCATTAGGCATTGTATTTGTAATAGCGCCATGGAATTATCCTTATTTAACGGCTATTAATAGCATTATTCCTGCGATAATGGCGGGAAATACCGTAATATTAAAACACTCCTCACAAACACCTTTATGTGCTGAGCAATTTGAAAAAGCATTTGAACAAGCCAATTTCCCCAAAGGTGTATTTCAATATTTACACTTAAGCCATGGTAATACTGAAGTCATTATTAAACAAAACAAAGTCGATTATGTTTCTTTTACCGGTTCAGTGGCGGGTGGCAAGGCCATTGAAAATGCCTGTAATGGTCATTTTATGGGATTAGGGTTAGAGCTTGGCGGTAAAGATCCAGCTTATGTATGTGATGATGCTCATCTTAAACATGCGGTTGAGACTTGTATAGATGGTGCCTTTTTTAATTCAGGGCAATCATGTTGTGGCATTGAGCGAATATATGTTGCTGAGCAGATATTTGATGAATTTGTCGAACAGGCAACCGAGCTAGTTAAACAATATAAGCTAGGCTCACCGCTTGATGTAGATACAACACTTGGGCCTATGGTAAATTCAAAGCCTGCAGACTTTATTCGCGAGCAAATACATCATGCGGTTATAGCAGGGGCGAAAACCCATATTAACCCCGAAAACTTTCCTTTAGACAAAGAAGGCAGTGCCTACCTCGCGCCGCAAATATTAACGCATGTTGATCATACAATGGATATCATGACCAAAGAAAGTTTTGGTCCGGTAGTTGGCATAATGAAAGTCCGTAGTGACAAACAAGCCATTGAGTTAATGAATGATTCTGAATTTGGATTAACAGCATCTGTATTTACTAAAGATACTGATCGCGCTATCACCATAGGCGAACAGCTAGAAACTGGCACTTTTTTTATGAATCGCTGTGATTATCTTGACCCTTCACTTGCATGGACTGGCGTTAAAAACTCAGGCAGAGGCTGTACTTTATCTACTTTAGGTTATGGTGTATTAACCCGGCCAAAATCATTTTACTTAAAAACTAAAATTTAAATTAATACAGGCATAACTATGAAGCTTGATCATTTAAAGGCAGATTGGAATTACCCTACCAATATAAAGCAAGGAGTAGGGCGAATAGGTGAATTACCTAATCTATGTAAAGATTTAGGCATGAAAAAACCATTAGTTATTACAGATCCCTTTTTAGCACAGCAGCATATGGTAGCTAAGGTTTTGAGTAATTTTCATGATCACGATATGCATTGTGATATTTTTAGCAATATAGTTGGTAATCCAACTGAGCAAAATGTAAAAGATGGTGTAGCAGCATTTAATTATGGCAACCATGATGGTATTATTGCATTTGGAGGTGGTTCAGCCATTGATGCTGCAAAATCAGTTGCGTTAATGGTCGGACAAACATTACCGTTATGGCATTTTGAAGATAAAGATGACAATTGGACTCGCGTAAATACGAGTAATATGGCACAAGTAATTGCAGTGCCTACAACATCAGGCACAGGCTCTGAAGTAGGTCGCGCTTCTGTGATCACTGATGTTGAAGCAAAAGTAAAACGCCTAATTTTTCATCCAAATATGTTACCCAGTATTGTGATTTTAGATCCCGAGCTTACATTAGATTTACCTGCACATTTAACGGCGGCAACCGGAATGGATGCTTTTTCACATGCGTTGGAGGCATATTGTGCACAGAGCTATCACCCCATGGCGCAAGGCATTGCATTAGAAGCCATTAGGTTAATAAAAGATAATCTATTAAAAGCAACACTCGACGGACAAAACCTAGAAGCTAGAGCACATTGCATGGTGGCATCAACTATGGGAGCCACAGCATTTCAACGAGGTTTAGGCGCAATGCATGCATTAGCGCACTCTCTGGGTGCACTTTATAATTGCCATCATGGTTTATTAAACGCCATATTGATGCCATATGTATTAAAAGCCAATCGTTCTGAAATAGAGGGCCGAATAAGAAGATTAACCCGTTATATCGGATTAAAAGATGCGTGTTTTGATAGTTTTATTGCTTGGGTGATCACATTTCGCCAACAGCTTAGTATTCCACATACACTCAGTGATATCGACATCACAGCCAAAGACGCTTGTTTAATCGGCAAAATGGCATTTAATGACCCTTGTGCTGCTGGCAATCCAATTCCGTTTAGTGAAAAACAATATACTGACATATTTATCAATGCTTTAAATGGTGAAATATAAATATTTATGAAAATAGGTATTTTAATATGTGACCACGTGCAATCACAGTTACAACATGAGTTTGCTGATTACCAAGATATGTTTATTAATACTATCATTAAGGCAAACTCAGACCTTAAAAATCTAAAACTTTCGTTTTATGATGTTGAAAAAGGGCAATACCCAACGAATATAAATGAATGTGATGCTTATATGAGCACAGGTAGTAAATATAGTGTTTATGAAAATCATGAATGGATCACACAATTACTTGAATTCATAAATGCTTTGTATATCGCTAAAAAGCCCTTTGTTGGTATTTGTTTTGGCCATCAATTAATAGCACAGGCTTTAGGTGGATTAGTTGAAAAATCGGATAAAGGTTGGGGAATAGGTGTAACCACTTCAAAAGTAATAAAAAAACAACCTTGGATGAAACCTCATTTAAACTCAGTAAATTTAGTTGTAAGTCATCAAGACCAAGTCATCAAACTGCCAAAAGACACTGAGGTATTGATGGGTAATCAATTTTGCCCTTATTACATGATTCAAATTGATAAACATATTTTAGGTATACAAGGCCACCCAGAATTTAGCCGTAATTATTCAAAGGCTTTAATGCTTTCACGAAAAGATAGGATCCCAAAACAGGTTTTAGATAAAGGGGTTGAATCGTTAAATAATATTCCTGATGACTTAATAATAATGCAGTGGCTTTTGTGTTTTTTGAAAAGGACAGTCGTTGACCGATAAGTTCTTAAGATTGTAAATATAAAGTCGTATTCGATAATTTTAGTTATTTGTCGACCCACAATTTTAATTTTTCTACTAAATTGATGGGAATAATGGGTTTAGTTAAATAATCACTCATACCTGCATCTATACATTTTTGTTTATCGCCTAACATAGCATTGGCGGTCATTGCTATTATTGGTATTGTCGCATTTTCAACTCCGGCTTCACCCATTCTAATTCTTCTAGTCGTTTCATACCCGTCCATTTTAGGCATTTGACAATCCATTATTATAAGAGAATATAGGTTTTTGTTTTCTAATAATTGCATAGCTTCAATACCATTATTAGCTACATCAACTTTTATACTTAAATTATTGAGAATGCTCAAAGCAACCATTTGATTAACTTTATTATCTTCTACAAGCATGATATGAACTCCTGAAAAATTAGCATGGTAATGCTTCGCTTTTTCTGATTTATCGAGCTCTTTTTCCGAAATTAATTCATCAGTTGAAGTTAATTCTTTTTGTATTACATTACGTAAGCTTGTTGTTGTCACAGGCTTTGATAAATATAACTGCGTATTAAATTTAGAAAGTATGTGCTCATTAACTTGTTCATTTATTGTGGTCATGAGAATCACTTTCATATTGTTTTTATTAATAATATTTTTAATAACTTTTATTGATTCAGAATTATCAAGCAATTGAGAATCTATATTTATAAACACGATATTGAAATCAGCAATATCCAAATCATTTAGGCTGCTAGCATAGTTTTTTAATGATTGTGTATTATCAGAGACTTCATCAACCGTAGAACCCCATGATTCTAATTGTCGGCGCATTGTTTTTCGATTGGTGGTATTGTTATCAATAATCAAAATATGGTGTTTAGAATAATTTTCACACCTAGGTTTGATATCGATCTGAGTACTTTTTTGAACTAAGCACGTTATTTCAAAGCAACTGCCATTACCAACTTCACTCGAGACTGTTATATCACCATTAAGTAGTTTACATAATTCCTTTGTAATACTAAGACCTAACCCAGTACCACCATATTTTCGAGTAGTAGAAGCATCAACTTGATTAAAGGCACCAAATAACATGCTAATTTTGTTATTGGGTATACCAATACCAGTATCTTTAACTGAACATTTTAATAAGATGTTTTGAGAGTTTGAATCGGGTGTTAACTTTGCCGTAATGACTATTTCACCATGGTCAGTAAATTTAATTGCGTTACTTAAAATATTAGTCAGTATCTGTCTTATTCTATTGGGATCAGAGTTGATATATTGCTGATTAATATCTGCCACATCCAAAATCACTTCTACACCTTTATTTTGAGCGAGTAAGGCCATTGATTGAGCTAATTTTTCTAGTAAATTTATTAAATCGAAATTGATATACTCGAGCTCTAAACGTCCAGCTTCAATTTTTGAAAAGTCCAAAATGTCATTAATCAGTATTAAGAGTGAGTTAGCACTTGAAAAAGCAATATTGACTCGATTTTCTTGCTCTGTTGAAAGTTGGCTACTTTTCAGTAAGCCGAGCATGCCTATGACACCATTCATTGGGGTTCTTATTTCATGACTCATATTCGCCAAAAATTCAGATTTTAACTGCGTAGCTTCTTCCGCTTTTTTTAAAGCATTAGTCAGGTCTACTGCTTGTGTTTCAAGTGATGCTGTTTTTTCAGAAACCTGCTCTTCAAGTTGAGTAACAAATTGTTTTTGTCTTAAAATTTCATTTTTTTGTAATCGTGTTTTTAAGTAAATTGCTGTTGAGGCGATAAATATGATTATCGCTAGATATATACCGTAAGCCCACCATGTTTGCCATGGTGGTGGAGAGACTTTTAAATTGATAGATAATACTTTGGCTCCCCATTTTCCACTACTATTAGTTGCTTTAACTAAAAAGGTATAGCTACCTCCATCTAAGTTTGTGAAAGAGGCAATGTTACGATTTCCTATGTCAATCCAATTATCGTCATAACCTTGAAGCTTATAAGCATATTGGCTTTTGTTAGGTGAAATATAATCTAAAACAGAAAACTCAAATGAGAAAATATAATCAAGATGAGTTAATTGTATATCAGTAACATAGGAGTATGGTTTATCAAGTTTGACTAGCTGACCCATCTTATTAAACCCTGTTAAAATGAGATTAAAGTCATCTTTGTTTTCTTCAATTTTAGAGGGCGTAAAATATTCAATGCCTCTAGGACTACTTGTGAAAAGTACCTCACCATTACCTTTTACAAAACTATTAGCATAAAAATTAGAACCGGATAAACCATTTTGGCTATCAAAATTAACTACCATGTCTGAAGAGACATTGATTTGAGAAATGCCCTTATTTGTTGTAACCCATAAATTGCCGTGTTTATCATCTGCAATAGCGCGAATTAAAGATGTTGCTAGTCCATTATCTTTATTGAAATGCTTAAAAGTATGTGACTCTTTTTGATATAAATTAAGCCCTTTTTGAGTCGCAATCCAAATATCACCCGTTGTAGATTGATATATATCTTGCACTATATTCCCTAATAAACTCTTCGGATCTTTGTTGTTATCTTGATAAGATTTAAATTTTTGTTTTGATTCTTGCCAGATATTGACCCCATTACCAGTGCCAACCCACATATTTTGATCACTATCTTTAAAAATAGTTAAAACTTCGGGATGGGATAAACCTGAATCGTAGTTTAAATGTTTAAATTTATCAGCTTTAGGGTCATAAATGTATACTCCGTTCTTATATGTACCAATCCACAAATTGCCATGTTCATCAATATTCAATGCCCGTAATTCTCTAAATTCTTCATGGTTTTTTACTGATTTTGGATAAGTTATAAATTGAATATTATTTGTATCGATATTAAATTTCGCTAACCCTTCATCTTGTGCTATCCAAAAACTATGATCACCGTCAGGCAGTATGATTGGTCTTTCTAGCAGTTGGTTACCACCAAAACCATTTTTTTCACTAAAAATAGAATCACTAATTAATGTTAAGCTTTGCTCTGATGTGCGCCATTTATATATCTGAGATGCAGAATTAACAATTAAAACATCTCCATTTTTGTCTGCGATGATCCCATTGGGTGCAGTTAATTCTGGATTGTTAATTGATTTAAATTTACGGTGAGGGACTAATTTATAAATACCTTGAATTTCACTGGTGATCCAAATGGTTTTAGAGCTATCTTCAAAAATGACTCTAAGACCATTATTATCATCAAGCTCTAGCTTTTCGAGTGAATTGCTAAGTTGTGATTGTCTAAAAACGCCATTGCTTGTTACAAACCAAATATAGCCTTGGTGATCTTCTATCATTGAGTTTACTTGGCCTAGGTTTTCATTTTTATCTAAGGTCAAAGCAATAAATTTCTGGGTTTTCTCATTAAAAATAAAAGGGCCTTGCTGTGTCCCTATATAAATTTTATTTTTTGAGGTTTTTAAAATATTTCTTATTTCATTTTTACCAGTAGGTGTTTTATTGTCTGGGTCGGGGAGAAAGTGAGAAAATGTATTATCAGATTTATTAAATAAATTTAATCCAAAACTAGTGGCTATCCAAAGCGTATTTTTATCTTTTTCTTCAATATCCCATATTCTATTGTGAGATAAACTAGAGCGTTCATTTTTATCTGCCTTAAACTTTTTAAAGCGATTATTCCCTAAATATAGATTTAAGCCCTGATTGTATGATCCTAACCAGATTTTGTTTTCTTTATCATGAAATAATGATTGAATTCGATTTGATGAAATTGATGATTTATTGTCCTTTCTGTGCAGAAAACTTTCAAATTTTCCTGTTTTAGGGTTATAAATATTTGCGCCACCCCCCCAAGTTCCCACCCACATATTGCCATTGCGATCTAACATTAAGTTGCCAGCATCATTATGCGAAAGTCCATTTGAATTCATGCTGTCAAATTCAAATAGGGTGACTTTACGACCATCGTATCTCATTACACCATTTTCAGCGGTTCCAAACCAGAGTAACCCTTGCTGATCTTGAATAATTGAGTAAATTTCAGAGGATATAAAACCATCTTCTTCAGTTAACTTTTTGACTGAATATTCATTGATAAGATTAGAAGTTTTAGCAAAACAAACGTTTGACGTGATTGCCAAAAAAATTAAAAGAAAATAAATTAATAAATTATTTTTTATAAAATTCAATATTTTCAGCGCTAAAAGTCTATGGTAACTCTTACTTTAGTTTATTAAATGAACTATATCTACGATGAGAGTGATTAAAAATCTCTAGTTATTTGTTGAACTATTAAATGACACAAAGTGGCTAGTTGCTTACACCTGATAGAATTTGGATTATTTGCAGTATTAGATTTTGGTATATCTGTAATCGCCCAACCAATATTAATACGTAAACAATCTTTATATAAATCTAAAGTACTAAATTCATTGCCTACTCTGAAATATACTTTATGTTTTGCTGCTTCTATTAATAATGCTTGTGCGTTTAAATTAGTTATTTGTATCCATAGCACTAGTCCACCTTGAGGCGTACTTATTCGTGCATTTTTAGGTAAGTTTTGACTAAGGAATTTATGATAATCTCGTACATTTTGATTTAGCTTTATTTTTAATTTTTTTAAGTGTTTTGCATATTGCCCTGAGTAAATAAATTCATATAACATGTTTTGTACAACTAAGTTAACACCGTAATTTCGTATACTTCTATTTAATAAGTATTGTTCGAAAAATCTACCTGGTTCACACCAACCTAAACGATAGCTAGGTGAGAGGGTTTTAGAGATTGAACCACACCATAAAACCCAACCAGAGTTATCCCAATGTTTAATGGGAAGTGGATTATGAGCACTATGGCTGAGCTCTAGATAAATATCATCTTCTATGATTGGTGTTTGATATTGTTCTGCTAGTTTTGCAAGTTTTTGTTTTTGTTGTGCGCTAAAACTAATACCTTGCGGGTTGATATGGTTGCTATTAAATAAACATGCTTTAACAGATTTACCTTTTAGATGTTGTTCTAATTGAATTAAGTCTAACTGAGCATCAAAACAGGGGATCTCTATCACTTTTCTATCTAAACTCGCTAGTAACTCAATTAAACCATTAAAACAGGGAGATGAAATTGCAATGGCATCACCAGGTTTCGTTGTCACTTCAATTGCGGTTTTAACTGCATCGATACAGCCATTGGTAATAGTTAATTTATTCGCATTTAAGGAAAAGTAATTGTCAGAAAAATGTTTACTCAAAACATGTCGTAAATTAGGCTGCCCTTGATAGTCAGGGTATAAATGAGATAAATGCTGACTTCTAGTATTTCCTTGTTTAGTGCATCTATTAAGCACATCAAATGGTATCAATTCAGGTGATATCAAAGAAATATAAAAAGGACTGTTCATCGCCTCTATCAAAGGTGTTATGCGTTTTGGTAGGCTAACTTTACTTTCAAACAGGGGAAATTCTGGGATTTTATTTTTACCAAAAGGTTGTGTCACAAAATAACCTGATTGTGGTTTTACTTGAAGCCAACCAAGCTCTTGCAAATTTTGATAACAGTTAATTGCTGTTGTATTGCTTATATTTCGTATTTTTGAAAACTTACGAATTGCAGGCATACGTTGACCTAAGGATAATTTACCTAGCTCAATGTCAGAAATGATCTCTTTTGAAAGTAGAAGGTATTTAGCAGGCAAATTGTACTCTAAAAATATCTAAAAATTGCATCTGTTTATTATTTGTGAATTTCGCATACTAATCAAATATATTTTTAGAGATAAGGGAGTAGGGTATGTCACGAGTTCATATATTAATTGCCATCGTTGTGGCATGGATGTGGGGGTTTAATTTTTCAGTAATTAAGCTCGGGGTAGAAGGTATGGACCCGCTAGTTTTAGCCGGGTTAAGGTTCACCTTTGCAGCGATTCCTGCGATATTTTTTATTAAAAAACCACGGGTATCATGGTCAGTATTAGCACTTTATGGACTGACGTTTGGTGTCGGGGTATGGGGCATGTTGACCTTATCAATATATTTGGGGGTATCTGCTGGTATGTCGAGTTTAATTTTACAATCAAGTGCATTTATATCTGTCTTATTAGGCGTCATAATTTTAAAAGAAAAGTTATCTATATTTCGTAAAGTAGGCCTGTTTATTTCTATATTTGGCTTATCATTGATTTTTACATTACAAGATGGGTCTGTCACTTTAATAGGGATATTGTTTGCTTGTTTTGCATCAGTGAGCTTTAGTTTAGTTGGATTAATCATTAAAAAAGTAACAATTAACGATATGTTTGCGTTTGTTGTATGGTCTTGTGTTTTTGCTCCAGTGCCATTATTTACATTATCTCTTATGCTAAATGGCACTTCGGTTTTTGTATCTTTGATAAATAATATGAATTACTTGAGTGTTTTTTCTGTTCTATTTCAAGCATATCCAGTTACTTTATTAGGCTATTGGTTATGGAATAAGCTTGTAGCACACTATCCTATGAGCACTATGGCACCACTGACATTATTAGTGCCACTATTTGCGCTATTAGGGTCAGCCATTTTTTATAATGAACAAATAGGCATGACTAAGCTGTTGGCTTGTGTATGTATTTTATCAGGTATCGCCTTTGGGTTTATTGAAGGGGTAGCTGAACCAATAATTAAAAAGTTAAAACTTAAAATGCGTGTATATCGCGTTAATTAGCTTATAAACTGAAAAACCGCTATTTGAATAAAAAGCGGTTTTTATATTAGCTTAATCCTTTTAATAAATTATGAGTAATTTACCGCAACAGGTATGGTTAAAATTTTTGAACCATAAGATTTTAGCCAAAAGTAAACAAAAAATAGCACACTCAAAACCACCAGAATTGTTGTCAGTGCATATACTGGGTGATTGATAAAGTTACCTATTTGATAACAAAGGGTTGCAGCACAATAGGCTAATACAAAGCTCCAAGTAGCAGCAAATCCAGCCCACCGACTACCTACTTCATTTTTTATAGCGCCCATAGCTGCTACGCAAGGCGTATAGAGCAAAATGAACAGTAAATAGCTAAATGCACCAAGCTTCCCAACAAAAGCAGATTGCATTATGCTGTAAGTTGTTAAGTCAACTTCTTGCTCTTGGGCCACAACATCTAGGTTTGATAAGTCACCAACATGCATACCCAGAGGGTCTTCAACTTCTATGCCTAATAAGTTTGCTTTAATTGAAGCTATTGCTTCAAACCAACTGTCACTTATTGATGGCTCTGCTGGAACTTCTGGTGAACTTGGAGAATATAGACTATTAAATGTTGCTACTAACACTTCTTTTGCAAAAATACCTGTAATTATACCTACTCCTGCTTGCCAATTCTCTTCTTTAACTCCCATAGGAGCCAGTATCGGCATAACAATTTTTGCGCCTGCACTTAAAATTGATTGTTCGCTGTCTTGATTACCAAATTTGCCATCTGTACTGATTGAATTAAAGAAATTTAATAAACAAACAACAATAACAATTGTTTTTCCTGCGCCAGTTACAAAGCCTTTAGTGCGAGAAAATACGCGCGCACTAATTTGAGTAAGTTTAGGCATCTCATACAAAGGCAGTTCTAATATATTGATTGAGCTGTCGCCTGATAAGGCGGTTTTCTTTAATAAAAAGCCGGTAAATATCGCGGCGGCTATGCCTATAAGATATAAAAGGAAAACCAAGTTTTGCCCGTTGTCTGGAAAAAATGCAGCTGCAAACAAAGCATAAACAGGCAGCCTTGCACCGCATGACATAAAAGGGGCCATCATAATGGTAGAAATACGTTCTCTTTCACTATCAAGTACTCTTGCAGACATTACAGCTGGCACAGTACAGCCAAAACCAACAATTAAAGGAACAAACGCTTTACCTGGTAATCCTATTTTTTGCATCAAGCTATCAACAACAAAAGCCGCCCTTGCAAGATAACCGCTGCTTTCTAGTAGTGATAAGCCAATAAATAAACACATAATAACTGGAATAAAAGTAGCGACGGTTTGAATACCACTTCCGACACCTTCCACTATGGTCATCAGCCATTGTGGTAATTCAAATGGCGATAAAAGATGAAGCGGGTAGTCAACAAATAGTGTAGCGCTTAGGATATCGAAAAAATCGATAAATGCGCTGCCTACATTTATTGCAAACATAAACAATAAATACATCATTGCTAAAAATATTGGAATGCCCGCAATAGGATGCAATACAAAATTATCAATACGGTCGGTAAAACTTAATTGTGTAGATTGCACTGATGTTGTATTGGCTAATGTATCTTTAATAAATTGGTGACGCTGATGGATAACAGCTAAAGGTTCGTCTTCAAAATGACAGGCACAATCATCCTTAAGGGAGCATTCTACGTCACTGTTTTCTTTATTTTCATGAGATATCATTTTATGATTTTTTTGTGTTGAAGCTTTCCCTAAAGCAGCATGAATATTATCTAATGATGTATTATTTTGGGCGCTAATTTCAAAAACAGGGCAACCCAATTCTTTTGATAAACATTGAAGATTAACTGGGGTAGCTTCTTTACGATCGGTTTTATTTAATAACACGATCATAGGAATACCTAACTCAAGTAATTGTGTTGTTAAATACAATTGGCGTTGTAACTGAGTGGCATCTACAACATTAACAATACAGTCGATGTTTTGCTTTGCTAAAAAGCCATGTGAAATGCTTAAGTCTTTCCCTTGAGAGTCTCTTTTTGTTAAAGAACTTAAACCTGGTAAATCAGAAAGTTTTGCTGTATTGCTAGGTAAAGTTATGTTACTTGTTTTAACCGAAACTGTTACGCCTGACCAGTTACCTATTTTTTGGTTACCATCAGATAATAAATTAAAAAGGGTGCTTTTTCCCGAGTTGGCAAAACCAACTAATGCATAATGATCATAATAAGACATTAAATAACATCCACAATGATTTGTTTCGCTAAATGCTGTTGCACTATCATTTTTGTATTATTTAATCTAAAAGCGAGAGGGCCATTTAATGGTGCCTTATGTGCCAGTGAAATTTCACAATTTGGTACGAATCCTTGTTCCAATAGTTGGGTAGCAAGCACTTTATCTTGAGGAAGTGCGATGATTTTTGCTTTTTGATTTTTAGTCAAATCAACTAATGTCATATATTAAATACCTTTAAAAATGATAATTACTTACATTATTATTTTATAAGAGTAGATATTATAAGTACAAAGCAAATTGTAATAAGAGATTAATTAATTGATTAAAATCAATGTTTTTAGAAGATTTTAAATCTATTTTAATTTTTTGAGAAAATATTACATTTATAAAGTAACTATAAAAAAATATCTACTTTACCTTAGATAAGCAGTATCATTTTGGCTGCTGATAACTCACGGTTTTATAAAAGAAATGGATCGCATGCAACGCTGGTTAAAATTAAGTTTTATTTGTGTAATTATGAGTATTGTTATATTCACTGCAGTGTTTAGCAATAGGCAGGCATTAATGCTTCATTTTGTTAAACCTTATCTTGCGCCATACAATATTGCTGTCTCTTGCTTTGAGGTGAAACTAGCGTCTAATTTAGATGTCATGATTGATAAATTATGTTTAAACCATGCGCTTTTTGATGTCAATTTAAGTCATGGAAAAATTGATTGGTCATATCAAGAGGGGATTAAATTTAAGGGTATTAATTTAAACTCAGTTGATGTTCAAAGCTTAAAGCCGATTGAGTTTAAAAAATCTGAGGCAGCATCGAATCCGCTTGTTGAACTTCATTCATTCTTTAAAAAATTGAGTGACTTTAACTTACCTTTTACCATTAATATTAATGAATTCACCTATAAAACCTTTAATTCAAAATTAGTTTATACAGGCAGTTTTGTCGCTGCTGATAATGATTATAAAATCCACCTATTAACACCATCAAAAACTAAAGCTTTACATGGTTCGCTTAACATCATTAATAATGAAATTGATGGCAAAATCACTTTAAATGTGCAGCCATCAATTGAATTTTTATCTGCTCACGGTTTTACTTTGCCAGCAGAAATACAAAAGTACTTAAATGTAAAAGGTACAGTCAGCTCTCATTTTAATTGGAAAAAAAACCTACTGACTATAAAGCAACAGACAGAAAGTATCGTTGTAGACAGTGAAGTGGGCATATTAAATAGCGGACCTTTTAGGCTAAAACACGATACAGTTTGGCAAGGTGTAATAGGTGAAAATGACATTGATTTAGTATTTGCTCCACAAAGTACTGCAAGCCTAAGCTTTGAGCATAATGTTGTAATTGCATTGCTAAAGGGAGCGCAAGTACCGGAATATTTAACCGATTTACTCAGTAATAATAAAAAAGAGTTAATTGCTATTAATCCTCAGGGGAGTTTTAAGGTTGATTTTGAACAACAAATTATTGACTTAGATACAATTAAATTGAAAATCTCCAATAACGAACAATCAAGTTTAATAAAGCTGGAAGGACTTTCTACCAGCTTAAATTTTGACAGGCTTAATACAAAGTTTGATGTTAACGCTGAACTCAATATATCTAATGAGATAGCGAAAGATGCAGCTAATATCGAAATGTTGGGTCAATTAAATAAAAGTGAAGGTGGTTTTTTTATAGATTTTTATCCTGCCTCTAATATCATTTTAAAGAATTTAAGAGCTGAGTCTGTTTATATTCCTCAAATTAAAACTGAGCTTAAAGGTAAGATAGAATATGCCTTTACAACAGGTTTGAGTTTAGCGTTAAATTTAGAAACTATGGTGCTAAACGGAGCTTTAAAAAATATTATTAAAACAGAACAGCTAGTCATCAGATCACAGCTTGATGGTACTTTAGAAAATATGAAAGTAGCGGGAACGCTTGTACTAGATGATATTAATTTGGCAAATTATGCGATACAAGGTGATATTAACAAGCCGTATATTAATATATCTATGGAACAATTGAGTATTCCTAGTCTACTAGAATTAAATATTGCACATAAACCAGATTTAGCGCTTATTAATGGAACAATAGATTACCAACTTAAAGGCCAGCTAACAGATATAAAAGATGTATTTAAAAATGAGCTGAATTTGCAGTTTAATGTTAAGGATGTGATTGGCGAAGTAAATGGCTTTTGGCTTGAGGGTTTATATTGGCAACAAAATTTTGAATTAAAAAATCAAAAAATTACAACTTATGATATCGCTAATAATATAAGCTTAGGAAGTCTTGACTCTGGTACACCCATTTCTGAATTACTTGCTACTTCATCGATTAATTTTGAATCAAATAAACTCAATATAAACTTATTGGATGTTAAAGCTGATGCTTTTGGTGGTAGTTTCAAGATACCAGAGTTAAAGTGGCCACTAGATGCAAACAATCCTGTGACTTTAAAGTTAGAACAAATAGATTTAAATAAAATAATTGAACTTGAAAAGCAACAAGGGATCATAGTAACAGGTAGAGTGTCTGGTAATTTACCGCTATTTATTGATGAATACATTAGAATTGAAAATGGCAAGCTGTTCAATGTCGGTGAAGGTGTGATTCAAATTAAAGATAACCCAGGTGTAGAGTCTTTAAAGCAAACAAGTACAGAGCTTGCTTTAGCATTTGATGCTTTAGAAAACGTACATTATCATCAATTAAATGCTGATGTATTTATGTATGATGATGGCAGAATGTTACTTGATACAGTAATAAAAGGGCGAAACCCAGATTTAGATAATGAAGTGAATTTAAACTTAAATATCAATTATGATTTACTCGGTTTAATTAAGTCATTAAGGATCGCTGATAATATGGAAAGTGAAATTATCCAAAAATTACAACAAAAGGACTAATAATATGAAGGCATTAATAGCTAGTTTTTTAGCTGTTACTCTATTAAGCGCATGTACCCACAAGGTTGAAGTAAGCGCGAAAGAACCAATAACAATTAACTTAAACCTGAAAATAGATCATGAAATTCGTGTAAAAGTTGATAAAGAACTTGATGATATTTTTAGTGAAGATAGCTCAATATTTTAAGGATAAAACATGAATAAATTAATTAAATACACCTCTTTTTTAATCATCATGCTAAGTATGTCATTTTCAGCTTTAGCATTAACGCTTCAAGACGCTAAAAAACAAGGTTTAGTGGGTGAAATGCCTGATGGCTATTTAGGCGCGATTAAAAATAATGCGCAAGTTGCCAGCCTTGTAAATTCAGTGAATAAAAAACGTAAAGACTTGTATATCTCATTGGCCCGTAAAAATAAAATTACTTTGGGTCAGATTTCGGCTTTAGCTGGAGAAAAAGCAATTCAAAAAACAGCCTCAGGTAATTTTATTAAAAATGCAAAGGGTCAATGGATTAAAAAGGACTAATCATGACCCAATATATTTCAATTCTAAGAGGCATTAATGTAAGTGGTCAAAAAAAAATTGTAATGAAAGAATTAAAGTCATTATATGAAAGCTTAGGTTTTGAAAATGTACTGACTTATATTCAAAGTGGCAATGTGATCTTTGACTCAGATATAGACCAAGTTGCGGATATTCAAAAAATAATAGAAGATGCGATAAAAACTAAGTACAACTTTGAAGTACCAGTAGATATCAGAACATTAAATGAATTTGAAAAAGTGTTAGCTAACCTTCCTTTTGGTGAAGTGGACTTAGAAGCTGATGGCACTAAAATGCTGATTACTTTTTTATCTCAACAGCCTGATAAATCGGCTGTAAATAGATTAATGGCGTATGTTAAAGCGCCTGAAAAATTAGTATTGGGTGATAAATGCATTTATTTACATTGCCCAAATGGCTACGGAAAAACTAAGTTGTCGAATGTATTTATAGAAAAGAAACTTGATGTTTTAGCGACAACCCGAAACTTAAAGTCAGTTAATAAATTGTGTGAATTAGCGAGGTGGTAAGTTAAAGCATTAAATAAATCAGCCATATAAACCTAAAGCGGCTGATTTATTTTGGTCACTTTTTCGAATTATAAAATAGTCAAAAATTTAAAGCGCTTAATTATTCAGCAATTAATTTTTGGTATCTTTCAACCTGGTTTTGTAAAAAAGGCACATTTTGTGGTGAGGTCTTTTGGGCTATTTTAACTGCTTCTTTAAAGCTTGAGAGTGCTTTGTCCTTTGAACCTAAGTTTTCATATCCTCTTGCTAAAGCAAGTTTTGCACCCGGCGACTCTGGGTTACTTCTAGAGTTTTGTAAAAATATCTCAACAGCTTCTTTTGGATTAGCTTCCATAAAGTTATACCCAAGACGACGAATTGTGCGTTCAGGTATTTGGGCAGAGACTTGATATTTAGCACTTCGCTTTTCATAAAACTTTTGCAAGCCTTTAATACCACCATTCTTATCAAACTCACTATATTGTGTATAGATAGGTGTATGGTAGTCAGAAAATACAAAAGAGGCACCTTGATACAAAGTTAAATAAGGTGTTGTCATATGTACTTGCTCAGGAATAAATTCATAGTGCCAGTTTAAAGACTCAGGCGCTTGTTTTTTCATTAAATCAACAAATTTATCTAACGCTTGAGTAACTTCCACACCTTCAGCCGCTACATCTGTCATCGTCAAGTAGAGCGATTTATTAAGGCTTTGTTTATTTTTAAATAATTTATCAAAAGCTGTGAATAGTGCTTTATCGTTCGGGAACATATATGGGCTTGCGGCAATATAGTTTTCAAATAAATCAGGTTTGCTTGCAAGTGCTTTAATTACAAAAGCGCCCGCCATGGAGTGACCAAAAATGGTTTTGTGATTTGATGTTCTATAGTTTTTATTAGTATATGGAATGACTTCATCAGATATAAACTTTAAAAAAATATCTTTTTGAGCGCCTAAATCACGACCTCGTGTCCCTTGGTTGTTAGGAATGGCAACGATAATGCTTTGTGGCATTCTGTTTTGCTGTTCTAATATATTAGTTGCAACTGTGGCATGTCTAAAATGACTGTTTCCATCTAAAACAAATATAACAGGGTAGCTCTTGTCAGATTTATTATAATCATCAGGTAAATGAATAAGTAGTTGACGTTCTTCATTTAAAATTGTTGATTTTATGATGAATCGCTCGCCGACTTTATAAGATACTTCTTCACCTTTAATCTCACCTTTTGGATTTATTGAAGTTTGTGCATTGGAAATTAAAGGTAGAAAGCTTAATGAAGTAATAAGTGCCAATTGATTTAATCGCATATTGAGTCCCTTTAATAATTCTTTTAGTGATTAGTTGAAGAAAGTAATTCCTCATTGCTTGTGATAAATATGCGTTAATGAATATAAATAAGAAACATTAGATACGATGAAGTGCTTTTAAAATAGGATAAATAAACACTATTTTAATATGAAATGATAACAGGCTTTCAGATTGAAATTTCAGCCTTGTTACTAGACCGATAAACTTAAATTTTTATTCCAAAATAAAAAGGGGTCGGAGTGAATTAATTTAAAATATCGTTAATTGACTCCGACCCCTTTATTGGTTTTCATTCTACAACTCTGAATACTTCCCTTTAACCCAGCCAATTTGTGAACCTATTTCATTAAACCATTAAACCATTAAACCATTGAGATAATGAGTTAACTACATCTGGTTTGTGACCAAACTTTACGTCGATTGACCATCTTGCAGCCATCATTTCAGTTGTCCTTTGTTTGAATAAAATACAGTTGAAAGTATGGTTTGATTTATAAGGTTTATCATTTAGCCCATTAACATTAAAAAAGGGGTCGGAGTGAATTAAAAAATTATTCATTTAATTCACTCCGACCCCTTTTTGGGGGATAATGATGGCGTATTATTTGAATCGAGAGAACAATGGATAAGCTGCAGTTAATTAGTAAGATCATTACTCATTTAGAACAAGAATTAAAAGATGCAATTGAAGCCGCAACAAATGCACGTGATGCAGCTGTTAATGATGAGTCGGTTGCTGAAACCCAATACGATACCATTGCCATTGAAGCGGGGTATTTAGCACAAGGTCAATCTAAACGCGTTGATGAGTTTGAAACGGCGATTAAAGCTTTTCATGTGTTAAAAACACAAAAGCATATTGTTGAAGAAATTGAAGCCGATACGGCAATTACCCTAGGTCATTTAGTCCAACTTGAGCAAGATGTCACTAAATCACATTGGTTCTTCATTGCTGCCTTTGCTGGTGGATTTGTTACCCAGCTTGAACAACAAAATGTTACTGTAATCACACCTAAATCACCTATTGGCCAAGCTTTAGTTGGAAAGTGTTGTGATGACGAAGTAAAAGCTCAACTAGGCTTAAAGACGTTAGAAGATTTTATTTCTACGGTTATTTAGCCTATTCTTCATTTTCAACAATTAAGAACTCTATTTTATTTTCTACACCGTCCCATACTTTAGCATCTTCAGGTGGGGCGATAACTTCGGTGATCCTTGGCCAAATTTCAGCTAATTCAGCATTTAATTTTATAAAGTCTTTTTGATCTTCCGGTACTTCATCTTCTTGATAAATAGCACCTGCAGGGCACTCAACTGGACATAAATCACAATCGATACATTCGTCTGGATTGATCACTAAAAAGTTTGGACCTTCAAAAAAAGCATCAGCAGGACAAACTGCTACACAATCAGTGTATTTACATTTAATGCAATTATCGGTTACTACAAAGGCCATTGGGTGTTATTTCCTAATAGGTATATGCAAAATAGAGGGGCATGATACCTAGCTAAAATATTAATTCAATCTCTTGTGTATTATTGTAGGCAATATCTAGCGCAATAAGGTAAAATACTGCTGCAATTTTTTCAATGAGATCCTCAATGCTGCGTTTAACCGATATAAAATTAGATTTGAATCACCAAGAAGGTGAATTAAAACAAGCCGTACTTAAAAAATTAAATATTACTGATGATCAATTAATTGATTTTACGGTTTTTAAACGTGGTTATGATGCACGCAAAAAAAATGTTATCACGCTAATTTATACACTTGATGTTGAAACATCGGTTAATGATGCTTTATTAGAGACGTTTGAAAAAGATCATAATGTTAAAGTCAGTCCTGATATGACTTACAAATTTGTGGCAGAACTTCCAGATAACTTTAGTCAGCGCCCAGTTGTAATTGGTATGGGACCATGTGGTTTATTTACTGGCTTGATTTTGGCCCAAATGGGTTTTAAACCTATTATTTTAGAACGTGGTCAAGAAGTAAGACAACGTACTAAGGATACCTTTGGGTTTTGGCGTAAAAAGATATTAAATACTGAATCAAACGTGCAGTTTGGTGAAGGTGGTGCGGGTACTTTCTCTGATGGTAAATTATATTCTCAAGTAAAAGATCCTAAGCATTACAGCCGTAAAGTATTAAATGAATTTGTAGATGCGGGAGCTCCAAGCGAAATATTATATGTAAGTAAACCACATATAGGTACTTTTAAGCTAGTAACTATGGTTGAAAAAATGCGCGCTAATATTATTGCGTTAGGCGGAGAAATTCGTTTTGGCGAGCGTGTTGATGATATCCATATGGAAGAGTCAGGTGATGGTCAACAAGTGACTGGTTTAACATTAGCCAGTGGTGAAAAAATTGATACTAACTTTGTTGCTTTAGCAATAGGCCATAGTGCCCGTGATACTTTTAAAATGATCCACGATAAAGGTGTTTATATTAAAGCAAAACCTTTTTCAGTTGGATTCAGAATTGAGCATGAACAATCTGTTATTGATGATGCAAGATTTGGTATTCACGCTGGACATGAAATTTTAGGTGCTGCTGATTATAAACTTGTTCATCATTGTAAGAATGGTCGCTCTGTTTACAGTTTTTGTATGTGTCCAGGTGGTACAGTTGTGGCTGCAGCATCTGAAGAGGGACGTTTAGTGACCAATGGAATGAGTCAGTATTCACGTCATGAACGAAATGCAAATAGTGCAATTGTTGTTGGTATAGACCCAAGTGATTACCCATTAGTAGATGGGAAAGAAGATGTTTTAGCTGGTATAGAATTTCAACGTAAACTAGAAGAAAACGCCTTTAAAATTGGTGGAAGTAGTTATGATGCACCAATCCAACTTGTAGGTGACTTTTTAGCGGGTCGTGCAAGTGGTGAACATGGTGAGGTCATCCCATCTTATAAACCTGGCGTAACCTATTGTGATTTAAGTGAAACTTTGCCTGATTACGCAATTGAAGCAATACGCGAAGCGATCCCAGCTTTTGAACGTAAAATAAAAGGCTTCTCAATGAAGGATGCAACATTAACAGCTGTTGAAACGCGTACATCTTCTCCAATTCAAATTACACGTGATAGAGAGTCATTTGAAAGTTTAAATACGAAAGGTTTATATCCGGCGGGTGAAGGTGCTGGTTATGCTGGTGGTATTTTATCTGCTGGTATAGATGGTATTAAAGTAGCTGAAGCAATGGCCTTAGCTATGGTTCAAAGTGTTAAGTAATATTGATTTAACGTCATTGTAAAGCCCTGTAAATGGGCTTTACAATATTAATTATTATTGATTTGTCACTTTAATTTTCTTATAACAACATCTGAAATCACATTCTGATTATTATCCATTCCACCAAGTGTTATTAACCTGTCATTATGAAAGATGAGGCCTCTGTGATCCATGGTCTTTGTATAATTATTATTTTCAATTTGCCATTGCTGCGTTTTTAAATCAAATAGCCAAATTTCGCTGCTTGCTGGAGATGGTGTACCATCGTAGCCAATGCCGTTATAATTGTATGGATTTGTAGATCCCCCTAGCATTACGATTTTATTATTCACACTTGTTGCAGCCATGCGATAACGAGGCGTTTTAGTAGGGTGTTCAACCATACGCCAGTCTATTTTTAATGGGTTATTTTTATCTATAGTGCCTTTAAAACACTGGGCTATGCCTTGGTAGCTTCTTCGTTTATTTTTATGAGCTTTAATAGAAACGCCATCGCATACGAGCATGATATTATTGCTAATTGCCCCAGCTTGACCAAATACGGGCTTGCCTAAAAAGGGGGAGGCTTGTTGCCAAGTATTTGTTTTTGTATCGTAAACTTGTACTAGGTTTACATTGCCATCATTGTGCCAACCACTGACAAGGTAGATATAGCGATTTAAATAGCCCAAAGCAATGCTATCATCTACGGGTACAGGCATATTCGCTAATTGCGTATATTCATTATTTATTACATCAAATTTGAATACATCAGGGCTAGAAACTTCTTGATGATCTATTGAAACTGTATAGCCACCAAAAATATATGCATCAGAACCAATACTAGTCGCAACTGATGCTAATCGTCCTTTTAATGTAAGTGAGCTTGGTACGGGCTTTTTTATTTGCCACTGTTGATCAGGTTTGGAAATATTAAGCGCCCAAGTTTTATTATGAATCGCTGTATGATTTTTTTTCTCAGCCAAACCCATAAAACTAAGTAAATATTCACCTTGCTTAGTGATTACTTTGGTTACTGCATTATTTGCTACTGGTTCAGGCAATGGAGGCAGGCTGTTTGCTATTGCTTGTGTATTTACAGCAAGACTACTTAAAAATAGAAGGGGGGGGCGACTTATCATTTATTTATCCTCTGAAGTAAGACCACATTGCATTACTAATACTTGATCTCCCTTATTTGTTATTTGCTCTATAGGTTGCCAGCCAAGTTGGGCATACACACCACCTGAAAGGTTTTCTGTTTGCAAGTACAAAGTTTTTACACCGAGTGATTTTGCAATATCTTTAGCCTTTATGACAAGCTTTTTTGCTAACCCTTTACCTCTTTGCCTATGACATATATAAACACCACCTAGCCAGTACTCCTTCTCTGGATAAATGTCCATTTCATGATACTTTAATTGACAAGTACCTAGTAATTTTTCATTTTCAATTAAGAGTAATACCAGTGGTATCTTTGAGCAATTCAATTGTGTTTTAAGTTTGTCTTTAATGATTTCAACACTCGGTATCTCCATTAAATAAGCCCATTGCTTAAAATACCAGTGTGCTATTTGTGGTATAAACTCAGGCTTGTCTTTTAAGTAAAAAAATTCCATTTTATACGGCTTCTTTTAATGAAGTGTCAGATACTTGATTGTAATTAATCATATAATCTTTTTCTAATAATTCAGTGATAAATTGACTCGGCTTTTTTATGTCACTTAATAGATGTACTGCGTGTTTTGTTCTAGTAATAGCGACATAAAATAGTCGTCGCTCTTCAGCATGCTGAAATTCTTCCGCTTTAGGCAGTAAACAATCTAATAATGGGGAAATTGGCTTTTGTGATGGGAAACCATATTTACCGTTATTGAGGCCTAATATAATCACATGATCAGACTCTTTACCCTTACTGGCATGAAAAGTATCTGTTTTTATATCTAAGTTTTTAAATTTAACGTTTAACTGATTTAAATTATGTCTATTAGGTAAATTAAACTTATATCGCGATAGAATATAAACAGACTGCTTAGATGACGTACTATCATTAATGTCTGTTAATACATGACTTAATTTATCTTCACTGTCACCTTGATGTAATGTAACTCTTGGCTCTTTAACTTGGGTATGTGTGAGCATTTCTTTATGTAATTGACTCGGGTTTTGCATTACAAATTTACTGGCAAAATCACTAATACTATTATTAAATCGAAAGGTTTTATCTAAAGCTGTGATTTGGGTTGGCCCAAAGTAACTTGCAAATTGCGTTGTTAAACTAATATCTGCTCCTGTAAATCTATAAATTGCTTGCCAGTCATCGCCTACACAAAATAGGGAAGAACCTGATACTTGCGTTTTTAATGCTTTAATTAGCCTGGCTCTAGGTTCTGAAATATCTTGAAATTCATCTACTAATATATGTTTCCAGTTTGATTTAAACCGGTTTGATTCGACGTATTGAATTGCCTTGATGATCATATCTTCAAAGTCTATTTCGTTACAGTCTAAAAGGTGTTTTTGATAAAGTTGATAGATAGGCGATAATAATTCAAGCTCAGATTTTATTTGGCTTTGATCTTTATTTTGTGACAATCGATGCTGGAATTGTTGTTTATCAAATAGCGCTAATTTATATAAGCCGATCAATTGACTTAAATTTTTAGAAATTTCTTCAATATTGCCATCTAAATCTTTATTCGAGTTTAGATATGCTTGAGAATAACTTTGAACCTTTAACTTGAATTCACTTTGGGCCAGTAATAGTTTAAATTGAGCTTGGATCCAGTTTTGTTTATTAGTTTCATTGGATGCAAATTCACTAATATTCGGTGATTTAGATTCAACCGATGTAATAATATTTAAACCTAAACTATGAAATGTATTTAATCTAATTGATGAAAGGTTTAGTTTTTCTTTAATACGAACTTTCATTTCGTCAGCAGCTTGTTTACCAAATGCGAGTAGTAAAAATTCAGATTCTTTCGCTTGAACACTTTTCAATAAATAACCAACACGGCCTATCATCGTACTTGTTTTACCAGTACCTGCACCGGCTAAAATTAAATTGTTTTGTTCATCAGTAATACAAGAAGTTTGTTGTCTATCAGTTAAAGGGTTTGATTCAATTGATTGAAAGTAATCTAAATAAACTGCTTTTTGTTTATCTATATAGTTTTTTTGAAAAGCAACTAAATGTTGTTCACTCCAGCTTACAACTAATTGTAAAAATTTTAATGATTTATGAATCGATTCATCAAAAGAGAATAATGCAATATCTTTAGGCCATAATTTCAGCTGTTTAATGGCCCTATTTTTGATATTAGTAAATGTATTTTTGCGTAAATAACCTTGACTCATTTTTGCTTTAATCGCATTAGCTAAATGAATTAATGCGGCTTTATTTATTTTACCCCATTGATCTAATATATTGGTTATTGCATTGCTTGCTGTATTTTTTGAAAGCCAGTTATAATGATATTGAATGTCATTAGCTTGCCAATTAAGACTCGAAAAAAAGAAATGAGATTCAATGTATGGAAACGTCTCAAAGTCGGGCCAATTTATGAGTGTATTATCTAGCAAAACACCTTGAGTGCCAATTTCTAATGAAGCATGATTTTTAATGAAAAATTTACTAAGCCAATACCGCTTTAATTGCATGAAAACAAACTATTAAGAATAAAAGTAAAGTATAAAACAAATAAAGGGGTCGGAGTTAATTAATCAAACTTTTGAGTTGAATCTATTAAATAAATGATTCAACTCTCATAAATAGAAGGGAAAAGCATCTAACTTGATGTAATTGTCATCAAAATCACATTTTAAACTAAAAAATTTAACTTTAAATAATTTAATTAACTCCGACCCCTTTTTATTTATTAGCTGCCGCGTAGTGTTAGGCCAAGTTCGGTCGAATATCCCATAGACCGGGCTGATAACTTTAGGTTTTCATCTATTACATAGTAAGTTGGATATGCTTCTATTTGGTAATTTTGTCGTATTTGATGATTTCCCAATAATACGGGAAATGTGATCCCTAAATTATTTGTAAATTCCTTTACTTGTTCTGAGTTATCAAAATCCAGTGCTATGGCGATGGCATTGACCGAGCCATCTGAGACTTTGTTTTGTAAGTTAGGCATGCTTATTTTACAAATACTGCACCAAGGCGCAAAAAAATAAACAACGGTTTTTTGATTTTTTAATTGGCTTAAATCTAATCTGTTATTTTTGTTATAAGTTTCGTTTAATGAAGTGCTATTTGATAGCTTAGGTTCTGGTTTTGTTTCTTTATTTTCAAGTATCGGTAACGAAAAATAGGGGGCTGGTAAGTCGCCAGATACATCTAATAAAGATGATTCCTTAAACATACTCACAAGATTAAAAATAATAATAGCAGCAATAACTTGTATTAAAATGCTTTTCAAACGACTTCCTTATAAATTTTTGCTTTAAATGTAAGTTACTTATATAGACCGTAAAACAGCTGAATATATTCAATTCAGATTAATTTAATTATTAATATATCCAGTTGAGTTTGATAATTTGAACTAATATTATCAAATACCTATATGGATATATTTTAATTCAATGAAAACTGTATTGTTAGCTTTAATCGTATACTTGATAACAGCACAAGCTTTTGCATGTGAATTAACCGTTCGTTATGAGCATTACTCACCTAAAAAAGTGAGTGACAAAATGCAGTGGCATGGTATGGATGTTGATTTTGCTAAGGCATTGTTAGAGCAAGCGGATTGTAAATATCGTTTTGTTGATATGGCGTGGGGTAGAGCTATCGATTTATTAAAGCAAGGAAAAATCGATATGATGTTAGGGGTTTCAGATCTTGAAAAACGTAAGCAATTTGCTCACTTTATTGGTCCTCATAGGCAAGAAGTAATAGTGTTGGCAACGTTAGTATCTGAAGCTTTTTTTATTGAAGAATTAGATGAATTAAAGAATTTACCCAAACCAATTGCAATTCAAAGAGTTGCTTATTATGGAGATGAATTTGAATCGTTATTGGAGTCAGATCCTTATTCGGATATTCACTTTGTTAGCATTCCAAATAATGATGTGAAACTATATTTATTACGAAATAAACGGATCAGTGGGTTTTTAGAAGAACGGTCTAATATTCTTTATCAATCAAATAATAATCCTGAATTTAAAGACATTGTTGTAAATCCTTTTGTGATCCATTCAAACCCTGTTTATTTTGCTTTGAGTCGAAAAACTGTAAATGAAACATTATTAAATAAACTGGAAGCTGCTTTTGTTGTATTACAAAAAAAGCAGACTTTTAAAGAGATTTTAAAAAAATATCAAAATTAATAGACTAGTCTTCTAAACTAGCTGCAATCGCTTCTTCTCTATCTTGCATTTCTTCAAATGCGGCTTTAATTTCATCTAATACGGAACCAACATTCGCTGCTTTGGTGCTATGCTCAAATTGACCTGTTAACACATAATCGGCATGTAAATCGCCGGCTTCAAATAGCGCCCACATTTCTTCAGCATAATGAGTTTTAGCCAGTTCAGGCGCAAATTGGCTGTAATAATTTGTCATGTTTTGTACATCACGCTTAAGCATGGCTTTGGCGTTGTTATTTGCTGCGGCATCTACAGCTTGCGGTAAATCTATGATCACAGGACCATATTCATCTACCAGTACGTTAAATTCGGATAAATCACCATGAACTAAACCGACACATAACATACGCATTACATATGTCATTACGATTTGATGATCTTCAATTGCTTGGTCAGCTGGCATTTCTACATCATTCAAACGTGGTGCAACATCACCTTCTTCGTCGGTAATCAACTCCATTAAAAGAACACCGTCATAGCAACCGAATGGCTCTGGAACACGTACACCAGCATCAGCTATTTTATATAAAGCATCAACTTCAGCATTTTGCCAAATTTCTTCTTGTTGCTTACGGCCAAATTTAGAGCCTTTTTCCATGGCACGCGCACGACGACTACTTCTTACTTTACGACCTTCATTATATTGTGCTGCTTTTTTAAAACTACGTTTTGTTGCTTCTTTATATACTTTGGCACAACGTACTTCGTCACCACAGCGTACAGCATATACGGTTGCTTCTTTGCCACTCATAAGCTGACTGATAACTTCGTCTACTAAGCCTTCATCAACTAAAGGCTGGATCCGTTTAGGTGTCTTCATACAGTTTTGTTCTTTCTACTTAGCGTTTTAAATTAATAACTGGAATCATTTTACGTTAATAATGCTGATTTTTTAAGAAAAATTTATTTTTTTACTTTTTATCCTTGAAAGTGATTTTTTCATCCATATATCTTTAATCAGAGGACGCCGATAGGGTCCCAAAGTAAAACATAGTTCCAACCAACTATTTAAAAGTGTACATAAGTTATATAGATAATTTATTACACCAAACAGCTCGTTCATTATGAAGAGCTAAATTTTAAAGATAATTCAATATCGAATTATCAATATCGCTCAATGAGGATAATATTATGCGTACAGTAGATTTTTCACCACTTCACCGTTCATTCATCGGCTTTGATCATTTAGCTTCACTTATAGATGCAGCTAATAGAAATGAAAAGCAATCAGGCTTTCCTCCTTATAATATTGAATTACTAGCAGAAAATAAATACAGAATCACAATGGCTGTAGCAGGTTTTACCGAATCAGAATTAGCAATCGAATCAGAAAACAATACGTTAAAAGTAACAGGCACTAAAGCCAACAAAGCAAAAGTTGAACGTAACTTTATTCATCAAGGTATTGCAGAGCGTAATTTTGAACGTAAATTTCAACTAGGCGACCATGTAAAAGTCATTGGTGCAGATATGGAAAATGGCCTGCTTCATATCGATTTAGAAAGAGAAATTCCAGAAGCAATGAAACCGCGCCAGATTAAAATTGGTAGTGGTAAATTACTAGAAAGCTAATCGTCTTTAAAACTACAAAATTTAAATATTAATGAAACTGCATAATAGTGTGTAGTTTCAGACATCTGGATGCCGAAAGGGTCCTATATAAAAAAACGAAAACTAATTGCTCGTTCATTATGAAGGGCTACATTTTTAAGGTAATTCAATGTCGAATTATCAATATCGCTCAATGAGGATAATCTTATGCGTACAGTAAACTTTGCTCCATTAAACCGCTCATTCATCGGCTTTGATCAACTTACTTCTTTAATTGATGCTGCTAATAGCAGTGAAAATAAATCAGCTTTTCCCCGTTATAATATTGAACAGGTAGCAGAAAATCAATATCAAATTACCATTGCGGTAGCAGGTTTTACCGAGTCTGAATTAGCAATTGAATCTGAAAATAATAGCTTAAAAGTTACGGGCACTAAAGCTAAAAATGATGAAGTAGAACGTAATTTTATTCATCAAGGTATTGCAGAACGTAACTTTGAACGTAAATTTCAATTAGGTGACCATGTAAAGGTTCTATCTGCAGATATTGAAAATGGCTTGTTATTTGTAGACCTAGAAAGAGAAGTGCCAGAAGAGATGAAACCTCGCCAAATTGAAATTAGCAGTAAAGCTTTATTAAATAGTTAATATATTTTATTAGCGTATCGAAACTGCATAATATTATGCAGTTTCACAATCCGGATGCCGAAAGGGTCCTATATAACACTAGTTATACCTAAAGCTCGTTCATTATGAAGAGCTAAATTTTAAAGGTAATTCAATGTCAAATTATCAATATCGCTCAATGAGGATAATCTTATGCGTACAGTAAACTTTGCACCATTAAACCGCTCATTTATCGGCTTTGATCAATTAACTTCTTTAATTGACACTGCGACACGTAATGAAATACAAACAAGTTCAATCCCTTATAACATCGAATCATTTGAAGATAATAAATATCGTATTACATTAGCTGTTGCAGGTTTTAAAGATGCAGAACTTAATATTGAATCTAAAAACAAGGCATTAACAGTTAAAGGCACAAAAGAAACCACTGAAAAAGCGGCATCTAAATTTGTTCATCAAGGGCTTAAAGTTCAAGATTTTGAAAAGTCATTTCAATTAGGTGATCACGTTAAAGTGTTGGCGGCTAATATTGAAAATGGTCTGTTATTAATAGATTTAGAAAGAGAAATACCCGAAGCGCTTAAACCTCGCCAAATCCAAATCGGCAAAGAGGACTTAGCACAACACTAATTTTAAATTATTTATTTTTCGTTATTCCCCTGATTTTTAAGCCCGATTTATTCGGGCTTTTTTTGCTTTAGTGTGTTTAATACTAGAGATTCACAGTAACGGGCAAAGTGCCTTTTGCAGATATTTTACCTGTTAAGACTCTACATAAAGCATTTAACGCTGGGCTTTTAATTAAGTTTGAATTGTAATCATGATATGTATTATAAGCGTATGTTGCTAAACAAATATCTGCTACATCTTGAAATTCAGAGATCTCATATGGCGTTCTTAAACTGACAAAAACTGTTTGTTTATTAAATTGCTTAGCAAGTTTTAATAAATCATAGATTTTTTGTGGACTTGCCACATTGTCACTGATTTTTGAGTTAGCTGTTAAATCATCCATTCCACCCATTTCAACTGCACTTTGTTTAGGGGAAATATGGCTTCCGATCACAATATCTGCATTTTTGATCTGGCCTTGCGCTTGAGTTAATTCAAAATCTCTCATATTGGTATAAGTGATCAATGCTGCATTGCCTAAATGAGACTTTAACATCTGTTCCATTGCAATAGACTTTGTTTTATCAGGCATGATCAAATGAATTTTGTGATTAGCAGTAATAGGTAATACATAGCTATCACCACACACTAAGGTAATCGCATCGTCCGCCAGTTGTTGTTCTAATTGTCGGCTTTGAGGATCAGCTAGTTGTGTTTTTGCTTTATTTATTGAGTCATTAATATCTTCATTAAATGCACTATTTAATTTGTAATCTATTTTAAGCTTTTGAATACGATTAAAAGAAGTTTCAATTTCTTGTTTATTGAGTTCTTGATTTTCTACCGCGTCGACTATGGCATCAATAAGTAAATCTAACTTAGCTAAGTCTTGCGTATTTCTAATTTTTATTGGCATTAAAGCGATATCAACACCCGCTTTAAATGTGTTTATCACTGCGTCATGTTCATTAAAAAATTCAGCAATGCCCGCCATATCTAACGCATCAGTAATAACAATGCCTTGATAGTTTAATTCGTTGCGCAATATATCTGTGATCATAATACGTGACATTGTGGCTGGTTTTAGCATTTTAGCACCAGATTTGGCGATAAATTCACTATTATCTAATTCTGGATATTGTATATGTGCGGTCATGATCATAGCGGGATTTGAATTTTCGATAATATATTTAAAGGGTGCGATATCCATTTTATATATTGTTTTAAGGTCGTGTTTTACAACAGGTAAACCTGTATGGCTATCAACATCTGTATCACCATGTCCAGGATAATGCTTTATGGTACTTATGATATTTTTTTGAAACGCATTGACTTGCGATAATCCAAGTTCAGCAACTAATTGTGGAGCTTCGCCAAAAGAGCGGACATTTATCACTGGATTATTCGGGTTTGCATTGACATCTATTGTAGGGGCGTGATTAACATTAAACCCTAAGTGGTTTAACTCATTTCCTATAACTTCAGCGGTTTTATCCGCATATTTGCAGCCATGTTGACTATAAGTTGCGCCAATTGACATATTGCCAGTGAATGCAGAGGTATCTTGTCTATTAGTTCTAAATACGCGGCCGCCTTCTTGATCTACTGAAATCAGTAAAGGAAGTTGATATTCAGACGATGCAGCTGCTTGCTGTAAATCATGGTTCAGTTTGATTATTTGTTCTGTACTTACTAGGTTTTCTGAAAATAAAATTACGCCACCTAAGTGCGTTTTTTTTATTAAATTTTTAATTGAATCTGGTAATAGTGTTAAAGGCGCACGATCTTTGCTGCTTGAAACAGGTTTCTCATTAAAAAAACGCAAATCTATCATGAGCTTTTGCGCAATTTGTACTCTTAATGGTACGTTTTGTTGTTTTATTTTACTTTCAGTGACAACTGACATTTAAAGTCCTGTTTTTAAAACCATAAACTGGCTAAAATCTAAATTAGATTTATATTCATCGCTTGCTTTGAGATTGCTATTTTATATGAAAATGACCAATACAACAGAACCTTCTACAAACAAATATTATATAGGCATCATGTCAGGGACTAGTCTTGATGGCATAGATGTCGCTTTGGTTTCAATTTCTAAAGAAAATAAAACCACTTTTGTTGCAGGGGCTGAATTTCCATTTGATAACAATTTACGTGAAAAAGTACTCACTTTATGTGAAACACAACATACATCACTGCAAAATTTAGGTGAGATCACAAGCGAGTTAAGCTTGGCTTATGCTAAAGCCGTTAATCTATTTTTAAAAAATCAAAAAATCACTGCTAGCCAAATAATTGCGATAGGCTGTCATGGGCAAACTGTTTTTCATCAACCTACAGGAAATAGTGCTTTTTCAATGCAATTGGTTGATGCCGCTAAAATAGCTGCAAATACTAATATTACAACAGTGACTGATTTCAGATCTATGGATATTGCATTAGGTGGTCAAGGTGCACCCTTAGTGCCTTTATTTCATCAAGGTTTAGTATCTCAAATGACAAAAGTTAATGATGAGTCTTTAGTATTTTTAAATATAGGTGGTATAGCTAACATTTCAATCGTTAATCCTGCTCCCTTAGCGGGATTTGATACTGGGCCAGGCAATGTGTTACTTGATAGTTGGGTCGCAAAAGTGACAGGTAAAAGGTTTGATGAAAATGGTGGTTTAGCATCTAAAGGTCAATGTAATTATCAACTGTTAGCGTTGCTTAAATGTGAACCTTACTTTGATTTACCTGCACCAAAAAGTACTGGGCGTGAGCTGTTTAATTTAGACTGGTTAGAACTAAAATTAACTCAGTATAATCACGAAATATCAGATGCAGATATTATGGCAACACTTGTAGTTTTAACCTGTGAACCCATAATGGAAGCGATTAATCACTTACCTTTCGGTAGCCTTTTGGTATGCGGCGGTGGTGCTAAAAATAAAACAATCATGCAATATTTACAAACCTCATTACCCAATTGGCAAGTTAAAGTGACTGATGATGTGGGTATAAGTGGTGATTTTATGGAGGCAATGGCGTTTGCTTGGTTAGCCCATAGGTGCATAAATCGATTATCAGGTAATGACCCTCAAGTAACTGGGGCAAGACGAGCTGAAATATGTGGCTCAATTACACGTATTTATAATAGTTTTTAAAATTAATAATGAGTAAAGAAAGCGTTAATCGCTTTCTTTCAATTTAATTGACATATTTACACACTACAACTCAACTTTGCATGACTTTGACACCGTTTTTGGGCCTCTTCAATACTTGCTCCACCCATACAATAATCTAGTCGAATTGTTTTTTCTTCTGCTTTAGCAATTGCATTGTCAGGTTTAATCCATTTCCATTTTTTAATTACTTTTTTGCTCGGTTTAAAAATAACTTTTTTAGGGATACTTGAGATCAATTCAACCGAATCAGTTTCTCCTTGTTCATCCACGACTACTTTAAATATGCCACAGCCAGCTATGCCGGATTTAGCGAGTTTCATGGGGTATTTTGGTGTAACTTGTTTTTTACGCGTCCAAATTGCATCTTCTTTTATTGGGGTGATATGAGTAATGTTTACATCCGCATATATATTTTTTGCATTTACATTCAAACATGGTAGCAAAAGTATAAGCCCTAATATCTTTTTCATTAATCTTCCTTATAAAACTGACTTTTTCAGCGGTTATTTATAATTCTTTTTCCATTATATTAGTAAGTTACCAGTATTTTTAACTTGTAGCAAACTTGTGTTTATATGGGACGTTTGAATAAGGGGGTTATGATTTTTCATTCAAACCACACATACCTTTGAGTGAATTTTATAATAAAAGTGTCGTGTCAACCAAATTACTTTTAAAGCGTTTATATCTTCAAGTGAATTTATTTTAACGAGTATTCACATTATTTGTTGTATGAATTTTTTATTTAAATTGAACAAATTTAAAGTAATTTAGGGGAAGTATTTTGTTTGAAAAGTCTAATAATCAGATGATAAATGACTACAGAAGATCATTACTATATGTAATCTTGCTAGTTGTAATTACTGGCTGTGGTGGAGGATCTTCTTCAGAACAAGACATTGTTATAGTACCTGACCCAATTGTTGATGATGGTTCAGGAGATGGCACTGGCAATGATAATGAAACGCCAATTTCTGATAATAGTTTAAGTGTTGTTGCTCATAGCGAAAATAATTTAATGGCAATCGCGAGTGTTACCACTGAAGAAAACGCTCAAGTCATCATCGAATTTAGTTCTGATAATACAACAGCTAAACAGACCCTTAAAAGCGAGCTAGGTAAAGAGCACATTTTTACTATTGTTGGAATGCGAGCAAATAGCCAATATAAACTGCAAGCCATTATTACAGATACTAATAATCAAGTGTCTGAATCAGATATAGTGACACATACCACTGGTGATATACCTGCTGACGCGCCATTAGTTGAAGTTTTAACAAATGAAGAAAATAGTCTTGATGGCATTACTTTTTTTGCTGCAACCGAAGGCGCATCTACTTTTTATGGTGTAGATGGAGACGGCGAATATGTATGGTATTTACATGGTGATAATATTCCTATGTCTACATCTCCGGTTGTGAAGTCATTCGGTGATGGTCGATTAATGTTATTGCTCACACGTGCAGTTTGGATAATCAACACTAAAGGTGAGATATTAAAAACTTATGATTTACCGACATATCATCATGATGTGAATTTGCTAAGTAATGGTAATTTATTAGTACTGACCACAGAAGTTGCCACTATCAATAATGAACAAATTAAAGGCGATAAAATTATTGAGCTTGATGAGCAAGGCAATACCGTATGGCAATGGTCATCAATAGAGCATATGGATACGGAGAGGTTTCCTGGTGTATTAGCAAACCGCGTAAATAATAGTCAAAAAGATTGGACCCATTCAAACGCCCTTTTTTATGATGCTCATGACGATACAATTTTATTATCAAGTCGTTCGCAAAGTTGGGTGGTTAATATTGATCATCAAACGGGCAGTATACTCTGGATTTTAGGGGATGATAAAGATACGTCAGCTGATTATATTGCTAATTTTTTCGCATTAACTACTGGTAGCTGGATGGCAAGTCAGCATGCGGCTATGTTCACAAGTTTGGGTGATATTTTAATTTTTGATAATCGTAATGAATCTGAACTGGCTGGTAGTATTCATAACAGTAGGGCGGTGCGTTATAACCTTAATACCAATGAAATGACTGCAGAACAAAACTGGGAATACATCATACCTAAATATACACAATCTTTGGGAGATGTAGATGAGCTATCAAATGGTAATATTCTAATTAATGCAGGGGGCCCTGGAAGTAGTAATAATGCACATATCAGTGAAGTAACACCAAACCTACCATCAAATACTGTTTGGGAAATGGTTGTCGAAAATACAGCTATTTATCGTGCAGAACGCATTACGTGGCAAACCTTTTTAACAGGTGCAGCTTCAGAGATTCAAATACCTGACAATGATAATAATACGCCATTAGACACCGCAAATTGTAGTGAAGCAATACATTTTGTTGATACTAATAATCCAGATAATTATATTGATTATAATTTAGACGGTAATTCCAACGCTGACCTTTTTGGTGATGCATTAAAGCCTACCTTAAGTGTGACATGTGATGATGAGGTTTTATATGTAAGCAGTAACGGTGCAACCAATTTTGATTGGATCAACTTAGGCCAAGGTAGTGCAACTCCTTCAACAATAAATAAAAACTGGACTATTCCAAGAAACCCTAGCTTAACATCACAACAAGTATCACTACCATTATTGGGCCCAATTGCAGTAACGGTAACTGGCCTGCAAATTTTTGGTCCAAATGAAAATTCAGCAGATAATTATGCAAACCCTGTAACTGATGGTTTATTAAACTATTGTGGTGGTCATACTCGGGAATATCATTTTCACGAGCGTGCTAAATGCTTTTTTGAGTGGGAAACCGTTGGAGGTGCTGAGTCTTTATTACCAGCACAAACACCTGGAGTAGTGTTGGCTTATGCATTAGATGGCTTTCCAATTATGTCACCTTGGGAGTGTACTGATGATACTTGTAATAGCACGGTTAAGGTTAATAGCAGCTATAGATATATTGGAACGGGCGATTATTCAAATGAAAATGCTTGGAACTTCCATGAGTATGATGCTGATTTAAGCCCATTAGATGAATGTAATGGCATGACTCGGCCCGATGGAAGTTACGCTTATTACGCAACTGATGAATGGCCATATTATATGGCATGCTACAAAGGGCCTACCCATTTGGTCTCTGATAATAACGCGAGATTTAACCCTTAATTAATGCTGTTTATAATTTAATAAGTCAGATCTATTACTTGGATTCAAAAAATAGATCTCGCTTTAGGGAAATTAGTTTTGAATATAAAAACTTTTAAAAATATATGGTTAAAACTTAGCTTTATCTGGTTGGTTTTAGCGAGCAATAATTTAGCACTCGCGCATGGTGATGACTTTACACAAGTAGAAGTGACACTTAAGATCCCTGCAGTAAATAACATATTAAAAACACACAATGGAGAGTTTATTAAGTTAACCCAAGCTTATCTCTCTTCATTTAGTTTTGAGTTAATCGCCTGTCCACAAATTAATTTAAAACCTCAAATGGATAATAAAACAAGTTTATTATCTTGGTTAATACCTGTTGCTAATGCTAATCATGGCGTGAGCTTTACTAAGCCGACACAAATTCCCGTTCAGCAACGCCATAATTTATTAGTAAATAATGTGATTAATTTGGGTGTATACAAATTGCCAAAAGCGAAGTACTGCCAGATGAATTACACTTTAGGTAAAGTGCCAGGAAAGTTAGGATTACTGCCAGAAATCAAAAGCTCCAGCTTATTTATCGAAGGTAATAAAGATATATCTAATACAAATATCGTTTATACAATTGCAAAATCAGATTATGCGTTTGGTAAAAACTTTCCTATTAATTTAGACATACCACCTAGCCACAATACGCTATCATTGATGATTTCTGTAAATGTGAACGAAGCACTAAAAAACTTAGATTATTCTGAACTTAACCATAAAAATGCAAGAAAGGTATTTTTATCTTTATCTGATCACGTTGCGCTTGCGTTAAAAGTAAAAGAATAACCTTTTACTCTTCTTTTGGTAAATATTTTAGTAAATCGATCATAAGTCGATGTGAACTTTCACCAGACATTTTGTAAGGGTTAAACTCCTTCGTTCCCGAATATCTGATAATTAAAGGCGAAATAACGTCTGAAATTGGTAAATAGGCCATATCCCAATTTGAAAACTCCCTTTCAGTGATGTCTTCATAATTCAATAAGGTGATATTATTATGTCGAGGATCATTTAAGATCCTATGATAGATTTTATTCACTTCAGTACGCGAGCCTTCCAGGCATTGAAGGAAAAAATTCCTATTAAAGCATAGCAATCCAGTGACATGTTTCTTTGCATTATTTATTCTCGATTTTTGTAAAATATTATCAATATCTTCGGCCTGGAAATCATCACTGATAGTACTGGCATAAACTATACGGACTAAAAACATAACACCTCCAAATGAATATATAACTGATTTTAGTTGAGATATAGGTATATGCAATTTTTGAAAACAAAAATTGACTAATAACTTATAAGAAAAAAGTGTAATAAGTTTGTTAAATAAATGTGTTAAATCACTATTTTGGTGTGTATATTGTATTTCATAAATTGTGAGAGGTAATCGTATTACACAATGATAGATGTTCAAAAAACATTTCAACTTTCAAAACTAACCGTTGCACCAGCGACTGATACATTAAGTTTAGAAGCTGAATCTATTGAAATTCAATCAATGGCTATGAAAATTTTATCTTACCTTGCAAGCCACGAAAGTCAGTTGGTTACCAGAGATGAATTACGAATGCATGTCTGGAACAGTGAGGTCACAGCTGATCATACTATCAATAATCATATCTATAGTTTACGTCGTGCGTTGGCAAAACTTGATCCAGATAATAAGTATATTCATACGGTAACAGGTACTAATGGTAATGGATATCGCTTAAATGGTCAGATCAGTCAAACACTTGAGCAAGCAAGCATTCAAGATAATAATGCAAATGTTACAGATAGTGACAGCGTGCAAAATGTTACTGCTAAAGCCCCACATTTTTCTAAATTAACACATCATCGCGTCATGATAATAAGTGCTTGTGTCTTAGTGTTTAGTTTTATATTTTATTTAGTTGCTCTGCAATTTTTCATTCCTATTAATTATCATCAGATCACAAAATTAACTGCACATGAGGGGCGAGAGCAAAGCCCAACCCTAAGTGAAGATGGTCAAGTTTTAATTTATGCTAATCGGGTTAATAGAGATAAAAAATGGCAGTTATATGCCAGTCACATGAATAACTTAGCAAGTTCAACAAAAGTGTTAGACGACCCATTAAGTAATGATAATTTTGTTAGTATTTCGCCAGATAAAAAGTATATCGCTTTTATTCGATATCAAGCTGATTCTAGAGGCATTTACATTGCTGAATTTGATTCAAATAGTTTAACTGCAAAAAACGCCACACGCAGAATTGAACTATCGGTTCATAATTTATCGCCATCAATTAATTGGCTCAATAATAATGAGTTCTTTTATAACGCCAAAGAAACGCCAACAGCACCGTTAAGATTTTATTTATACAATATCGCTTTAAACACCTCTGAACAAATTAGTTCGCCTGCGATAAATTCATTTGGTGATTTAACTGGAGCCATTTCGCCAGATAAAAAATGGCTCGCATTAATGCGCTCTGATGGTGCATTTGGCTATCGATTAAATCTACTGAATACCAATACGCGAGATATTGAAGTCACAGATGTATCTAGTAATGAAATGAGAACGGGGTTCAGCTTTAGTGATGATAGCCAACACCTATATTTTATTAATGAACAGGGATTCTTGTCGCAATTTGATTTAAGAAATAAACAGACTGAGGTTATTTCTGACAAACAATATATAGGTTATTGGCCGCTTAAAGTGCCAGGGAAATCACAATTTATTATGCAACAAGATTGGGGGCTTTCATCGCTCACTACACAAATTATTAAACATCATAATCCACTCAAAGGTGGGGATGGTGTTGCGCAAGTGATTGTAAAAAATAATATGTCTATTCGCGCCATTGAAGGCATAGGGAATGGGGATTTAATTTTTGCGTCTATTAAAGCTAATTATCAAGTTCAACTGTGGCAATATAAAAATGGGCAAGCAAGTATTTTATCTGATTTTAATGAAAAACCAGAGTATAGCGCGCCACTGAGTTTAAGCTGGGATCAAGGTAGTAACCGCGCATTGCTCTCTTTGAATAATACATGCCGGTTAATAAACATTAATACGGGTAAAGATACGCCATTGTGCGCTAAGGGTGAAAACCTATTCGCAGGTCGTTTTTCATTTAATAACCAATCTATCTATTTAGCAGGTTTGCATCATGACAAGCCTATAGCTGTAAATATGAATCATACTGGTTATCCTTTAACTGAATTTTCGCCACTAAACAATGCGAACACCATAATGCATATTGGCGAAAAAGATTTTTATTATAGTCAAAATGGTAGTTATGATATTTATCATTACAATAGAGATCTAGATAAGCATACTAAACTCATATCCAGAACTTATGTCAGTAGCCCACATTCTATTAATGACTTTGTGGTTACTACGAATGGTATTTATTTTATGGATAGAGTTAAAATTAGGAAAAATGCGATTTATTATTATGATTTTAAAACGCAGACTTCGCAATTGGTGATCTACAGTAAAGATAACTATCCTAATATTGTCCTAAGCGATGATGAACAATATATTTATTTAATCCAATCATATGATAATGACAGTAGTTTATTATTAATAGAATAAAGCACGCTTGTTATCTTATAAATACCGATATCATTCAATGTGGTATCTTACTTTTTAGCTAACCTGAGGTTTGGATAAGAGTTTTGTAACTATTTGAAATAAAACCTTATTATTTATCAAACGATCCAGTGACGAAATTTTAGTGATTATCAAGGCGTTTTAACGAACCAATAGCAGGCTATTGGGAGTTAGAACAACGAAGATAGGCGATAAAATAGCGTTATTGGCAAACCCGCTAATCCGCAGCTCAGGTTAGCGACTCCTCTTCAGTTATAAGATTTAATATAATGCGTTTATATCGTCCTTTCTTATCTTATTTAGCGTATCAATCTAATCATCTTCTATTAAATCTGTATACAAACCCTTAAATTGCATGTTTAAGATGTCTAATCTGTAAATACAGTTACAACAGCACATGGTATTGAAGTTTTCGACTTAAATCCTCTATTAAAAATCCTGTGACATTAATTGAAACCTACAAACATGGCATTTTCATTAAATTGGTTTATCTATTGATATCACGAATCATCATTTTATATCTTTTGACCCTAAATGATGTTTACTCCGAGCTAACACCTTGTTAATTTTATGTTTGCATATTGTATAAAATGTGAATTGGTTTTTATTCTTTGACGTCATCACAGAATAGTTGCCGTAGATTTGATAACGCATATAGCTACTTTATATTGCGAAGGATTATCTAAACCATTATGTGATTGAGCAAAAATTGAAAGTACATAAAAGCACTTTCTAAAAACTAAAAAGAATTGTTTCAGACATAGGAAAGTCGTTGTTCTTCACTTCAATAAAAATTGATAGAGAGAAAAGGTTTATGATTAAAATTATCAGCTCAGTAAGTACAGCTGTTGCACTTGCACTATCAGGAGCGCAAAGTGTTAATGCAGCAACCATTGATCAAACATTTACTGAAAGTTATCAGTGTAATTCAGTTAATCTTCGGGCTCAAACAGGAGTAACTCAACAGCAGCTAATTAATAGCTGTAATGAAATTACACAAACAGATACTGCTTTTCACGATTACTTTAATACTAATGCGAATTCATCGTTACCAAATGATAATAATGATAGCTTAGATGTTTATATTTACTTATCTAGCGCACAATACAAAGCAAATGGTAACGATCATTTTGGCATAAGCACTGATAATGGCGGTATGTACTTAGAAGGTACGCCTGCTAATGCGGGTAATCAGGCTAAATTTATTGCACATATTTGTGAAGATAGCTGGGTACCTTTTTCGTGTGCTTATACTGGTCAAGTTTACAACCTACAACATGAATATATTCATTACTTAGATGGTCGCTATAATGTTTTTGGGCCTTTTGGCACATTTACATATAATGCGGGATTAGCTGAAGGTTTAGCTGATTTCCTCGCTAATGGTACAGATTATGCGCGTACTTTAAATGGTCTTGATGATAAAGATATTCCACCTTTTTATAATATTATTAGTGCCGACTATAGTCATCCCGATCTTTATAAATGGGGTTATATGGCGATTCATTATATGAGTGCAAATCATCGTAGTGAATATGATTTGATTATTGACGCATTACGTGCCGGAAATACACAAAATTATAGAAGTACCCTAAAACAAGTTGCTAACCGCATTGGCGATGGTTTCAATGCGTATGTTACGTCACTGACTTCAGCGGTTGTTGCAACGCCTACGACAGTGCCTGCAGATGATACATTTGGTGCGTGTGCTCTTGAACAAAAGTATGTCCGTTATGTCGATGATGCATCAACATCAAACCTATCTGTCACTAATAATACACAAGTGCCACTAAGGTTAATGTGGATTAATAATGTAACTGGCGACGCAGGAACTGATGCCATTTCATTATTAACCCAAGGCCAAGAATATAATAATAATTTTTGGCGTGAAAATGATCGCTTTATCATGATGAGTGAAAATAGAGAATGTGTTGGTGTTGGTGTTGTAGGCCAAACAGCAAATTTTTCTGTTGAGTCAGCTCAAGTAGCCAACGTTGTGGCAGATGTTTTACCAGCAGCGAATGAAATTGGTGCTTGTAGCCTAGAAAGACCTTATTTCAAAACCACAACAGCTACTAATGTCACAGTAACTAATAATTCAAATGAAACAATGGAAGTTCGTTGGGTAAACTATGTTACGGGTCTGCGTTCAGATACTGTTTATTCAACATTAAATGTCGGAGAAAGCTATACAGGTACTACGTGGAAAGATGGCGATAGAATGATATTTGTTGATTCATCAAATACCTGTAAAGGCGTTGTATCGTTAATGGCCGGTAATAATACATATTCTATTTCTGGAGATGTACAAAATGCTGCACCAGTTGCCAATATAAATGGTGCTTACATTGGTAAAGAAAATGCGTTAATTAGCTTTACTAGTGCAGGCTCTGTTGATAATGATGGCGTAATTGACTCTTATAATTGGAACTTTGGCGATGGCACAACAAGCAACTTAGCTAATCCAAGTCATACATATTCTGTGGCCGATACTTACACTGTTACTTTAACGGTTACTGATAACGAAGGTGCAACACACACAGCAACTACAACTGCGACTATTTCTAAAGATGGCGTGCCACCAGTTACAAATGTACCTAATATGTGTGCGACAGAAAATGGCATAACAAGTGGTAATTTAACACCAGGTGATGCGGCATGTTTAGGTGATGCTGATACTATTTGGTTAGGGATCGCCGATATCAGTGGCCATGACAGTGTGACAATTAAAACGGCGAATGGCTCAGGTGATTTAAATCTCTATTACGATAACAACAATTGGCCTACTGGCACTAATAATGATGACGGTAGTTCAATTAATGTGGGTAATAGTGAATGTATTCACGTAACGGGTGGCTCTAATTACTGGGGTAATCTAAAAGTATCAAACTCAAATGGTACAGCTTCAATTTTAGTTGAATTTGACACTGCAGGTTGTAATACAGGTGGAGGTGATCAAAATATTGCTCCGACTGCTTCAGTGAATGGTCCATATACAGGTAATGCGAATGCATTGGTTAACTTTAATAGTGATGGGTCTGCTGATAGCGAAGGGCCAATAAATGCTTACCTTTGGAACTTTGGTGATGGCAATACAAGCACAATAGCGAATCCAAGTCATTCATACTCAACTGCAGGTACTTACACAGTTACTTTAACCGTCACTGATAGTGAAGGGGCAACTGGTACTGCATCAACTACGGCTACGGTTTTATCTGGTGGTGATGGGTCTGTAACTGATGCATGTGCTACAACAGGTCCAACATCTGGTTGGGTACAAGCGGATCAAGATATGTGTGTGCCAGCAGGTTCTTGGGACAATGCCATCGCATACTATGGTATCAACGTACCATCAGGTACCAATAGCATTGTAATTAAAACAGAGCATGGTAGCGGGAATGGTAACTTATATTACAGTTCAAGTAATTGGGCGACACAAAGCAGCTATCATCAAAAATCAGATACTGTTGGTAATACTGAGTCTATTACAATTAACAATCCAGGTTCGGGTAATAGATACTTTAGTATTGTTGGTCAGCAAAGCGGTATGGCTGTAACAATCGAGTTTAAATAAAATTTCATTTGCTTCCCCAAAGCATGAAATCCAAAGCTACTTTGTGAACAAAGTAGCTTTTTTTATGGCTAAAGCCCGACCTACAACGCTAGTTATTTTATAGCTCAGCACAAACTTTAGTTCTTTCAGTACTTCAACATACATCTTAAATATTAAGCACGTATTTGTAGGAGAAGCTTTAGCTTTTCTGGATTGGTTAATACTTTCATAAGTCTAATATCACTTTTAAATAGTCAGGCTAAAGCCCGACCTACAGCGCTAGTTATTTTTATAACTCAGCATAAACTTTAGTTCTTGCAATACTTCAACATACATCTTAAATATTAAGCACGTATTTTTAGGAGAAGCTTTAGCTTTTCAGATTGATTAATAATTTCATAAGTCTAATATCACTTTTAAATAGTCAGGCTAAAGCCCGACCTACAGCGCTAGTTATTTTTATAGCTCAGCATAAACTTTAGTTCTTTCAGCACTTCAACATACATCTTAAATAATAAGCACGTATTAGTAGGAGAAGCTTTAGATTTTCAGTATTAATCAATGATTTTATGATTGAACTATCATATTTAAATAGTCAGGTATAAAGCCCGGCCTAAAAAGCCTTTACTCTGATAGCTCAGCATAAACTTTAGTTCTTTCAGCACTTCAACATACATCTTAAATATTAAGCACGTATTTGTAGGAGAAGCTTTAGCTTTTCTGGATTGGTTAATACTTTCATAAGTCTAATATCACTTTTAAATAGTCAGGCTTAAGCCCGACCTACAGCGCTAGTTATTTTTATAGCTCAGCATAAATTTTCGCTCTTACAATACTTCAACATACTTCTTAAATAATTAGCACATACTTGTAGGAGAAGCTTTAGCTTTTCTGGATTGGTTAATACTTTCATAAGTCTAATATCACTTTTAAATAGTCAGGCTAAATCCTGACCTACAACGCTAGGTATTTTGATAACTAAAACTGAAATATTTCGATGTTATGATATCGAGTTTAAAAATAATTTTTGAGCATAAATACCTTTTTTAAAACCTTTGTTCCTATTTGTTTACCATGCGTTATCATGTTTTGTCATTTGATATCATGTAACCGAAATATTTACTGTTAAAAATAACCGTAATACACTGTTTTAAAGTATAAAAAAATGAATTAACTTAAATTGATATTTGGCACTACAGTTTAATTTACAATCTGACTTTTTCTTCAAAAAATAATCAATAAAAATTTGACCGTATATTGTATTCAAATTAGTTTTATTTGTGATGTTTATGTAGCATTTATGTGACTTACTTGTTTTTGTTGCGTTTATCTAATTGCTGAAGCATTAAAAATTATAATAAACTCTAAGGTGGACAATAATATGATACGACCCTCGTCAAAACTAGCCAAAGGTCTTTTTGGCTCTTTAATACTGTTATCACACAATGCCTTCGCGGCAGATTTACCAGATATGTGTGCAATTGAAGGTGCTTTTACTTCAATTAGTGATGGCACGCCTATTTGTGTCAGTAATAATGGTACGGCATATTTAAGTTTAAGCGGTGCTAGTGAACATAATAGCGTTGCAATCAGTGCAGCTCATGGTGAAGGAGATTTGAGTTTATATGTAGATTTAGGACGTTGGCCTAATACGGGTTCCAATAGTACTGCATATCGTTCTATCACCTCAGGCACAAATCAAGAATGTGTCATTATCAGTAATCCAAGTCAGCACTGGTTAATGATTGCAGTGTCAGGTGATCGTAACAATGCATCGCTTGCAGTTGATTTTGGTGCTACATCTTGTCGTACTAATAATGCTGATCCCGGTAATGGTGGTGATAATACCGGTGTTTTGACCGCACCCAATAACTTAGCAGCATCATCAAATGGAACAAACATTGATTTAACTTGGGCTGATAACTCAAATAATGAAGACAGTTTTGAAATTCAACGCTCTAGCCCCGGTAATGCATGGCATGCTATCGCGACAGTTGACAAAAACATAACAAACTTCACAGATAGTGGTCTAGCTGAAAATACAACCTATTATTACACTATGTTTGCACAAAATACTACGCATAAGTCGGGCTGGAGCAATACGGTGACTGTGCAAACAACTGATTCTGGTACAACTAACCCAGATCCTGATCCTACTCCAAACCCTGATGTATTAAATGATATTTGTGCCACAGAATCACCAACAACAGAAAGTTCATTAACAGATGGTGTCCCAGTGTGTGTCCCTGCTGCTTCACAAAAGTATGGCTTTAGTGTTTCAACATTTAATTTAGACGTGTCTAGCATCGCATTTAGTTCAGCACATGGATTGGGTAATTTAACATTGGCAGCAAGTGCTGACGGTTGGCCTCGTGCAGGTGATGACAGTATTCGTTCATCGCATGTTGGCAACACTGAATGTGTAGTTTTAACACAGCCTAAAAATGGTTGGAATAATGTTAATTTAGAAGGGCTATTTAAAGGCGCCAGTGTTGTTGCAGATTTTAACGCAACCAATTGTCGTGTAACACCGGGTGCAGTTGATCCAGGTAATGATGGATATGATTACAATGGTGTTCATGTACTGGTATATCCAATCAGATTTCCAGATCAAGATCTAGCCTTCACTAATGCGCAAATTAATGAAGAAATGCAAAAAACAAAAGATTATTTTACACAGCAATCTTACGGTAAATTTGATTTCACTTGGGAGATCAAGTCAAAAATTACCATGCCTAATAATCATGATTATTATAATTATGATAAAACGAAATGGAATCCTGGATATAAAGAACAACTAGTGAATGCGGGTGTTGATCCTAATTTTCCAGGCGATGGCACTATTATTATGGTAACTGCTCCGCCAGTAGGTACAGAAGCGAGTTACTTTATTAATTCGCAAGCAGGTCCACCATTAATGGAAATTTATACATACAAAGCTGGCACAATTGCGCACGAAACTGGTCATGCGCTTGGTTTACATCATTCAATGTCTATCGAAGCAGGTAGCAGCATTTTAAATGGTAATAGCAATGACACAGTTACAAACTATGGTAATGTGTTTGGCTTAATGGGCATGGGAGCACATTCATTAGAAGAAATGAACCTGATGTATAAAGGATATTTTAACAACTGGATCACCGAATCTGATGTACCAACGGTCACAACATCTGGAAAATACCGAATTTATACGTTTAATCATGGCACAGCTGCAGGGCACAATGCACCTGGTCCAATTGGTCTTAAAATAAAATCGGGTGATGGCGATAAAACCTATTGGGTTGAATATCGTACGATGCAAAAAAGTGAAGTAAATACGTCTCCCGATCTTCAATTACGTACGCCGTTATTAAAAAATGGTATTTTAATCAATTTACAAAACTATATGGATGAAAATGCTGCGCCTTGGTACAACCATAATTCATTATTGCTCGACTCTACACCTAATTCGCGAAGTTCTAATTGGGCGTTAGAAGATTTTAATGACGCGCCATTACAAATTAATAAATCTTTTATTGATCCCTGGAATGGCTTTAGCATTTATCCAGTAGAAACAGGAGGTACCTTAGGTACCGCAAACGCTTGGATAGATGTACAAGTTACCATACATTAATTTAAGTGATTGGTAAGATAGTAAGGGTGTTGATAATTGCTTATCAACACCCTTATTTTTAGATAAAAAAAGATACCAAACAGGTGTGTTTTAATAAATCAGGCTGGTTTTAGCAAAAAATCGATATTATGTTCTCTATGTAATTGTTTCTAAATAAATAAAAATGTACTCTTTGGGTCATATCGCATGATTTAGCTGCCTATATGCGTATCGTAAAAAAATGCGAGGCAATTAAGATTTAACAACTGAGGTAAAATGGCCGTTTTAGAAGTTTTAAAAGCACCAAATGAAAAATTAACAGTGCAAGCAACAAAAATAAGTAATATTGATTCAGTACAAGGTTTAATAGACGACATGTTAGAGACTATGTACGACACACCCGATGGTATAGGACTCGCGGCTACGCAAGTTGGTCACAGTGAAGCAATTATTATCATTGATATTTCACAAGCGCGAAATGAGCCTTTAATATTAATCAACCCAGAAGTGATCAGTGGTAAAAACATTGAAAAAGGCCAAGAAGGCTGTTTATCAGTGCCAGGATATTATGCAGATGTTGAACGGTTTACTCAGGTTAAAGTGCAAGGTTTAGACCGCGAAGGTAAAGAAGTCACTATAGAAACTGATGATTTTTTGGCAATAGTATTACAACATGAAATCGATCATTTAAAAGGCAAACTATTTATTGACTACCTCTCACCTTTAAAGCGTAAAATGGCTTTAAAAAAGGTCAATAAAACCCTCAAATCAAGCCAATATTAAATGAGCAGTAGCGTATTTATTACATATCAATCTATGAAAATGTGAATTTAACTAAATCAACAGAACCAAAAACAGATTTTATAGCGTTAGGATAAATTATGAAATTAATTGTATTACATGGCCCACCCGGTGCAGGAAAGCTTACTTTAGCAAAACGCTTAAAATCTGCCTTGGGGTATAATGTGTTACATAATCACCTTAGTGTTGATCTCGCATTAGAGGTGTATCCTGAATTTGGACAAGATGACTTTTTTGATTTTATTGATTCGCTAAGATCGCAAGCAATTGAAAAAGCGTGTCAAAATAAGATGGCTGGCTTGATCATAACATTCTGTTTTGATTTAAATTCGGATTTAAATGTTGTGAAAAAGTGGGAATCTATAATATCGGATTATGGCGGGTCTATGCTGCCTATTTATTTAGATGTCTCTGCTGAAGTATTAGCACAAAGAGTAGAAAACCCCTCGCGAAATGGCACTAAAAAAGTGCAATGCCCAGACTTGTTACATACCTTATTGGGGGAAAATCAGTTTGTTGCAATTCCTAATGAAAATACAATTTCTATTAATACCAATGCGCTTTGTGAAGAAAATGCAACACGCCTTATTCTTGAGCAAGTACTATAAATAGGGCTAAAATTTATTGATTTAAAAACAGCATGTTAGTTTAAAAACCAACATGCTGTTTTATCGTCTTACACATTGCTAATTAATGCGCAGACTTCTGGAATAGGCTACTTAGTTAAAAGTTTTACAACAGCTTCACCAACTGCGTGGGCACTTGATGGATTTTGACCAGTGATCACACGGTCATCTTCAATCACAAAAACACCCCAAGGTTGTACTTTGCTAAAACGTGCGGCAGTGCGCGTAAGTGATTCTTCTAATAAAAACGGAATGTCATTAATTGTTCCAAAATCGATTTCTTCTTCACGGGTAAAACCAGTAACAGATTTATTTGCCAGTAACTTTTCGCCATTACTTAACGTAATTGGTAATAAACCAGCAGGGCCATGACATACCGCAGAAATAACGCCGCCAGCTTCATAATGTTGTGCACTTAATTTTGCAAAGTCTTCATTTTCTGCTAAATCAGATAATAAGCCAAAGCCTCCTGGGTAATAAACTGCTGAATAATCTCCAATATTTATTTGAGAAACAACAATTGTATTATTGATGCGAGACTGAAATGTTTCATTGCTTAAAATGCTATCGTTAATTGAATCATTTTCAATATCAGTGCCATATAACGGAGCTTTACCACCATTAATCGAAGCGATTTCGTAATCAAAACCTGCTGCTAAAAAAACATCTAAAGCGTGTGTTAATTCGGGTGAATAAGTACCGTTAGCTTGGTCTGTAGTACCTAACACTGCATGATTTGTAACAGGGATTAATATCTTTTGCATATTGATGTCCTTTAATAATGACGCCGCATTGGCATTTTGTCTTGCATTGATAATAGACCTAATTCTAATTGACAACAATATGGTGAAATGGCAAATTACTATTGCTGTATGGCAATAATTAATGAGTTTATGGATAATTTCGAAGGTATTGTAGAATTTGTATGCGTTGCTGAACGCCAAGGTTTTTCTGCTGCGGCAAAGCAACTAGGCTGTAGTACAAGTCATGTGAGTCGACAAATTGCTAAATTAGAAAAAAGTTTAGGCTGTGCATTATTTGCGCGCACTACACGATTAGTAAGCTTAACGCCAACAGGTCTAAATTATTACCACCAATGTAGAGACTTAGTTACTGGGCTACAACAAGCAAATGAGCAAGTTAATACACAGCAACTTGAGTTAGTGGGCACACTGCGTGTGAGTGCTGCAGGCACATTTGCAGAGCAACAAGTCGCACCAGTGTTAATGGAATTTGCAACACAGCACCCTAGGTTATCGGTAGAAATAGACTTTAATAGCCGAAAAGTTAATTTTGTGGAAGATGGTATCGACTTTGCAATTAGATATGGCAAATTAGAGGATTCAGGTTTAGTTGCAAGAAAATTATTAACACATCCTATGATGGCCATTGCCAGCGATGCTTATTTAACTGAACATGGCACACCACAACACCCACAAGATTTAAAAAATCACAGTTGTATTATTTCAAATAACGATCAATGGCAATTTGAAAATTTAGATTATAAAGAAAATATTAAAGTAACAGGCAGGTGGAAAAGTAATAATGCTCAAGTTGTGGTTAATGCTTGTGAACAAGGTTTAGGTATTGCTTATTTGCCTCAGCATAATTTTTTATCATCAATAAAGGCCGGAAAATTAACACCCGTTTTAAATGAATATTGGCGTAAAGATGCGCTAAGCTGGATAGTTTATCAAGATAGAAGATTTTTACCGATGAAAGCACGGTTAGCCATTGATTATTTGCTTGCTCATTTTAGTAAATAACTAAAGTGTTGTTTATATTAAATCCTCTTTAACAGGTACGATTTTCACAGTCAGTTTAATTAACAATGATATAACTCAAATGCATTTTTAAAATGTTTTTTAATAGTTATATCGCTTCAACATCATATTTAATTTCTATAAATCTGTTATGGTAGTATTCAAAAAAATAAAAAGACCTGTAATAGGTCTCTTTACCCAATCTCAGAATTTAATCTAAATACATTTGTGTTTTTGTAACATATTTTCTAACTGGGCCATACCAGCAGGTACATCAACTTTTGCACCTAAGTCTTTAAATGTAGAGCCAAAAGCATGTATCGTTCTAAATAAATTATGTACTCTACATTGTTCGCCCATTTGGCCAATTCTTACAATGGGAGGGCCAAAAGAACCGGCAATTTCAACGCGATAGTTTTTAGAAATATGTTCACACACAGCTTTTGATTCTAACTGCTCAGGTAATCTAATGCCAACCACAGAATTGAGTCTACTTTTACCTTCTATATACAGTTCTAAACCTAAACTTTCGATTGCACTTTGCAGTGCTGTTGAACACGTTAAGTGTCTTTGGAACCTTTTTTCTAACGTTTCATTGCAAATAAGCCTCATTGCCTCGTGCAATGCTAATAAACCTGAAACAGGTGCAGTGTAATGATAAGAGTCTTGATGCCAAAAATTTGATGCTAACATTGCATCTAAAGTCCATTGAGGAATTTGCGTAACACGATTACTAATGCGTTGCCATGCTCTATCAGAGAACGCGACAAGTGACACACCGGGAATTGAACTTAAACCTTTTTGACCGCCAGTGATCACCGCATCTATGTGCCAGTCATCCATTTGCAACGGCATAGTGCTTAAAGTACACACGGCATCAACGATTAAATAGCAATTAAACTCTTTTGCTAATTTACCGATTTCAACAAGTTCGTGATTATAAGTCGTATTAGATGTTTCACCTTGTACGATAGTGATCACTTCAGGGTTAAATTCTTCAATTAGTTTTCGGATTGTGATGGGATCGGCACTTTTTCCTTCAATAATTGAGGTGTGTTCAACTTCAGCTCCAGCTCTTTGTGCCATTTGAGCCAAACGATTAGAGAAAAAACCGTTACAAATACTCAGTACCTTAGTATTTTTCCATACTAAATTAGTAATAGCCATTTCCATTGCAGCAGATCCAGGACCGGCAACACCCACAATCCACGGTGAACTGGTTTGAAAGATATAACCTGCCATATCTTTTATTTGATAAACAATTTTACCCATAGTTTCACCCAAATGGTTAATCACAATACCATTGGCGTTGGCGACGGCTTGTGGAATTGGCACTGGACCTGCGCCCATCATTAGCAACGGCTCTTCTGGAAGAATGTGATTTAACGTTTGTATTTGGGGAACTTTTATTTTCATATTATTTAGCTTCAGTTAGGTTAAAAGGTTTAACAAAAATCCTATGGTTATACTCATCAAGTGATAATGAATTATTCGTATCAATATAAAATTATTATTTTACAGTTTGTCCATACGTTAATATTAAGTTTATCGATCTGATTTTAATTAATTAATTTTAATCGACAGCCAGAACTGATAGTTACGTCTTTCATTAATAATTCATTGCTCAAAAATCATTATTTCCAATTATATGGAAATATGTTGACACATATTAATTTTAGATATTATAATTCGATTAACTTAGAATTGTGGATATGTAAAATGACTATTACAAATGAAATGATTTATGAAGCTTTGAATATGTTTGCCTTTTTGGCGGTCGAATTAACTTTATTATTTTTGTTGATCAGCTACCTAGTTGGCGTTTTACAGGAATATATTCCACCAAGTAAAATTCAAAGTATTTTAAGTAGTAAAAATGGCAAAGGTTACATAATTGCAGGGTTTTTAGGTGCAATCACCCCATTTTGTTCTTGCTCTACGATCCTATTTTTGAAGGGATTATTGAGGGCTAAAGCAGGATTTGGCACTATGATGGTATTTTTATTTGCCAGCCCATTATTAAATCCAATTATTATTGGGTTATTTGCTGTGACGTTTGGACTTAAAGTTACTCTATTTTATTTTATAATGGCAATGGGTGTATCTGTTATTGCGGGATATTCATTAGAAAAGCTAGGCTTTGAAAAATACATTAAACCGCAGGCATATATTGCACCTCAAACAACTAGTTGTGCATCAAGTTGCGGTACAAATGCCAAACCAATTAATAAATGGCGTAAAATATGGAACAGCACTTGGTCTGACTTTAAGAAAGTGTTGCCTTATTTGATTGGTGGTATTGCAGTAGGATCAATGATTTATGGATTTATGCCAACTGAATTTGTTGCAAGTATTGCAAGCGAAAATAACCCTTTAGCGATTCCTATTGCAGCAGTAATTGGTATTCCACTATATATACGCGCTGAAGCTGTGATCCCTTTAAGTGCTGCATTAGCTGCAAAAGGTATGGGGCTTGGCGCTGTTATGGCACTAATTATTGGTAGTGCAGGTGCCAGTTTAACTGAAGTTGTATTACTGAAATCAATTTTCCATAATAAAATGATTATTGCATTTCTGACTGTAATCTTATCTATGGCGATAGGTTCTGGATTTTTATATCAGTTAATTTTTTAGCAATGGCGCTAGTTTTTTTCCTCCAAAGAGTACGCCGTTTATATATTGCGGCGTACTATAATTATTAATAAATCTGACAGTGTTATAGGATAAGTTATGGTAGAGCAAGTTATTATCATTGGCGCAGGGCAGGCGGGTCTTTCAACTGCTTATTATCTGAAAAGAAAAGGCTTTGATCCATTAATTTTAGATGCAAACGCTCACTTTGGTGGTTCGTGGCAGCATGCTTGGGATAGCTTAAAGTTATTTTCACCTAAAGCTTATAGTTCTTTATCTGGTTACATGATGCCAAATACAAAAGAGGCATACCCAAGTAAGGCTGAAATGGTTGATTATTTAGGGAAATACGAACAAAGATATCAATTTAGAGTTAAGCGGCCGGTTAGTGTATTAAATGTACATTTTAGCGATAATATATATACGCTAGAAACGGATCAAGGTACTTTTAAAACACAGTATTTAGTGTCAGCGACAGGAAATTTTTCAGGTGAAATTAGTCCACAATTTTCAGGTTTATCCGCTTTTAAAGGTAAGCAATTACATTCAAGTGAATATACAAACAACGAATTTTTAAAAGGATTAAATGTTGCAATTATTGGCAGTGGTAATTCGGGTTCTCAGGTATTAGCCGAAGTGTCGCAAGTTGCCAATACATTTTGGTTTACTAACAGGCCCTTGGAATATTTAGCTGATGAATTAGATGGGCGTTATTTATTTGAACTTTCAACCAAGCGCTATTATGCAACGCTTAAAGGGGAAGAAATAGATAATACTGATGACTTTTCTAAAATAGTAATGGTTGACTCAGTTAAAGATGCTCGATCACGGGATGTGTTAGTAAAGCAAGAAGATATCAAATATTTTACAGAAAATGCCATAGTTACAGCTAATCATACTTTACCTATTGATGTCGTGATCTGGTGCACAGGGTTTAAAACACAGTTAAATCATTTATCTGGTTTAAACTTAAATTTAGATGTAAACCAATTATCAGACGATTCTCACTCAAATGATTATAAAAGCTTATGGTTTGTAGGTTACGGTGAGTGGTCAGGGTTTGCTTCGGCAACAATTATAGGCGTGCAAAAACATGCTAAAAAAGTAGCAGAACAAATAACGGAACTTGCTAATACGCAAATTAATGAATTAACTGAGATATAATGCGATGTAATTCATATCTAAAAGTATGCATATAACACTTACATTTTTCGCTGAATTAAAATGTTATTTTAATTATTGATTTCGTATCCTTGATATTAAAAATATCAGCGGTTAACATTTTATTTCAGCTTTTTATCAATGAATGCTCATTTGCAGTGAAAAAATTAAATTAATTTAATATCAAAAACTTAACCTTTAAAAAATATATTTAGCCACTACACATGCCCTCATGCTTTATTAACACACTATAATAATCTGAAAGTAATTTGTAATGCTACAGGTCTTTATCATAAGCGTGCGATAGCACCGTATTTTCTTAAACTAAACAATATGTGTTTGAGAACAAATTAATAATACAAGAGGAAATTACAATGAAAGCATTTACAGGTGCAGCAATGGCTGCAATGGTAGCAGGTTTAGTTGGTTGTAGTGCAACAGAGTCAGCACCTTCAACATCTGTAGCGGCTAACTCTGCAGCAACAACAGATTTGGTACATTGTTACGATGTCAACGTTTGTGGCGGACATAATGATTGTAAAACTGCAAGTAATGCATGTGCAGGACAAGCTTCATGTAAAGGTACAGGATTTGTTGCTATGCCTTCAAAAGCTTGTGCTGATGTTGGTGGTAAAATTGCTGATGCTTGGGTGGGTAAAATAGCAAAATCTGAACTTGTTCATTGTAATGACGTGAATATTTGTGGCGGACATAACGACTGTAAAACTCCAAATAATGCCTGTAGTGGTCATGCATCTTGTAAGGGCACAGGCTTTGTATCTATGCCTGCAAAATCATGTGGTGATATCGGTGGTTCTGTAGATAGCTAATGATAGAAAAATCATTAGATATAATAAAATCAGTTAGCCTAAGTTAGGTTAACTGACAAAAGATAAACATACAAAAGTTGTTATTATGAAAGAGTTTTTAGGTTTTGGTCTCGGTTTACGTAGCACACATTTTGAAGATATTATTCAAACACAGCCTAAGGTTGATTGGTTTGAAATCATATCTGAAAATTATATGGTAGAAGGTGGTAAACCTTGGCATTACCTTGAAAAAATTCGCGCTGATTACCCGATTGTAATGCATGGTGTTTCAATGTCTATTGGCAGTGTTGCGCCTTTAAATTTGCAATATTTAGAAAAACTTAAACAACTGGCTGAAAAAGTGGAACCGAGATGGATATCAGATCATTTATGTTTTACTTCCGTTGGTGGGATCAATAGCCACGATCTATTACCTATGCCTTATACAGAAGAGTCATTAACACATTTATCTTCACAAATCGCCAAAGTGCAAGATTACTTAGGTCGAGAAATGATATTTGAAAACGTATCGAGTTATCTCACCTATAAAACATCTGAAATGACTGAATGGGAATTTTTGGCGCAATTAACTAAAAATACCGGCTGTAAATTCTTAATGGATATTAATAATGTTTATGTCAGTGCGAGAAATCATCACTTTGATCCTATGGCATACTTAAATGCGATTCCAGCATCGAGTATTCAACAAATCCACTTAGCTGGGCACCAAGATTTTGGTACACATGTAATTGATACCCATGATGAAGATGTCCCCGATCCTGTTTGGCAATTGTATCGCAAGTACGCACAGCAAATTGGGCCTGTCAGTACTATGATTGAAAGAGATGGTAATATTCCGCCCTTAGAAAGCCTATTAAAAGAATTAGAGATAGCAAAAACCCAAGTAAATGATATTTGGTTTGAGCAAGGTGAATTGAAACATGGCTAGTTTGGCAGATATTCAAAATCAATTTATGCACTTATTGCAAAATAAACCGAATGAATTAATTGATATTATTGCAGAGCAAGGGCAGCTTAGCTCAAGTGAACGCTTATCAATATATCAAAGTGCGTATAAAATTAGGCTCACCCAAGTCATTGAACAAGATCATGAACAATTAGGAAAATACCTTGGAGATGAACTATTTGATTTGATGGTACTAGGCTATTTAAAAGCTTACCCGTCAACCAATAATTCGTTAAGAGAGTTTTCACAAAACTTACCTGAGTTTTTGAAAAAAACGTCGCCTTTTAAAGAACATGATATTTTGTCTGATATTGCCCAGTTTGAAAGGTTGTTATTGCAAGCATTTGATGCATCAGATGATAAAGTACTTTCAAGTGCAGCATTAGAATCAATAGCACAAAATGACTGGCCACTGCTAACACTAAACTTACATGCGAGTGCGCATTTAGTGACTTTTCATACTGCTGCGGTCGAATCATTTCAAGCTTTAAAAAATGATTTAGCACCACCAAATGCAAAAGTAAATACACCAAGGTTTTGGCTGATATGGCGAAGCCCAGAAAAAATAACTGAATATAAAAAAGTGACTGAAGAAGAATATAACTTGCTGTCATTAATACATCAAAAAAATAACTTTAGTCATTTATGCCAAAGTTTAATTGGAAGTCATCCGCCTGAGAACATCGCAGTTGTTTTAATTCAATATATTAATGTATGGCTGTCACAAGGGCTGTTGAAAAGCTTTGATTAATGCTTATTAACACTTAAAAATTCGATTATTGCTTTATTAACTTTATTTGCCTGCTCTATGTTTACCCAATGTGCAGCATTATAAATACCTATCACTTGTGCTTTGGGCATTAATTTTGAAAGTTTTTTTGTATTAGAGAAAGGAAAACTAACATCTTGTTTTCCCCAGATGAACAGTGTTGGTATATCGAGTTTACTTAACGCTTTGTAGCCAGAGGTATAATCTAAAACTGGTGAATTCTGTAGAGTAGAGAGGGCTGAACGTGTAAACCCAGGATAGCTTGCAAAACGACTCCATGTATTAACCATATTATGATGTTCTGATGGGTCAATAAAGTATGCTTTAACTTTAGGCTTGAGGATCTGTGTGCCAAAATAATGAAAAGCTAAATCACTGACTATAGGAATATTGAGTAATTTATTTTGATTTTTTTTGTCTGGCCAGCCAGCAGGCCCTAGCATTATAAGGCTATTGACCAGTTCAGGATTCTTGTTTGCAAAATCAGCTGCGATAACACTACCGAATGATGAACCAATTAAGTGTAGGTTGCCTGAGCCGGATTTTTTAACAATTAAATCCAATTGGTTTCTAAATAGTGCGAGGTCGTAATCTACTTTTGGCCGATCAGAAAGCCCTCTGCCAAAAAGATCATACGTAACGACTTTATAACCTGCGCGAACTAATGCTGGCACATTGTGATCCCAAGATTCTAAAAAGCCGTTAAAACTATGGATTAAGATAACAGTTTGATTATTTTGATTGCCAAAGACTTTGTATCTGGTTATGCCTAATTTAGATTCAATAAACGACGAGCGAGAATCACTCCTAGCAATTTCAATTACCGATGTATTCTCATTATGATAATTGTAAAGTGTTATCGTACAAAATACGGAAACTAATATTAGAATTGATAGTAGAATATTCCTTTTCAATGTGTAGACTTCCCAGGTTTTTTATATTTTATCTCTTGAATAGACTTCAAGCACAGGAAACTTACTTTCTCCGAAATTGAGAGTTAAAGATATTGTTTCATTACCTAAATATGCTTGCTTAAACTCGTGAGGGTGAACTCTCTCACCACTTGCCAATAAGCCAAGTAGGTGCTTTTGATTTAAAGTTCGAGTGCCAGTTGCTTTGTTTCTAATAGTAACCACCACCCAACGTTCACCGTCCTCATTACTCATAAGGATATAGTTCAATACATCAAAATCACTGATCTCAGGCTGAATTTTACTTTCGTTTGGAAAGGATAGTTCTAAACTGTTAGTAACTGCCCGGTCTACTGATAGAGGCTCTGATGCCTGAGCTGATGTTGTTAACAGAAAAATGCCGAATATTGTGATCATTCCTTTAAGCATTAAATTTCCTCCTGGAAACAAATATAGAATGCTATAAGCTCAACACCTAATTTGCATGTGTGCCTATATGTTATTAGTTTAAGTGCTAGGTACCCTCAATTATTATTCAAGAGCACCAATTCGCTTCCAGTATCTATGGTGTTGATAAGCATGACAAGTGAAAATCATAAAAAACTATTAATCTAGCTAAGTTGTTTTATGTTTGCACCTATCAGATAGCTGATTAAACAAAGCATCAAATTCAAGGAGGTTGATTAGTTTTGTTGTTTATACTTTTACCAAAGAATTGGCAATAATCCAAAAGCTAACAAAGTGCAGGAGATTAGCGATATTACTGAACCCCCACGTACCATAATTGTAACGATTAACTCCTTAGCGGCAGTTGATGAAAATCCAGCTCCGGCGATTGGAAGCGCTTTACTTGCTCCTGTTACAGAGGCAATCGTTATTCCCAGCCAAATAAGTATGAATCCCGTTGCACTAGCATAAGCTACAAATATTTCTACAGTGAAAGGCAGATCAACTAGCGACCAGATAACTCCAAAAATCGCAAGGGCCATACCGGACTGAACAGCAGTCATATGACCAGAAAGTGCCATTCTAGAATTTTTTACCGATGGTATTAATGCACCTTGTATTAAACCAACAAGAAAAAAGGAAATGCCAATTAAGATCAGTTGTTCGCCAATTTGTGATATTTCTATCATATATGTATGCAAACCACTTGGTTCATTGGTACTGCTTACATTATTGATTTCTAAAGTGTTAATAGAGTCGCTATGTTCGTATTGGCTTTTAAGTTTTACAAAGGTATTCATTATCATTCTCCACTTGAAAAAATACATGGTAGACAACTGAATACTAAAATTCATTCACCTAGATTCATTTTTTAATTTACTCAATGTTTGGGGAGCGACTCCCAGAAAAGAGGCAATTTGATATGACTTAACTTGTTTAAATATAAAAGGATATTCATCAAGTAAACGATCATATCTTTGTGCGGCAGTTTCAGACATGAGAGATAGAACACGCTTAAATGTAGCAGAATAATAGGTGTCGTGTATCCATATTCTCGTTAAAAACTCCCATTTTTGTTCTCGTGATATAAACTTATTAAGCTTGTTTAGAGACGTGACATAAAAAACTGAATCTTCAAGAATTTCAAAGTTAAGCATTGATCCTGTTTTTTCAGAAAAGCTTACACTATCGTCCATAAAATGGTTTAAACCATGTTTACTTTTTCAGCGAAAATAAAGTTGCCAAGTATGATCTTTGCCATTCATATCACTAAAATGTGATCTGGCAAGACCACTTTTAATTAACCATATTTCACTAAATACTTCACCTGCGTGATGTACCGTTGTTCCTTTTTTAACATGTTTGATGTCAAATATTTTGCAAATATCAGCCCATTCATCATCTTGGACTGGAATATAATGCTCAATCATTTTTCTAAAATATTTCATAGAACTACAATCTATATCTGTTGTATTGCACGTTTTCGAAGCGTTCTAATATTTTTCATTTTTGATTTAAATATACCGTAAATATCTTCATCTGCATCATATAGACTTTGATTGTTAGCAATAAACTCAAGAGTAGATTCAATTTTATTATATATAGGGTTGATAAAATCGGGTTTGCTTTCTAACAATTCTTCTGCCAATGAAATAAAGCAAGAAGCTGCATCACTTTTCCAATCATCTAATTCATCAATATCAAGTACAAAATCCCTCAAAGCTACAATATAATACTGAAATGGTACTTTAGGCATAAACCTGAGTTCATCAGTTCTTTCTATAGGGTTTCTAGCGAAATCAACCTGAACATCAGAGGTCGATTTACCAAAAAATATCTTATAGGCGTATGCTGCATCCAAATCATCTGAATTCGCTACTCCTTCCCAATCTTCTAATGATGGAATCTGCATGGTAACCTGCCAAAAAAGCCAATATAAATGACTCTAATTAACGAAAAAACGTAATCCAAGCGTTTTACGTCCATTTTATAATACGGTTTTTCCCCATTATGTTTAATAGATGGGGGAAATACATTGCTAACTCTACTTGATAAATGACACTAAGTTTGAGTTAAGTCTTTTACGCTAAAGTTATCAAACATAACTTGCGATGAACTAAGTAAATATAAAACCACTATTTAAAATTAACTATTACCGGAATAGTTTCTTATTAGGTACTCGTGACCACTACAATTGCAATAATAACGATAGCGATGGAACAAAGTGCAAACAGAACGATTGGGCTTGAACTTTTGGTATTGATACCTATTAGGTCATGAACAACAACATTGGAATCTGCATTTAATGGGGAAAATACTAGAGCACCTTTTTGTCCATTTTCTTCTTTGCTTATGCAAACAATAACAATCGAACCTTCTTTATGTAGTGATTTATCATAACCATTAATATCACTTAATGGCAAAAAGCCATGGCGCTCAGCTCCGTAATCTACGAATGCAGCCTCAAGCGGTGGCTCAATCCTAGTAATTCTTGCCGTAAAGTAACTACCAACTCTAAATATACTTTGATTCATATGTTATCTATTTGAATACCTAACGAGCCTAAAGAAATACTCGTTTAAAATCTATTTTTATAATCAGAACACTGTACTGGTAATAAATAATTTAAACAATTGAAAATAAATACCTTTTTAATCATTTTTTATTTTAACAATGAGGTTCTAGACAATTAAGAGGAGTTATTAAGTAAAAAACCTAAGGCGGAAGACATCAGATCCGAACTGTTTAATTCATGGCAATTGTGTCCGTGATACAATCAAACCCTGCATTTAAAGCAAATTATCTAAAATTAGTTACGGCAGGCAAACCTAAAAAAGTGGCTATCATCGCCTGTATCAGAAAGATGGCCGTGATATTGAATTCAATGCTCAGCACTAAAAACTGGAGAAAAACCCGAACCTCTAATTATAACTTTGTTGCCTTTCTATATGAGCGAATTTTTATCGCGCTTAACAAATAACTAAGACGTAACTAAGAAAAAACATAAACCAATAATGATATTTGTAATTGAAAAATTATCCATAAAAATTAAACTCCTTTAAAGTTTATAAGGCATATTATAGAGGCGCATTAGCTTGACTCATTGTTGCTGTGAATGAGCGTTAACCAAGCGTATAACGTCATTTTTTATTATTCCATACTTTAATTTATTAATATCATTAACTTAAGTTTTATTGGCAGTAATCTAAGTACTTGAGCATCTTACCAGAGTTCTGAAGACGTGTTTGACTATTGTAATTGGTGTTTTATTTAATGAGTTACTCAATAAAATGAATTTATAGCTTTTTCTTTGCTATCTTGTGTTTCTTCAGCTTTAAGGTAAATTCTATAAAAATGTCAAACATCACCTTCTAATATTTTACTTTGCCTTATATATTTAAAAATTTTAGCTCAATAAAGTAACCCTGTTACTTACAAGTTGTCTATCAAGCGTCTGTTTATTTCTAAATTTCATATACTTGATTTTATGTTTAAAAATGAGTCTAAAACTTCAAAAGTAAAACTCTGAAAGTCATTTTCGCACCGCTCGTTTACCCCACAGTTTGCAAAAGCAGTAATGCTAACATCACCATCAGGAATATAAATATTCTGTGTAAAATAGCCAAACTCTGTGCCCCCATGATGATAGAATTTTTGACCATTAACTTTTTCTACCCAAATACCTAGCCCATAATAAAGTTCAGATGAACGATAAAAACGTTGGCCCCAAGACTTAATTAAATTCTTTTCTCCTATCATTTGCTCTCTTACATTTTTATTAACCACTTTGTTATTTTTTATAATAGATCTCAGAAGTTTTGCCATATCATTTACATTTGAAGCAAGCGGCGCATCAGAGGTCGCAGTTGTTCCTATAATTTTTTTTGTATCGATCCAAACATTCATTTCTAATGGGAAAGCGGGATCAGCATCATTAATAAAATAACCTGAAGCGAGTTCAGGTTTATGTTCTTCAACACCTTTTGAGTAGCTGGATGCCATGTTTAGTGGCGTTAAAATTTTGGTTCTTATTAATTTTGATGGATGCTGCTGTAATAGTTGTTCTAGAATAACACCTGCCAAGGCATAACCTGTGTTTGAATATGAATGTCCTGCTCCGGGTTTAAAGTAGGCTGGTTGGTTTAAAGCGAATTTTAAAGGAAACATATCTGTAGTGACTTTGTTTCTGTGAGCAAATTGCTCTTTAAAAAAAGCATAATTATCAGCATCATTATATTCAAAAATACCACTCGTATGATTTAACAACTGCCGTAAAGTCATTTTTTCTGAATATTCAATTTGACTATACAATGCCTTTTTAAGATATTTGGTTATAGGGATATCAATGTTAATGACGCCTTCATCAGCCAACATAGCTATTAACAGTGCCGTTAATTTTTTACCTGAGCTGCCATTTGGCATAACAACATCTGTTGTCATCGGATTCTTTTTATCTAAGTCTTTATAACCCGAACTGCCTAAAAAATGATGATTTTTTGATTTGACTAAGAGAACGGCACCGGGAATATCTTTAGATATTAAATTATTTAACATGGTCTGATATTTATTCTGGTAATTAATTTTTTTGCTCAATAGATCATTGGCATGAGCATTACTTGATAGTAAAAAGGGAAGGGTAAGTAACGGTGTTAATAAATATTTTTTATTCAAAAATTCATCCATGGCTCAAACATTTATTGAAGTATAAAAACGCTTATTTAATTTATGTAGCAATGCTGGCATACAGTTTAAAAAATGAGTTTATTTGCTAAGTTTTATTGAAATGCTGGTTATTAACATTATTTATTTTTCCAGTATTCACTCTTAATATCATGCCCAAATATAAATCTATATATTTTCCGAAGTAATGGCGTTGAGTATTCCTTTTTCAACTGGTGTTCACAGCCTTTGCACTTGGTCAATATAAACATAGTTCTAAATAAAGGCTGCTTACCTCTAGTTTCAAAATACTCAACTGGATCCTCACTATAATTTACTTCGTGAACGCCGCTACTACAAATTTCACAACTAAATGATTCTTTTTTATTTAGTATATTTTTATCAGCGAATTCTCGAGCAGTTATCTCCCAACCAGTAGCTGTCGGATTAGTCCCGCAAAACTCACAATTTTCAACTTTTTCTGAATTACCTCTATCACAAAAAAGACAAAGCCACCGATAATTGGGCATAATGACCTATTTCTATAGTGTATGTTTAAATGGCACAAAACTTAGTGCTCGATATTCTGCTATTTTATTGTAAATTTATTTATATCCATTTGACTATAAAGGTTTACTTATAATCAAAAAATAATGCACTAAAAGTAAAGCCTCAAATGCTAAAAGCCATTTTAGGATATGTGTGAAATGAGATTAACTGACCCGTATAAACTCAACTTAAAATGATGGCTAAACTATGAATTGGCCAATAACATAAGCTTATTTTATGTATTTAATTTATTAGAGGTTTACTTAATCAAGCCATTCATCTGTATGTGATGCACTTTTAATTTCCTTTACTTCAGGAAGTTCACTTAGCTTTAATGAACAATGATTACAACTCACGGCCCACATCCCACTTTTTGTATAAATAGAACCAAAGATATATGCCAATTGAAGCAATTATGCCTATCGGTGGATATACTAGTGATTAAAGTAGTCCAATAAAAACAATGAAAGTACACGGCCATTCATAGGCATGAACATTATCCGATCTTTTTTTATTTTTCTTAATCCTTTAAAGTATTCCTGCAATTTTCAGTACCTCTATGGTATATATCTGGCATAACGAGAAGTTAATTAGAAGTCTAATAAAATACGAATAAAAGTATGACAGTTGAGTTTTAATTATTTTTATCTTTGGCTTTTTTTGTATTATAGCCAACAGCTAAACCAATAAGTTAACCTGCGACACCAGATAAAACAAGTGCATAGCTTTCTAGTTTCATTGTTACTGCTGTAGAGCAGCCAATACATACGCCTATTGAACTCCAAAAGATAATAGGGCTATCTATTTTATCATTATTACTTTGTTTATTATCCATACTATATTTCCGTGTAACTATTGTGCAATAACTGAATGAACAAAGCTTAAATGTTCCCTAAGCATTTACCTCTGCTAAGCATTAGAATTTTAATCACTATTTATTACTTTATCATTATTAACGTATTGAATAGTTCATAACTATTCAATACGTTAATA
>NZ_JAHKQC010000033.1:0-120838 GCF_018860845.1 Pseudoalteromonas sp. C2R02 | reverse complement strand
AGTCCAGTATCACCCACCATTTTGATAAAACAACCACAGATTTCTGTGGGTGATTAGCTCAGTTGGGAGAGCATCGCCCTTACAAGGCGAGGGTCACTGGTTCAAGTCCAGTATCACCCACCATTTGCATTAAGTTCAAAACCTATTATCTGGGTGATTAGCTCAGTTGGGAGAGCATCGCCCTTACAAGGCGAGGGTCACTGGTTCAAGTCCAGTATCACCCACCACATAATAACCTCTAAAAAACATCTTCCTAAAAACTTTAAAAATATTTATTATTTCATTTATCCCGCTAAAATTGCCAAAAACTAACCACTTAGTCTAAATATCTTTAATATCACTTGTCAGGCACAGATCTGTTTAATATATTCATAGTTACACACTGTGACTATATTTAATAAATGATAGATAAAACCTTTAACAAAACTAAAGTACTGATCATTGATGATCAACCTTTAGCACAGAGCTATATGAAGCAATCTCTAGAAAGCATAGGCTTTAGAGATCTTATTTGTGCTGAACGCGCACAAACCGCATTACGACTGTGTCAAACTAGTAAGTTTGATTTAATTCTGTGCTCATTCAATTTAGGCAGAGATAAAGATGGCTATCATTTATATGAAGAACTCAAAAATAAGAAACTTGTTAAACGTACTACAGGCTTTATCTTTATCAGTGCAGAAACTAGCTCAGCTCTTGTTCATAGCGTTATAGAATTACAACCTGATGATTTTTTAGCCAAACCTTTTTCACAAAAAGAACTCAGTACCAGAATTGAAAAATTATTAAATAGAAAAACAACTTTAGCTCAAATTTATGATTTCATTGATGTTGAAAATTATTCTAAAGCTTTAAAAGTTATAAAAGCACAGCTAGCTTCGACCAAAGTATCTAATTACACCCCTATTCTTCTTAGATTAAAGGGAGAGTTATTACTTAAGTTAAATCAGTTTGCTGAAGCTAAAGAGTTTTTCAAGTCTGTTTTAGGGATCCAAAAATTTACTTGGGCAAAAATTGGTTTAGTAGAATCATTGATTGCAAATAGCGAATTTAAATTTGCGCAAAATTTACTTGAATCTATGCTTGAACGTCCAGAAACCCGGCTAGTCTCATACGATTTACTTAGTAAATTAGAGCTTCAATTAAAAAACTATGATAGCGCACAAAACTACTTAGTAGGTGCAACACAAATGGCACCTCGAAATATTAATCGGCAACATCAATTAGTTAATATTGCTCGGTTAAATCATGATTATGAAAATAACTATACAGCTAACCGTAATATTTTAAAGTTTGCGAAAAATTCAATTCATGATCACCCTAATATTTATTTAAATGTCGCCAGAGCTGGTGTTGATTATGCTTTAACAACAGATCAATCCGAATTGGTTACTAGATTAACAAGGCAATCTAGTGAGTGTTTAAATGAATTAAAAACACAATTTCCGGATGCTGATACACAAGAGCAACTTGATATTCTACATGCACGTATTCATTACCTAAAAGACGAAAGAGAAAAAGCACTCGCACTCATTAATCAACTAGATAATGAAGATGACCCTATCCGCTCAGTTGATGATTCATTAGATAAAGCAAAAGCATTACATGAACTTGGATTTCATCATAAAGCGAGTTTACTTTTTGATAAAATCAACCAACATTGCCTACAATACAAAGTAGATGACAAAACACTCTTAGCTTATATTTCTCAAGAAAAACAAGAGAGAAATGAAATTAAACATGGTCCTCGGGAGCTTAATAACAATGCTGTAGAGCAATATCAAAGAGGCCAATTTCCAAAAGCAATTGAAACTTTTTCTCAAGCTTTTAGAGTTATGCCAAAAAATGCCAGTATAGCCCTTAATTTATTACAAAGTATGCTTAATGCTTCAAAATCTGGTGAGAGTTTAAATTCGGCTTTAATCGAAAAATGTAAAAAAGCGATAGAGTCTGAACAACTTGATGATGAACAGCAGCAAAGGTTTGATAAACTCAAAGAGCAACTTCCTTCAAAAATTCATTAACAATCAACTTTCACTATATTAACTATGTATATTTATAAAAGGTCTATTCCTTAATAGACCCACCCTCTTTAATTTACTTTTTTAAGATAGTTATCCATGCGCTCTTTATTCAGGGCTACTGTCGGTTTCACAGTTTGCCAGTCTTTTTTGGCAGCTTCTAAATTAATTGCGCTACCAACTTGAACAAGTCCTACCATACCCATAACAGTGTGCGGCAAGCACTTATATAAATAAACACCTTCTGTATTAAAAGTTACCTTAGTTGGTTTACCAAAGGGGGTTGAAAATGCTTTTGCGCCATCAGGCACTGAAAAAGATTGCGCATTATGACTGGCATCACTAGGAATAAAATTAATAACATCGCCTTTTTCAATCTTAATATAGCCAGGTTCCATTATCATAGTTGCGCTATTAGTACCTGAAGTTACTAATTTAACAGTATGCTCTGCCGCGTTAACTTGAGCCAGACCAAAGGTTAAGGCCGCTGCTATGATTAATTTTTTCATATTACTCTCCTAAGATTTTTCATTCAAAAAACTTTTTTTTCTTTACATTTCAAATTAAAACCAATATAAATGCAAATCATTATCATTACAACAAAGTAATTAAATGGAAAACTGGCAATCTATGATGAAAACAGGCAATGCATTTTTTGAGCAATGCGCCTGGTTTGATGCACAATATTATTATCAAAATGCAATTAGCCATATAGAAGCTTTATGGTCTAGTGATCCTCAAAACATTCAATTACTACTTGGCTGGATCTCAGGAATGCATAACTTATCTGCTCTGTTTGAAATTCAAGGTGACTTTCAAACCGCTTTATATTATTTAAAAGCACCACACGAGCATATGCTGAGTATTACGCAAGACGATACACAATCTGAATCTATGCAGTTAATCGCGCTAAAAGCACTGAAAATAACACTAGCTCCATTATTAGAATTTTCTCAGCAACACCCTATATGTGATCCTTGTTTAGACTCTCTACACGCAGCAGAAGAGTTTATTAACGCTTCACAGCCTATCATTCATTAAACCTAAGGTATAAATCAATGAAGAACAAAAAAACTATTTCAGCATTACTCATTAGTGCAGCGCTTGCTACACAAGCTGTTTATGCTCATCCTGGGCATGATCACAATGCAGCATCTGCAGACTTAATTCATTTATTTTGGATTGCACCGGCAGTAATTGCAGTTGGATTTATTGCCTACAAATTAATAAACAAAAACAAACAATCTAAGAAGGGTTAATCATGCTATTTAACTTAGTAAATAAATTAGATCAAAAATTCAGTTTTTCAACTGCATCCGCACATTGTGATATTCCCTGCAAAATATACGATCCTATTTCAGCTCAAATTGCAGTGTTAACTATGATCAGAATGGTTGATCTGTTAAATGAACTTAATGAAAAAACAGATTTAACCGCTAATGATCAAGCCCAATTTAGTCGCCTACTAAATCAAAAAGAAGAGCATGGAAATAAAGTAAAAAAAGAGATTCGAGTGATTTGGGGTGATTATATTAAGCAACCACAATTAGAAAAGTTTCCAGAGCTACATGAATTAACGCACAGTATTATGCTTGTAACTTCAAAAGCAAAACAACATATAGATAAAGACACTACTTTAGATTTATTAAATAAGGTAAATAGATTTGCTGAAATATTTTGGATCACTAAGGATGTAGAAACATTTACAGCTGTATGCCCTTACCCGCCAGCACAAACATTGGTTTACCCTAAGCTAAATTAATATATGCCCTTTAAGTTAATAAGAATTACGGGGCACAGTATGTCGCCTCGTATACCAGATAATAGTTATGTTTTACTGTTTTCTTGGTTAAACATATTTAAGCCTAAAAAAGGCAATACTTTGCTTATTAAGCATCCTAAATATGGTGATATAATTAAAACCTTGAATTATGTGGATAACCAAGGTTTTTTCTGGTTCAAGGGAGAAAGTGAACAAAGTGTCTCTATGATTGAAATAGGCCCTATCTCAAAAGACCAGATTTTAGCAAAGGTTTGTTTCACTTTGTCGGCCAATCGTTAAAAAATACAGGTAAATATTTACTGCGTATTAAATAGAACAACACCCAAGAAACTAATAACAATTGTATAGCAAGAAAAGCAGAGAACTGAAAATGATGACTTTTTGCTTGCATCAATAACCAAGCCAAATCAAGTACACAACACAAAACCAAAGGCGTTTTCATAAAACGCCAAGCTTTTGCTAATTTAGGATTACTACTAGGGCGTCTCAAAGAAAAGATAACAGCGGGTAATAATGCTAACGCACCAATTGCTAACGCAATAAAAAAATCATTTTTATTGCGATAAAACAATGACATTAAATCTAAATCTGGACGCCTTGATACCGCAGAAAAAATCCAAATTATATAAGTTCTTAATAAGATAAGAAATGTAAAACTCAATGCGATAGGTGCACGATAAACACCATGTTTATCCCAGAATTCAGGCCCAAAACGCATTACAACTTCCTCGGTTTTTCATATCAAAAGTCTCTAAATTTGATTTTTTCTATCTGCTAATACACCTAAAACAATAAAAGCCACCAGCAAAAGCCAAGGCATATATATATTGCCAAACAGCAGCAGTAACTTTATTAATAAAGGCGTGACAAATAAGGTTAACGCACCAAAGCCAAACGCAGTCACAATTATAAAAATCACAGTGCGGATAATAAAGTGCTTACGGGCAAATAATCGCTTAATAAACTTATTTAAATCATTTGCGTACAGCGCAATTAAACATACAATAATTGTCAGTGCTATTTGGCTTAGGTGAGGTAAAAACCAGCTTGCTAGCTGGTTTGAAACCTGATTAAAAAAAGTGGTTAAAGTATTCATACATTATGAACTGCAAATAAATCAACTAAGTCTTGTTCTGTTAATATTTTAAGACCCAAGTCTTGCGCTTTTGTTAGCTTAGAACCTGCTTTATCGCCTGCAACTAAGGCATGGGTTTTTGCAGAAACACTACCCGATACTTTGGCACCTAAAGTTTGCAATTTCGCTTTTGCTTCTGAGCGACCCATTTGTGTCAGAGTCCCTGTTAAAACATAAGTTAAACCAGCTAAAGGCTGCTCACTTTCTGACTTAACTTCAATGTCAGGCCAATGAACACCTGCTGTTATTAAATCTTCTATCACTGTTTTATTATGCTGCTCTCTAAAAAAGAAGTTCACATGTTTTGCAACGATTTCACCCACATCAGATACATCTTGTAAGCTCTCTACACTTGCTCTGCTTACTTTCTCTAGTGTTAGGTAATGATTTGCTAAATTTTGCGCAGTTGCTTCGCCTACTTCTCTAATGCCTAAACTATATAAAAAGCGTGCTAAAGTTGTTTTTTTAGCGTCTTGCAAAGATGTAATTAAGTTTTCTGCTGATTTAGGTCCCATACGTTCTAATGTTTCAAGATGACCTTGTTTTAAAATAAATAAATCAGCTGGTGTATGAATTAACTCTCTATCAACCAATTGCTCAACTATTTTATCTCCTAAACCATCAATATCTAATGCCTTACGAGAAGAAAAATGTTTAATAGCCTCTTTTCTTTGAGCTTCACATACTAAACCACCACTACAGCGTGCTACAGCTTCTCCAGCTAAACGTTCGACTGCAGAATTACACACTGGGCAAGAATCTGGAAAAGTAATGTCTACGGCATCATCAGGACGTTTATCTAACACGATTTGTGCGACTTTAGGAATTACATCGCCGGCACGACGAATAATCACAGTATCACCAATTTTGATACCTAAACGCGCGATCTCATCTTGATTATGTAAAGTGGCATTAGAAACCGTTACACCACCAACAAATACGGGCTCAAGTCTTGCTACAGGTGTGATAGCCCCTGTTCTGCCAACTTGAAACTCTACATCTAATAACTGAGTTAATTCTTCTTGAGCTGGGAATTTAAAAGCAATTGCCCATCTTGGAGCACGAGCAACAAAGCCTAGTTGCTGTTGTAATGTTTTATTATTTATTTTAATTACAACGCCATCAATTTCATATTTTAGGCTGGTACGGCGCTCACCAATATCTTGATAATAAGCTAGCGCAGCATCTACGCCTTTAACTAACTTAGTTTCAGGGCTCATAGGTATGCCCCATTGCGTTAGCTGGGTTAATTGCTCAAAATGATCTTGTGCCAATTCGCCATTTTCAACAACACCTGTGCTGTAGGCATAAAACATTAATGGTCTTTTAGCTGTAATTTTAGAATCAAGTTGACGTAAACTACCTGCTGCGGCATTTCTTGGGTTTACAAATACTTTGTCACCACTTAGCTTTGCTTGCTCATTCATTTTTTCAAAGCCAGCGCTATTCATAAATACTTCACCGCGCACTTCAAAACGCTTTGGATAGCCAGAACCACGTAATTTTAAAGGAATATTACGTATCGTTTTAACATTCTCAGTGATGTTTTCACCCGTAGCACCGTCGCCACGGGTTGCAGCTTGTACTAATACACCATCTTCATACAAAATTGAGACAGCTAAACCATCAAGCTTTGGCTCACAGCAAAACTCAAAAGTGTGGGATTCTTTTAATCTGTCTTGTAAACGCTTGTTAAAAGCATGAAACTCAGCATCATCAAATGCGTTATCAAGAGATAACATAGGCACTTCATGAGTCACTTGCGTAAAGCCAGCGAGTGCATGTCCGCCTACTTTTTGAGTTGGTGAATCTGGTGTAATAAATTCTGGATTTTGTTGTTCTAGTTGGGTTAAAGATTTAATTAATCTATCGTATTCAACATCTGGAATACTTGGTTCATCTAAAACATAATATTTATAGTTATGCTCTTCAAGTACTGATTTAAGGCTATTTATTTGTACTAAAATATCTTCCGACATGGTTTTCTCTATCAACAAAAAAGCCACCAAAGGTGGCTATAAACTATAAATAAATGATTTCTAAGATTTTGGTTTAACCAAACTCTCTTATTTTTTCAACGTACTGCCTAACTGTTGGTACAGTTAATAATTCGCGCTTATGGTCAAATATTTCAGCGCCAAATTCATCTGCAATCTTTTTAGCTGCGCTATGTAACATATTAAATGCAGGTAAGGTATCACCTTCACAAGGCAGCGTCATAAATAAACTGATACCGGCAGTTGAAAACTGCTCCATATTATCAATATCAAAGGTACCTGGATTAAACATATTTACAAGTCTAAATAGTACAGGTCCATCGCCTGAAGGGTCTTGATGACGATTGAAGAACCCTTCATCTGAGTATTTAAACCCTAAAGTAAGTAATAAAGGTAATAAAGAAGAACCTTGCATCGTTAGCCCTGTAGGCATTTGAATATGAACTATTATAAAATCTTTAGGCTCTTCTGCTTGAGGCGTTTCTTGAGTATCAGATGTTTCTTCATCTGTAGCAGATTTTACATCATCATCTTCATCTAATTGAACGCTAATATCACCAATCTCAGGCTCATCTCTGTCTGCAACCATACTAGGCACATCCATAGGCTCATCTGCAATTTCAACTGATGGTGCTTGCTCTTTACTGCTAGTGTTTATTTTGGCTTCACCTGATGGGGTTTCGTCTTTTTTTCTTACAGACCAAATTCCATGTAATAATAATCCACCAATCACTAAGGCGCTAATGATCACTAAAACCCATCTTAACTCTTCGGCCATGCCTCTACCCTTTTTTATTTTTAATGCAGTACATTCTATTTATAGCATTATATTAGTTAATTAACAGCCATTTCAACTGCTTGGTCAATATCAACGGCAACCATACGAGATACACCGGGTTCTCCCATAGTTACACCGACTAAACTACCTGCCATTTCCATGGCAATTTTATTATGGCTGATATAAATAAACTGCACAGATTCTGACATTTCTTCAACCAAACGACAAAAACGTCCAACATTAGCATCATCCAATGGCGCATCTACTTCATCCAGCATACAAAATGGCGCAGGATTGAGCCTAAAGATGGAAAACACTAATGATAATGCGGTCAGCGCTTTTTCTCCACCACTTAGCAAATGAATTGTTGAATTTTTCTTTCCCGGTGGTCTCGCCATAATAGAGACTCCACTTTCTAATAAATCATCTGAGGTCAACTCTAAATATGCGTGGCCTCCGCCAAAAACTTTTGGAAATAATTCCTTTAACCCTTCATTTAACGCATCAAATGTTTCTTTAAAGCGGTTTTTGGTTTCTTTATCAATTTTTTGAATCGCCGTTTCTAATGTATTTAGCGCATCAAATAAATCTTGATATTGTTCATCTAGATACTCTTTTCTATTTTTGGCTTTTTCATACTCATCAATTGCAGCTAAGTTAATTGGCCCTAAAGCTTCTATTTTTATTGCAAGCTCTGATAATCTTGCTTGCCAAATACTACTTTTTGCATTTTCTGGTAAATGATTTAATACTGATTCTAAATTAGTATTTAAATCTATTAAAGGTTCAAGTAAAGCCGATGCTCTTACAACACTGCCTTCCTTTTCAATTTGCAGCTGTTGTAATTTTTTTTGTATGTTAGCTAATTCACCTTGCGCATTTTTTTGGCCTCGCTCTTTGGATGACAACCCCTCTTTTGCTTTAATTAGCACTTCATCTTGCTCTAATTGTACAGTTTTTAAGGATTGCTTTTTCTGTAACAAACGTTGAATTTCCTCATCAACATGCTTGATAGGCGATTCTAATTCAAGGTCTTGCTCAGTCAGTGATTTTTGTAATGTTAAGGCTTCATCTAATGACTTTTGAATATGGGTCAACTGATTTAGCTCTAAAGTTAACGTATTCTTAGCCGTTTCAAATGCTAAACTCGCGTCATGATTCTCATTTTTAAGTTGTTCAAATTGCTGCTGATATAACTTTAATTCTTGTTTTGCCTGTTCATACGCTTGCTCAGCTGACTGCGTTTTTGATTGCAACTGCTCATTTTCTATGTTTTCCCAAAGCGATTTGGCATGTTTTAATTCATCTTGATGCCGCTTATATTGCTCTTGTAGATGTTTTAATTTGAGCGTGATTTCATTTACTTGTATTTGCCATCGTTGAGCCTGTGATTGCAATACATCTAAGCGTGTAAAAACAGCAACATCTTGCTGGGTTAGTTGATGAATTCGCCCTGAAAGTGCTTCATCATCACTTTTAAGCTCAGATATGAGATCTGTTTGTTGTTGAAGATTAAGTTTCAGAACATCACGTTTATGTGCTAATTCTGTTAATCTTTGCTCTATTGATACTATTTTTTTTGCTTTTAAGATTAATGATGCTGACTCATCAATTTGAGCATCTAATACCCAGTTTCTTCCAAATAATGTGCCTTGCTTATTAATGCATGCAAACCAGTTTTTATCTTTTAAAATTACTTTAGCTTGGGCTTCGTTTTCAATCAGTGCAATATGTTCTAATACATCAGGAAAAGTACCAGAAGCCACTTTTCGTGCTAATGCAACCTCAGAAGCGCCATCAGTGTGACTGCGCCAAATACGATGGCCTTCGCTTTTAGTCGATTCATAATTTTGAAATGTTTTTGCATTTTTAAATTGCTGTAATGCATGCTCTATGGCTAACTCAAACCCATTGTGTATTTTAAGCTGGCTAAACAGCAGAATATCTTGTGAGTTTGTTTGTCCATCCTTATTTAGCGTAACATTGTTGACTATATCACTTAACGCTTTGAGCTGTGCTTCTTGTTGACTAAATTCAGTTTGTAATTGCTCACATTCATTTTGAATGTCTTGCTGTTTTTGTAACTGTAAACCAATTAAATTCAGCTTTTTGTTTTGTGCTAATTGCTGTTGTGCTAAGTCACTTTTTAATTGTATTTGTTCTGTTTGTAACTTCGCCAGTTCATTAGCGCTATTTTGTTGCTCTAATTGATTAAGCTGATGCGAACAGTCTTGCTGTTGTTTTTCATTTAACTCTAACGTATTGAGAATTTTCTCTATATTTAATTCGTTTTTTTGAGTTTGCTTTTCATATTCATGAAACTGCTTTTGTAAATTTTGCCAATTTTTAAATGCGTCTTGGTTTTTTTTGTGTAATTCATTAGAGTGAATTTCATTTTCAGCAACACGTAGTTTTGCTATTTCCAGGTTTTCCTGAGCCAGTTGTTCAGCTTGCTTATTTTCAGATTGCGTTTTTTTAAGTGTGTTTTGGCTTGCTGTTAATGCCACTACTTTAGAGCTACATTGCTCACTTTGAGCGATTAGCTCTTGTCTTTTTTGTTTTAAATGCACTTTTTGTGTTTCAAAACGCGTTAATTCTGTTGTGGTTTTATAATCTGACTCTTGAATTGCTTGGAGCTTTTGTGTAACCGCTTCTATTTCACTTTTTAGTGAGGCAAGGACATCTTCATGACCAATATGAGCTTGTTGATAAAATTGAATTTCTTGTTCTAGCTTGTTTATTTTTTCTTCTGTCACTGCGATTTGTTGTTGCAGTTTTTGCCATTTTAAAACTGCCAATTCACTTTTTAAACATCGCTCTTGTGCTTTAAATTGCGAATATGACTTAGCTTGTTGCGATTGTTCATTCAACTTATCTAACTGAGCTTGTAATTCTTGGCGTACATCTAATAAACGTTCTAAGTTTTCACGTGTACTGCGTATCCGAGTTTCAGTTTCTCTTCTGCGCTCTTTATATTTAGAAACACCTGCGGCTTCTTCAATAAATGTGCGAAGTTCATGAGGTTTACTTTCAATTAACCGGGAGATCATGCCCTGTTCAATAATGGCGTAACTGCGAGGACCTAAACCTGTGCCTAAAAATATATCTGTGATATCACGCTTACGGCATTTACTGCCATTTAAAAAATAAAATGACATGCCTTCACGATTAACAGCCCTTTTAATTGAAACTTGGTTTCTGCTAGCAAAAGTATCTGGTAAACGACCTTGGGTATTATCAAAAATAAGTTCAACAGAAGCTTGAGATATAGGCTTTCTAGATGTTGATCCATTAAAAATAACATCTGTCATGGCATCGCCACGCAGGTTTTTTGCTGAACTCTCACCAAGCACCCAACGTACGGCATCAATTACATTTGATTTGCCACAGCCATTAGGTCCAACAACACAGGTCATTTGATCTGGGAAAGGTATTTTTGTAGGCTCAACAAAGGACTTGAAGCCAACCAGCTTAATGGTACTCAGGCGCATGTATCTTTTTATTATTATCTATCAGGTTTTGGGCCGCTAATTTTATCAGAAATAAAATATATTGATATTAAATCGCGCTCAATATTAATAAGTACCGATTAAATTAAATAAATTGTTGGAAAAATATATTGTTACGCTTATCTTTATTAAAATATGTTTTAATAAAAAACAATTTATTTATACTCAATTATTCTTACGCCTATATCTGTAAGATAAAAAAGGCTTTTAGTTTATTATTTTTTACAAGGAACATAAGTGCAGTCTTCCCAAGGGTTTCAATACTTTTTAGCTGGTTTTAATCTTATCAATACCAAAGGACTTAAACGCTTTGTTTTAATTCCACTATTAATTAATGTGCTGTTATTTGGTGGCTCATTGTTTTTTATTTATGACTGGCTTACACAAGGTTTTTCATATTTAAATGATTTACTACCTACTTGGCTAAGTTGGTTAGAATGGCTCTTATGGCCTATCGCCATATTTACGATATTATTTAGTTATACCAGTATTTTCAGCATCATTACTAATTTCATAGCTGCACCATTTAATGGCCTATTATCTGAAAAAGTCGAATTACATTTAACGGGTAAAGCCATAAATGATGACAAAATTTTAGATACCATCAAAGATGTGCCGAGAATGATAGCCCGAGAAGGGACTAAATTAGTTTATTATTTACCAAGAGCCATTGGTTTCTTTTTATTATTATGGTTTTTACCCATTTTTGGACAAGTCCTCTGGGTATTATTTACATGCTGGATGTTTAGTGTGCAATATCAAGATTTTGCATTTGATAATCATAAGATCCATTTTAGAGAAACAAGACAGCAACTCAAACAAAACCAAGGTCTTTCATATGGATTTGGTTTTGCAGTGTTAATTTTTACCACTATTCCATTATTAAATTTACTTGTTATGCCTGTAGCAGTATGTGGTGCAACTAAGTTATGGGTAGAACAATATAGAGATAAATATTAGAAATAAACTCAAGCTTCAGTGCTTAAAGCTTGAAAATAAAAACATTAAAAATATAAAAGGGAATAAATATGAAATATGCTATTTTTCAAGTTGATGCATTTACTAACGCGCAATTTAAAGGCAACCCTGCAGCTGTAGTGCCTTTAGATGCCTGGTTAGACGATGATACTTTACAAAAAATTGCCGCTGAAAATAACTTATCTGAAACCGCCTTTTATATTATTGATAATGAAAACATTAAATTACGTTGGTTTACCCCTGAAACTGAAGTTGATTTATGCGGTCATGCCACACTCGCAACAGCTTGGGTATTAGTGAATGAATTTGGACATAAAGAAACCGAAATTAACTTTGAAACGCGTTCCGGTATTTTAACCGTATGTCACTTTAATGATGCTGCACATGATAATGAGCAAATTTTTGAACTTGAGTTACCAATTAAACATGCTCATGAATGTGATATTAAAAGCCCGTTATTAAGTGCTTTTGGTCGCCCTCCTTTAGAAATTTTAGCATCGGATGACTATTTATTACTTTTTGAAAATGAACAAGTCATTCGAGAATTGAAACCAGATCTGTCTTTATTATCACAGCTACCATTAAGAGGCGTTATTGTTACCGCACCTGGTGATGAAGTTGATTTTGTATCTCGTTGGTTTGGTCCAAATGTTGGCGTAAATGAAGATCCTGTAACCGGCTCTGCTCATACAAGCTTAACACCCTATTGGGCTAATAGATTAGATAAAACATTATTAACAGCTAAACAGATATCTCAACGTGGTGGTGAGTTAGAGTGTCAATTAAGAAGTGACAAAGTACTATTAAGGGGTAAAGCAAAGCTATATATGAAAGGTGATATTTATATAGAGCTATAAACAGCGATTAACAAAAAGCCAGCGAGTTTTTAATAAATACTCGCTGGCTTTTCTATTTTAGTCTTAATTTATTTACTATTATTCAGAATCAGCACCATTTACCACTTCAGAAATCGCGCTTAATCTTTGCAATGCAATTTGATTAATCGTGCCTTTTGCGTACGTGCCTTTATTTGTTAATGTACCAGCCGGTTTATTCAATAGGATTTCTAACGCTTCATCAACTGTTTTCACTGTATATACATGGAAATGTCCATTAGACACTGCAGTGCGCACTTCTTCATTCAATACCAAGTTTAAACGATTTGAATGCGGGATCATCACACCTTGTTTACCCGTTAAACCACGCATTTTACAAAGTTTGAAGAAACCTTCTATTTTCTCGTTTACGCCACCAATTGCCTGTACTTCACCATGCTGATTAATCGACCCCGTTAATGCGAGTGATTGATCTATTGGTAAACGTGTAATTGCCGAAATAAGGGCACATAATTCAGCTAATGACGCACTATCACCATCGATATAACCATAGCTTTGCTCTATGGCAATACTAGAGCTTAGAGTAAGCGCGAAATCTTGAGCGTATTTATTGCCTAAGTAACCCGTTAGCAGCATCACACCTTTTGTATGTATTGCTTTACCTAGTTCAGCTTCCCTTTCGATATCAAGTACACCTTCAGATCCTGCATATACAGTTGCAGTGATCCTAGCTGGGCTACCAAAGCTCGTATCACCAACATGTAACACAGTTAAACCATTTACTTTACCTATGGCTTCACCTTGGGTATCAATGAGCGTATGACCCTCTTTAATATCAGAGAGCATGCTTTCACTCATTTGTCCTGTGCGATATTGTTTACCGGCGAGGGCTTCCGTTATGTGATGTGCTTCTATGACCTGGCTTAAATCTTGTTTTGCGTAATAGCTAGATTCATTTAGCAGTTCTAAAATATCAGCAAATCTCGCACTCAGTTTAGTTTGATGCTCAGCTTGTCTGTAACTAAAGTATAGAAGTTGTGAGATCGCTTCATCAGTTAAATCTAATTCTAACGCTTTAGAGGCATGCTCTTGCACTTTTGTAATAAATTGATATTGAAATTTATCACTGCCAGGAATGAAAAATTCAAAATCAGCTAAAACACGAAATTGTTCATTAAACTCTTCATCGTATTCTTGCATTAAATAATAAAGTTCACGAGAACCTAAAAATATAATTTTAACATCAAGTGGAATGAGTTGAGGTTTTAAAGAACCACCTCCTGCACCACCATCTTGTGCTAAACAATCATTTTTAATTTGATGTGTTTTTAAAGACAGTTTTAACGCATCCCATACTTGCGGATTTGCCATAACTTTTTCGGCATCAACAATTAAATACCCGCCATTAGCTTTATGCAATGCGCCCGATTGAATGGTGCGGTAACTGGTTAATATCGACCCCTGATGTGAGCCATATTCCGCCTTACCAAATATATTGCCTAATGTCGGGTTTGGTTCATAAATAACAGGCGCTGCATCACCCTCTTTATAATCTACAATCTGATTAGGTGCAAAATAATCAGTTAACATACCGCGTTTATCTAAATCATCTTTGTTGTTTTCATCATTTTCAACATCTAACCATTCTAAAACTGTATCAATTAGCTCATCTTTGATCTCTTTTAAATATTTTAAAATGCCTATTTGTGCCGCATATTTAAACTCAAGCTCTTTTAAAAGTGGTTTAATCGCTTGCTCTGCAGTTGATTTTTTTAGCTCTCTTAGTTTTTCTGATGATTCTCTTTTCCAGCGTGGTAATTCTATTAATGCATCTATTAATGCATCTTCTAATTTTGAGATCACTTCATAGAAATATTGTTTTTGATCATCACTTAAAACCGAGAATTCCGCATCATCAAGTTGTTTGCCATCTACAACTGGGGCAAAACTTAATACATCATTTTCTTCGAATAATGCAATGCTATGCTCAGCAGCAACAATTTCAACTTTATCAATCGCTGAGTCGTATTTGGTATTAAATGCGCGATCGATTGCTTTTTTCTTACGCTGAAATCCAGGGTTATCAAAAGCCGCAGGAAAGGTATCCATAATTTCATCAATTAACGAATCGATATCATCACAAAAAACCTTACCCTCACCAGGTTGCAAGCAAATAGAGATAGGCTCACGGTGATCATCATAATTATTAACGTAAAGCCACTCTAGTGGGGTTTTTCTTGTTTTGCTATGTTGCGTCAATTTATCTTTAACAATAGAGAAACGACCTAATGCAGCCTCTCCCATGACATATAAGTTATAGCCCGGCATTTCCATGCCTAAAGCAAAATCAATTGCGGTTTGTGCGCGATTTTGACCAATGAAGTTTAATGACTCAGGATAAGGTATCGTCATGCAATTACTCACATGCGCCATATCAATTTTTGGTGCCAGTGCCATTGGGCTTAATGCATTATTTTCTTTATTCATCCCTTACTTTACCTCTACTGGGCTTGTTATTTCATAAGCTTATCATAGGCAGTTAAAGAACTTTGATTTTTATAAGGTTTTGTTTGAAAGGAATTAGGGCGATAAAGCTTGTCTAATAAAATAGATCCCACCACACTCATTACAAGCCGATATTTGAGTCGGATGAAAGCTATGCGTAATATCGCCACATTCCTTGCAAACAAGCTCTCCAAAGCCTATCCATTGTCCTTGATGATATTCTCCATTATGTTTAAAGTCTTCCAATAAGGATTGCCATTCAAGTTGTGATTTATCAGCGATAACAGCTAATTCACACCAAATTGTTTCTTTAAATTCTTGTAAAGCTAGGTCATTGTATTGGGATTGATTTTGTTGGTAATGAGACAAGTCGAGTAACAAGTTTTTTTGGTAAATAGACAGTTGCTTCTCACTTGTATGTTTAAACGCTTTTAGCTTTTGTTCCCCTTGCATTAAATTTTCAATTAAATGTTTCATTTCATTATGCTCAACATCTTTCAACCACGCATGGAGGTCGTTAATCCAATCAAAATAACTATCTTGCTTATCCATGAGTTCACCAACTGAAGATGTTAATTAGTAATAAGTATAGGAAATTTCAGACAGTTATGAGTGATTTTTAATAAAAATTTATTTAGTGACCATTAAACCCGTACTATTTATTCAAACCAATGCAATTTTAGGTTATCCTAGCAGTAATTTTTTAGTGATTTTTTGCAATAAGTTTGGAATTGTAAATGCAAGAGCAATATACCCCGCAAGATATAGAGTCAAAAGTACAATCGTACTGGGACAAAAACAAAGTTTTTAAAGTAACTGAGCAAGAAGATAAAGAAAAGTTTTACTGTTTATCTATGTTCCCATACCCAAGTGGTCGACTACACATGGGTCACGTGCGTAACTACACTATTGGTGATGTTGTTTCACGCTTCCAACGCCTGCAAGGTAAAAATGTAATGCAGCCTATGGGTTGGGATGGATTTGGTTTACCAGCTGAAAATGCTGCAATCAAAAACAATACTGCGCCTGCAAAATGGACTTACGAAAATATCGATTATATGCGCGATCAGCTAAAACGTTTAGGTTTTGGTTATGATTGGGATCGTGAAATTGCAACTTGTCATCCAGATTACTACAAGTGGGAACAATGGTTTTTCACTAAATTGTATGAAAAAGGCTTAGTGTACAAAAAAATGTCAACGGTTAACTGGGATCCAGTAGACCAAACTGTACTTGCTAATGAGCAAGTAATTGATGGTAAAGGTTGGCGTTCAGGTGCAGTAGTTGAACAAAAAGAAATCCCACAATGGTTTATTAAAATCACTGACTACGCACAAGAATTATTAGACGATTTAGATAAGTTAGATGAATGGCCTGAGCAAGTTAAAACCATGCAACGTAACTGGATTGGTCGTTCAGAAGGATTAGATATCACATTTAAACGTGCTGATACTAATGAAGACCTTTCTATCTACACAACACGTCCAGATACGATTATGGGTGTAACATATGTTGCTGTTGCAGCAGGTCACCCAATTGCAATTGAAGCAGCTAAAAATAACGCTGATATTGCTGCATTCAACGAAGAATGTAAGAACACCAAAGTTGCTGAAGCTGATATGGCAACGATGGAGAAAAAAGGCATTGCAACGGGTTTCTATGCTGTTCATCCATTAACGGGTAAACAAGTTCCAATCTGGATCGCTAACTTTGTATTAATGGGTTACGGCTCAGGTGCTGTTATGGCAGTACCAGGTCATGATCAAAGAGATTATGAGTTTGCTACAGCTTACGGTTTAAATATCGAGCAAGTGATCACTAATGAAGATAATACTGCTGACATAAGCGAAAACGCATACACAGATAAAGGCACTTTAGTTAACTCTGCAGAATTTGATGGCCTAGATTTTGAAAAAGCATTTAATGCCATTGCTGATAAAGTGACTGAAATGGGCTGTGGTGAGCGTAAAGTTAACTTCCGTTTACGTGATTGGGGTGTAAGTCGTCAGCGTTATTGGGGTTCTCCAATCCCAATGTTAAGCGATGAAGATGGCCAAACAATTGCTGCGCCTGAAGATATGCTACCTGTACGTTTACCTGAAGATGTTGTAATGAACGGTGTAACTTCACCAATTAAAGCAGATCCAGAGTGGGCAAAATCAGAGATTAACGGCGAGCCTGTTTTCCACGAAACAGATACTTTTGATACTTTCATGGAATCTTCTTGGTATTACGCACGTTACTGTAGCCCACGTAATGATGAAGCGATGTTAGACCCTAAAGAGTCAAACTACTGGTTGCCGGTAAATCAATACATCGGCGGTATTGAACACGCAATTTTACACTTATTATATTCTCGCTTTTTCCATAAGTTATTACGTGACTTTGGTTTAGTTGACTGTGATGAACCTTTCGAACGTTTATTATGTCAAGGCATGGTATTAGCTGAAACTTTTTATCGTAAAGATGAAAAAGGCGGCGATATTTGGATTGCACCAAGCGATGTTGAAACCGAAAAAGATGAAAAAGGTCGTGTCACTAAAGCATGGCATAAAGACGATGGTGAACCTGTTTTTGCAGCAGGCACAACAAAAATGTCTAAGTCTAAAAATAATGGTATCGACCCACAAACTGTAATCGACCAATATGGTGCTGATACAGTACGTTTATTTATGATGTTTACTGCTCCACCAGAACAAACTCTAGAATGGTCTGATTCAGGTGTTGAAGGCTCTCATAGATTCTTAAAACGTGTTTGGAAATACGCATACGATGTTAAGGCTGCTGGTACCGCTACACTTAATAAAGATGCATTAACAAATGACCAAAAAGCACTGCGTCGTGAATTACATAAAGCCATTGCAAAAGTAACTGATGATTTAAACCGTCGTCAGACTTTTAATACTGCTATCGCTGCAGTAATGGAGTTATTAAACAAGTTAAATAAAGCGCCTTTAGCTGATGAGCAAGATATTGCTTTAGCAAACGAAGCATTAACAGCGATTATTATTATGCTTTCGCCTATCACACCACATATCAGCCACCAGTTATGGCAAACTTTAGGGTTTGAAGGCGATGTGATTGATGCATCTTGGCCAACATTTGATGAAAGTGCACTTGTTGAAGACGAGAAGTTAGTCATAGTGCAAGTTAACGGTAAAGTCCGTGCCAAACTGACTGTTGCTGCAGATGCTGATCAAGAATCAGTTGAAAAGGTTGCTTTTGCAGATGCGACTGTAAATAAATTTATTGATGGTAAAACCATTCGTAAAGTAATTTACATTAAAGGTAAAATCTTAAACGTGGTTGCTAACTAATATGCCTTTGCTTTTTGATAAAGTAACAACGTATTACAAACAGATCATAGCCGTTTTGCTATGCTCTGTTGCGCTATCAGGCTGTGGCTTTAAGTTAAAAAAGGCGTCTGTTTTACCGCAGGAGTTTAAATACCTTACAGTGACAGCCGATGACGCAAACTCTGCGTTATATCGTCAACTTAAAAAACAGCTGGTAAATGCTAACGTAGATTTATCTGAAGATGCGATTGGTAGACAAGCTAATAGCCCTCACTTGGTATTAAATAAAGACAAACTAGATAGACGTACATTGTCTTTATTTAAAAATGGCCAAGTAGCAGAATATGAACTTACCTATCATGTTGCTTATCAAGTGTTCCGCCCTGGTCAAGATACAGTAAAACACAACTTTGAGCTTTACCGTACTTATCAAGACGATCCAAACAAAGCGTTAGCAAAAGCAAAAGAATTAGATATTATTTTGACTGAAATGAGATTGCAAGCGAGCCATAGAATAGTGAGAGAGCTTTCTCAATTATGATCTTTAATATCAAAAATAATGGCGTACGTTAGTTGTGCGCTGTTATGTTAACCAACTAAAAACACAGTTAAATAAAGGGCTAAACCCATTTTATTTAGTGATGGGTGAAGAACCCTTTCAAGTACAAAGCTGCACTGATGACATTCGAAACAATGCAAAAAAACAAGGCTTTAATGAAGTTTTAAAATTTAGCATCTTACCTCAGTTTGATTGGAATGAAATTACACAAGAATATAATAGTCTGTCATTGTTTAGTGATAAACGTATTATTGAAATTGAACTAGGCGATCAAAAAGCCGGACAAACAGGCTCAAACGCCTTAAAATCTTTAGCCCAACATATTAACCCTGATTGTATTGTAATTATTAAAGGCAATAAAGCAGGACAAGATATTCAAAGATCTGCATGGTTTAAAGCCTTGGACAAAGATGGTTTATTTATACCTTGTTATGAAATCACCGCTAATAATCTTAATACTTGGCTAAATCAACAATGCCAAAATTTATCCTTGGTACTTGATCAACAAGCTAAACAATTTTTACTTGAGTCTACTCAAGGCAACTTATTAGCGACACATCAAGAACTTGAAAAGCTAGTATTACTTTACGGCAGCAATGCAATTACCAAAGAGCATTTGATTAGCGTATTAAGGAATCAATCTAAGTTTGATATTTTTGATTTATCTGATGCCTTGCTAAACGGTAATTTAAAACTCATTATAGACATTATTAGCAACCTAAAAAGCAATCATAATGAAGTAGCCAGTGTTAGCTGGGCTATCACCCGAGACGCACAACAATTGTTTGAAATGAGCAATGCAATTCAGTCAGGTGAAAATATTAACCAAGTATTTAAAGCGCATAATGTGTGGAAAAACAAACAAGTGCTATACCAGAATGCATTAAATCGCATCCCTTTTTCACAACTAAAACATATTTTAGTTTTACTGGCACAATTTGATACTGGTTTTAAAAGTGGCACACTTGTATCGCCCTGGCAGGCATTGGCGCATATTGGCATCAGCTTTACGCAAGCATTTAATCCTCCCTTGCCAATTTATAAAGAAGACTAATATGATAGGTATTTTTGGCGGTACATTTGATCCAATTCATTTAGGCCATTTGAATATTGCAGAGGAATGTGTAAAGCAACTTCAACTAGATAAACTCTTCTTTATGCCCTGTGCAACCCCTGCGCACAAATCATTATCAAATATTAGTGCTGAACACCGCGCTCATATGGTCAACTTGACTATCAAAGATAATAACCTCTTTGCTTTAGATGATAGAGAGCTAAAACGCACAGGAGCCTCTTATTCGGTTCTAAGTTTACGAGAGTTAAAACAAGAGTTTCCAGATCAAAGTATATTATTTTTAATTGGCATGGACTCTCTAAATACTTTAAGTAGTTGGTATCATTGGCAAGAAATCACCCAACTTTGCCACTTAGTTATTTGTAAAAGACCAGGACAAACGTTTTCACCAAGCCAAGAAACACTCGATTATTTAAATCAAGCAACAACAGCATATCAAAGTGACTTAAAAGAGATAAAATCAGGTAAAGCTTTCTTCTTAGATACACCTGAATTTAATATCGCCTCAACTCACATCCGAAATAATCTGAATGAAACAAATTCAATCAATCAACTACTGCCCAAAGCAGTTCTCAGTTATATAAAACTAAATAAGTTATATTAGCCGTAAAATCCAACCTAAAAATCGTATTTAAAAGTAAGTGGTAGTAATGATGAATCAAGCTGAATTAATCCATTGGCAAAAGCAATTTAAAGCATTTGTAACTGAGCAAATGCAACAAGACCCAGCTCATGATATAGCCCATATACAAAGAGTTGTTACCAGTGGTATCGCTTTAGCTAACAAAGAAAACGCTGACATAAATATCGTTTTGCCTGCTTGTTGGTTACATGATTGTGTCAATGTGCCAAAAACATCAAATCTTCGTGCTAAAGGCTCTATTTTAAGTGCTGATCGTGCCATTGAGTACCTAACAGAAATAAAATATCCAGCACACTATTTTGACGCCATTCATCATGCCATTGCTGCCCACAGTTATTCAGCAAATATCGAAACTAAAACATTAGAAGCTAAAGTTGTACAAGATGCTGACCGCTTAGATGCATTAGGCGCTGTAGGCATGTCTCGGTGCTTAATGTTAGGTGCAACATGGGAAAGTCAGCTTTATCATTTTGAGGACCCTTTTGGCTCAAATAGACCACTTGATGATAAGAAGTATTGTATAGATCATTTCTTTGTTAAGTTACAAGGTCTAGTTGATACCATGAAAACGCCAGCAGGATCCATTGAAGCTCAAACTCGTTGGCAGTTCATGGCGCTATACCTAAAACAGTTAGGTCATGAAACAGGGATTGATTACCAAGCCAAAAATAAATTAAAAACAGGCTCAAGCAGTTTCACTTTGAACAGATAAAAGCTACTCTATTAAAGAGTAATAAATAGGTGATACTGTGACTGAGCTACCAAAAGAAAAAAAATTGAATGTTTTATTCCGCTTAGAGCCTGGATGTCTAGGTCCTACAGGCATAGATTTGATTGAAGGTTTTTGCGAATTTGCAAATTCAAAAATATCAGAACTACCCTATGCAAGTTATATGTTTGTGCCTAGATTTGATAAGACGCTACCTGAGTGGGAATACAAAATTAATACAAGAAATTTAAGCAATGAAAAAGTTGCTTCATATTTGGCAATATTTAATCAAGTAAAGTCACAATTTGAAGAAAGCTTAGAAGAACAGGTAACTGAATATATTGAAATATATTTGAATCGAAAGTAACCCTGTAGGTTGAGTTTTTACTAGCAAACATTCATGCTAAATCAACCTACAGCAGTTATTAAATAGCACTATACAGACAGTAATTTATACCATCCTAAAATTGCATTCAAACAACCCACTCCAGCAAATACAATTAGAAAAACTAAAAAATATTTAAAATTAAACGGGTCTTTAAATTCACCTTGCTGACTCATTATTTACTACCTTTATTGATTAAACACAGACGCGGCGCAATAATAGAGCAATTCTGATAATCAATAAAGTATTATAATTTATTTTTGGGTAACTAAAACACCTTGCTCTATCAGGACACTTAATACACTGTATCCATATACCCTTGCTTAATGATATTGATAAATATCTAACTGTCAGATGTATTTTTTATAACGCACAGCACTAAAATTTAAATATTTACTGCATAAAAAAGAGTATCGTTTATTTTTGGGTAACTAAAACGCCTTGCTCTATCAGCGCGGTTAATATACTTACAGCACCTTGCTTTATTATATCTAAAGATAACGATTGAACTTGGCTTTGTAATGCTTCACATAAAGCTTCGAACTTTATATTCGGGTTTTCATTTATTATCTGCAGCATAAGTGCGGTCATGCCGTTGATAGCAATAAAACCCACTTCGTCTTCTAAATCTCTAAAAACAATTATATAACTAGGTTCTTCAGGTATGCTTTGTGGTTGATTTTCAGGGCTTATTGTATGTACCGGAAACTGATAGCTTAAAGACCAAGCTAAATGGGACAAAGATAACGGTGTGATATCTAAATCATCAGGATCAAAGTTTGTATATGACTCATCTTCATCTCTAATTGAAATATCTAGCTCTACCCACTCATAATGTGCTAACTCAAGCATAAATATCGGATCATGTGTTGTCATTTGATACTGGTGACTTAGATACTCAATAAACTCTTGTGAAATTTCTAAAAAGTATGGTGTTTTACAATTATGTTCAATAAAGAATTTTCTGACTAAAACCAGCCAATCATCTTCATCATATAAAGATTTTAGAACAGGAAAAGCAGAAGTAATAAAGCCTTCAATATTGTTGAAAAATAACTCGCTATAAATAGCCATTCTTCTTGGTTCTATATCAGAAGGAGCTGCTATATGATCGGGGTCTTTTATGTGAGCCATAAATTGCGCTTGCACGTCTTTAAAATGAGACATAATTATACCTGCGCTATTTTATTTACAATGTCAGTAGTATTTAAAACTGAACTTGGCTGTAATGGCGAATTAAATGTTTGTTGAATTGATTTTATTTTATTAACCTCTATTAATAAATCAGCAATAGGTGGGATATTAAAATCACGTTCTAATAACGTTGGAAATACACCATGGAATTCATAAGCTTTTTCTAATAAAGACCAAACTGGATCAATAACATCGGCTCCATGAGTATCAACCAGTAGATCATCTGCTTCATCATAATGACCAGCAATATGACCATAAGCAATGCGTTTAGTTGGCAATGCTTTTAAAAACTCAATCGCATTATATTTATGATTAATTGAATTAACATAGATATTATTTACATCAAGTAATAAATCACAATCTGATAATTCTAATACTTGATTTAAAAAGTCTATCTCTGACATTTCCTGACCAGGAGCAGCATAATACGAGACATTTTCAATGGCTATTTTCATCTCTAAAATATCTTGAACTTGTTTTATTCTATCCGAAACATAGATAGCACTTGCCTGTGTAAATGGGATCGGCATTAAATCATACATATGACCTTTACCCGAACAGTAACTTAAATGTTCACTATAAAGTTTAATATTATGTTCTTTAAAGAAAGGTTTTAATTGTTTTACAAACTCAATATCCAGGGGTTCAGGAGAACCAATTGAAAGCGATAATCCGTGGCATACAAAGTTATGTTTTTGAGTCAGTTTTTTAAGGTTTTTTTTAAAAGCGCCGCCTAAGATCAACCAATTTTCAGGTGCTATCTCTAAAAAATCGACATCAGAAGGATAATTATCAATCATTTCATCTAGCATTTCTCTACGTAAGCCAAGCCCAGCCAAACCTAATAAAGGTGTATTCTTATTCATAAAACTTACCTAAAAAAATGGCCAGATAAACTGGCCAGTATAAAATAAAATCATTGTTTATTTATGAGAGCCGCACTTACCTTCGCCACATTTTCCTTCTTTTTTGGCTTTTTTCATGTCACCACCGCATTTACCTTCGCCACACTTGCCTTCTTTTTTAGCTTTTTTCATGTCGCCGCCGCACTTACCTTCGCCACATTTACCTTCTTTTTTGGCTTTCTTCATATCACCGCCGCACTTACCTTCGCCACATTTGCCTTCTTTTTTAGCTTTTTTCATGTCGCCACCGCACTTGCCTTCGCCACATTTACCTTCTTTTTTGGCTTTCTTCATGTTACCGCCGCACTTGCCTTCGCCACATTTACCTTCTTTTTTGGCTTTCTTCATGTCACCGCCGCACTTACCTTCGCCACACTTTCCTTCTTTTTTCTTCATATCGCCGCCACATTTACCTTCGGCAGAAACAATTTGGTATCCGGCGGACATTGTTTTCATTTCAAAAGGGTTTGCTTGCGCGTTCACAGACGCTAAGCTTGAAGCTCCAATAGCAACAGCACCTAATGTTAGAGAGATAGATTTCTTATTTAATGTTTTCATATTGGATTTCCCTTTTACTTAAATTTACTTGCACAAAATGTGTATTACTTATGAAGACCTAGTCTTAGATAATTATCTTTCAAATTAATTATATTAAATTTTTTAAATTATTCTAATTTTTGTTAAATATGACACCAAAACCAAATAATCATTTATCAAAATGGCAGTTATCTGTAAAATCCCCAACCTTATTTCACTGACTCAGATCCCTTTATGAAACTGATTTTAGCACCTATGGAAGGTGTAGTTGATTTTAATATGCGACAACTACTTACTGACATTGGTGGTTTCGATTTATGTGTGACAGAATTTGTTCGTATTGTTGATCAAGTATTATCACCAAAAGTATATTACCGTTACTGCCCTGAGCTGCTTACTCAAGGTAAAACAAGAGCCGGTACACCTGTTAGAGTACAACTTTTAGGTCAAGATGCAAATTACTTAGCTGAAAATGCAATTGTCGCATCAGAGCTTGGATCTCATGGCATTGATCTCAATTTTGGTTGCCCTGCAAAAACAGTGAATAAAAGTAAAGGCGGCGCAGTTTTACTAAAAACACCTGAGCATATATATGAAATAGTAAAAAAAGTACGAGAAGCTGTTCCTTTAAGTAATGAAGTTTCAGCTAAAATTCGCTTAGGTTTTGACGATGATACGTTATCGCAAGAAATATTTGATGCAATAAATCAAGCCGGCGCTAATACCATTACGATTCATGCAAGAACTAAAAAAGACGGCTATCGTCCGCCTGCATATTGGGAAAAAATAAAACCTTTGATGGATAAACCTCACGCCATGCAAGTTATTGCTAATGGTGAAGTTTGGAATTTAGATGATTATAAAAGGTGCCAATTAAGAAGTGGCTGTGTTGATGTTATGTTAGGTCGTGGTGCATTAGCTAAACCGGATCTGGCTAAGCAAATATCGTGTGCTAATTTATCTCAAGAGTACACGGAATTATCTTGGCAAAGTATATTAGTTCATATTATTAATTCTTCAATGCACAATGAAGAACCTAAAAAAGAAAAATACTTTTCCTCTAGAACGAAACAGTGGCTGAGGTTTTTATTGCTAACATACCCGCAAGCGAATGATTTATTTAATGATATAAAACGCTTAAAATTAAAGGATGATGTTTTAAACATGCTAAAAGAGCATGCAAAGATCATTTAATTGATTTACATCATAATAAGATTATAAGACTGCCTTCTATAATTCGTAAATACAAACAACGGTTACCTTCAGTGATCGTTATTACGAAATAGGAGGAAATTTACTTATGCCGCATTCTTTAATGCTATTTAAGAATAGATTAACAGAGGAAGCAAAAAGACTAAGAGCCGAACTTTTACAAGATTTAAGTCAATCAGAACATTTTTTCGAACGTGAAATAGCACTCAAATTAAAAGCAACCCCTGATATTAACTGGATAGAGCTATTACAAGATAAAATTTACCCGACATTAAATAAAAAAGTAATTAGATTAAACAAGGTCGAAGCAGCTTTATGTCAATTTGAGCAAGGCGTTTATGGCATTTGCGCTGATTGTGAAGACGCTATTTCACTATTAAAATTGGAACAGGACCCAACAGAACAAAGATGCCTGCCTTGTGCTGACAAATCAGCTGTTTAATTAATATCATAAAAATTAAACAGCCCAGAACAACCCGTTTATTGAACTATTTTTTTTCTAGTAAACCTTTTGCACCTGACATGATTTGACCAGGATAAAATACAACATGCTCTATGAGTGAAGTCACTTCATCCTCAGTTAAATCAAAACGTTTATTTAATACATGCTGAGCTTGCTTTAAACCCCAACCTTGATAATGAATACCTAAATCGATTTCAGCAATTGTAAGCCAAAATAATTTAAAATTACTGTGTATGCTCCCTGGTTTTTCATATAAAGCTTCAAACGTTTCATTGTAATTGATATAACCCTGCTGCCAATCTAACCCGTTTACTTTTACATTTAAAATCTCTATACCAAATTGTGAAACTAAACTTGTCAATAAAGGTTGCGGTAATATAAATCCGGCCTCATTTAATTGTTTTTGTAGTGCAGCGTCAGACATTTTATCAATTGCTACTACATTTTCGCCTTCTAAGCTTTTTAATTCACTTTGTATTGCGATTAGCCATTCATCTGGCGCCTTAACACCACCTAAGAAGTAATTTAACTTAGACTGGTACCAATCAACCCCATTTGGCATTTGTCGTAGCCCTAACATGTTTCTTGGTTTATATTTTAAGACATATGTTTTTAGCTGCTCTAAGGCACTTCTAAACTCTGTCAGTTCAGTACTTTCTTTAATATTTACATTATTTAGTTTCTCATTCACTAATGTAATTCGAGCGATTAAATCTGAATGCGCCATCTTATTAAGTTTAATATTACTCTTAGTAGCCTCTTCTAATCTAGTCTGAACGAACCTCAGCCAAATTGTCGCATCTGATAACAAAGCAGAGTTTTGTGTCGTTGAGGTATTAGTTAGCACGGTATCAAGCACATTGATAGCTGATGGCCACGGAAAATAACGCTCAGGAAAGCGCTGTTGTATCATCAAATAATCTAATTCTGCTTTCGCACCTGTTCCACTTGATATTTCAAAAAAGGATAAATCAGTATAAATTTGATGCCTTTTCATTAAATATGTTTCATCAAATGGGTAATCAATACTTTGGTTTAGCACTACATCAGATGGTAATAACAAATGATTTAATACCTTCAATTGTTCTATTGAACCCTTAGTACTTTTGCTTTTCGGTATGTGTGCATCATTACATGCAACTAATACAGGTAATAAAAAAATTATTAAAAATTGAGTAATTTTGTTCAAGCTAATCTAACCTTATTTAAGAGGGTTAATTAAAGGGTGGCCTATGATATTTTCTTTTCAAAATGCATCATTTAGAGATGGTGATACAGGATTATACAATCAAGCATATTTTATGGAAATACTAAACAGGGAATGGCATAGATTAATCAGAGATAAATCTACTTTATCCATATTATTCTTAAATCCACATATAAGTACTTCAAACAGGATAGATAAAGACTGCTTCATCGAAATAGCACATTTATTGCAGGATTCAACCTATCGTAGTAGCGATATAATTTGCCGATTTGATGACAATTTTTTTGCAATTGGCTTATTTGATTTAGATGAGGCTGGAACAAATATTATTGTTCAACGAATACAAAGCAATATAGAAAAGCGCATTAAGTTAAGATCTGTATCAATCAATTTGACTGTAGGTGCGACAAATGTTTTACCAACATACGATATACCTTTAGAAGATATATTTGTTAAAACAGCCAATACACTCAAAGAAGCGGAGTCTCAAGGGTGTAATGCCTATTCAATCCATGGGCTGCATTAGTCATTTTTAGGTTTATAAAAACAAAAAACCCTATTCAAAAAATGAATAGGGTTTTTGAGTTAACAAAAGTTAACTTTAGATCTTAACGCCTTTACGTGCTGCTTTTTCTTTAATAAAAGAAGACCAACTTTTCGCAAACTTACGTGTTTTAGGATCTTTAGCTGATTCCATAATTGCAGAATAAGCTTTCTTGTATTTTTCTTGCTGGAAATAAGCATCAGCTAAATCAGCATAAATACGACCTTTCTTTTTAGAACCTAACTCAAGAGCTTTGTTTAATGCTTTAACAGATTGTGAGAATTTCTCGCTCTGTAGCAATAACGCGCCTGATTTACGATACAGTTCAGCATCGTTATCAAACTTACCTGCTTCTTGGTAGTACTTTGAAGCCTTAGCAATCTCTTTTGACTGATGGAAGTAACTTGCCATCGCCATAACATTTTGCTTAGTGCGCTTAACTTTATCTTCTTTCATTGCCTTTTCAAATAATGCACCGGCTTTGTAAGGGATTTCGTTAAGAGAATAGAAGCTAGTTAATATTTTATAATCAACTTCTGTTTCAAAGTGACCGTTTTTATAAGCCATTTCCATGGTTGAAAGACCTTTTTTATAGTCTTCAACTTGCATGTAAAATTTACCTAACTGAGTCCAAGACTTAGGCATTTCTGGCCAAGTTTTAAGTACAGTTTCAGCAACTTTAACTACATTTTTGTAGTCTTTTAGCTCATAAAAAGCACCGATTTTTAAATCATATGGTGCTTTTTTACGGTCATCAGGTTTTTCCAACGCAATGGCACGATCTGCTGGTGCAATTACATCTTTAAATGCTTTAAGCTCGTAGTTAGCTTGTGCAATTCGGATGTAAACATTGGCATCTTCTTCACCTGTAAAGTCCATCCAATCCATGTAAATTTCTTTAGCTTCTTTGTATTTTTTAGTACCTGCATACAAATCACCCATCAATTTCATAGATTGAGCTTGGTCTTTAAAGTTAAGAACATCTTCAGAAATAGCCAGTTTCATGTATTTAACAGCTGCAGAATAATTTTCTTTTTGAGCATTTAACTGCCCTAAGTAAAAATTAACTGTTGCTTTATCAAATGCATTAGAAGGTTTCAGTTCAAGTAAAAGAGCAAGTGCACCATCTATATCTTCTTCATTATAAAGATCAAATGCTTTAACTACTTTTTTACCTGTACGCTCACCCATTATTTTGGTTTTAGCTTTTTTACGTTTTTCAATTTCTTCGTAATTAGGCTTAGCCATAGCTGTAGGTGAAACAACAGAACCACCCAAAGAGATAAGCAGGGCAAGAGCTGTTACTTTTGACAAGTTTTTCATTTCTATTCCTCCTTAACCTTGGTTAATTTTAAAGTCTAATTGAACTTGAAGGCCTGGCTGTTTCATGGCTTTACCATCAACAACTTTAGGCTTGTACTTCCACTTACGTAGAGCACGTTTTGCTTCGCGGTCAAATATACGTTTTGGTTCAGCGTTTATAACTTTAACATCTTCAACACCACCAAGTTCATTGATAGTGAAAGATAACTGTACCCAACCTTCTTTACCATCACGTGCAGCTTGCACTGGGTATTTAGGTTCAATTCGAACGATAGGTGTAGCATCACCATCACGACCAAAAGCACCTGGACCACTCAGTCCTCCAGCTGAACCACCTACATTGATGCTTGGCATATTAAATGACAAGGCTCCGGCATCAGGTGTACTGTTGTCCGGTTGTGGTGGCTGCGGCTTAGGCGGCTGCTTTGGCGGCGGCGGCGGCGGAGGCGGAACACGTCTACGCTGCTGCACCTTCGACTCAGGCGGATTCGTCATAATTTCGACTATGATTTTTTCTTTTTCATCTTCAGCTCTCTTATCTCCACTGGAGATAAGAAAGGCCATGAAAAAGAACAAGCCGAAAGTAACTGCCCCACCTGCAATAAGTGAAAACAGAAAACGAATCATCAAGGAACTCCTGCAATAGAAATTCTAGAAACACCTGTCGTCTTGATAGCATCCATTACTTTAACAACGATACCATGTTTTGCTTCTTTATCCGCTTGGATAATTACAACATCAGTAGGCTGTTCAGCTAATAAACTTTCAAGTTTCGCAGATACACGTTCGATATCAACAACACTCTTGTCCATATGAACTTCACCACGTGCATTGATAGCAATAAAAATATTTGCATTTTTTTGCTTACTTGCTTGTGCTGCTTTTGGTTTATTGACTTCAATACCCGCTTCTTTAACGAATGAAGTAGTCACGATGAAGAAGATCAGCATGATGAAAACGATATCTAGCATCGGTGTCATATCTACTGCAGCGTCTTCTTCTTCACGAAAACGTTGTTTACGTGCCATATTTAAATCTCTCTCTAGTGATGTGGCAGACTATCAATTAATGAAGCGCGAGCAACTTTCGCTTTAGCTTCAAGACGTGTACTAAAAAATACACCAGATAGCGCCGCAACCATTCCAGCCATAGTCGGAATTGTTGCCATTGATATACCAGCTGCCATTAAACGTGCGTTACCTGTACCTTGGTTTGCCATTGTTTCAAAAACAGCGATCATACCAGTTACAGTACCTAACAGTCCGATTAAAGGACAAACAGCTACCAAAGTTTTAATCAACAACATACGCTGGCTTAAATTTTCGGACGCTTCAGAAATCCATGCTTCACGAATTCTGTGTGCGTACCAGGATGTAGTATCCTGGCGGGCATCCCAACTAGCGATTATTCCTTTTTTCATACGAGGAAACTCGGTAGTTAAGAACCAATAACGCTCTATCATTAATACCCACATAATGAAAAGTGCTATCGCGACCACATAAAGTACTTGGCCGCCTGTAGCCACAAAATCCCTGACAGATTCCCATAACTCTATCAGGAATAACATTAGGCTTTTTCCTTCTCTGCGTGAGCTGCGATGATACCAGCGCTTTGCTCTTCAAGAACGTGCACGATTGATTTACTACGCGCATGTACAACAGCGTGTAAGAAAATTAATGGTAGTGCAGCAATTAGACCTAGAGCAGTTGTTACTAGAGCCATTGAGATTGAACCAGCCATGATTTTCGGGTCACCTGTACCAAACAAAGTAATTTGTTGGAAAGTTTCGATCATACCAACAACCGTACCTAGTAGACCTAGTAACGGAGCGATAGCTGCGAAAATCTTGATAATATTGATACCAGCTTCAATGCTTGGAGTTTCTTTCATGATAGCTTCATCAAGTTTCAACTCAAGGTTTTCAACATCTTGGTTTTTGTTGTCGCTGTAAACTTTAAGAATACGACCTAGTGGGTTTTTCTCACTTGGTGCGTTAACATTCTTAAGTTGTGCTTTCATTTTGCCACCGATAACAGTAAGTGCAGCTAAACGAACGAAACCAATTAGGAAACCAACAACTAATAACACTGCGATTACGTAACCAACTGTACCACCTTGGTGGAAACGGTCTTCTGGCGTCGCTTTTTGCGTGTTAAGACGAAGGATTGAACCACGAGTTGGATCTAAGTAGAAACCTGAGTATGAACCAGCTGAAGCTGAGATTAAATCAGAAGCAGAACCTACGATGTGACCGTCTGGTTGACGACCTAAAGGTTGGATTTGCTTAGTTTCTGGGTGGTAGATTAAGTAACCTTGATCGCTAACTAAGTTGAAGTTACCTATACGAGTAACTTGCATCATGCTAGTTGCACCGTCAAGTTGAGCAACTTCAGCATCAAATTTAGATACTTTAGCAGACTCAGTCATTTCAGTTTGAAGTGCAATCCATAACTCTTCAAGTTCACGAGTTGTAGGAAGTTTTTTAGCTTCTGCTAATGAACGTAATACTACTTCGCGACCTGGTTTTTCAGCACTTACTAAAGAAGCTTCAATTGAACCAATTGTTTCAGATGCAGCACGACGTACAACACCAAACATTTCACCAAGTGTACCTTTAGCATTTTCAAGCGCTTGCTCTTTTTCTGCTAAAGTAATTTCATTTTGTGCATATTGCTTTTTAAGCTGCTCACCACGTGCTTTTTCAGCAGCTAGTTCGCGTTTTGCTTTATTATGCAAAGCTTTTTTGTCAGCACGAGCAGAAAGGAATTCTTGCTCACGTTGCTTGTTAATTTTACCTTCAGAGATACGATCTTTTTTTACTTGCTCTAAAATTTTATCTAGAGAAGCTGTATCTGCGTGAGCATTTAATGCTGCACCAGCAGAAACTGATAGTACTGCAGCAACAGCAAAACCTTTAAAAAGTTTCTTCATTAGTTTTACTCCGCGCCAAAGATAGGTAGTTTAACAAGATCGAATGACGCTTGCTTACGTGCCATACGGATAAGAGTTGTTACTGGTTTTAGGTATTCTTCACCTAAAGCATCCCAAGATCTTGACGTGTTGTTCCATACCCATGCGTTTTTCATGTCTAAAGACTGAGCAACGTAAGAGATACGACCAACTTGAGCGAAATCTACAGTGATATCACGACCATCTAGTTTCAATACACCTTGAGTGGCGTTAACAACTGAACTGTAATCTTTTTCAATAAGATATGCTTCAAGTACTTGACGGTATTTCTCAGAAGTCGTTACTTGAGAGCTAACCATAGTGCTACGAAGTAGTTCAATACGTGCTAAACGTTTTTCAGTATTGAATGGAACGTCCGCTTTGATGAATTGCTCAAGCGTATCGATCATGCGATACATCAAAGGCACAACGTTTTGTTTCGTTTTATCGATTTCTGCGATTTGATCATTAAAAGATTCGATTGAAGCATTTTGGTCTGCAACCAAACGTGCTACGTGATCGTTATAAACTTTAATGATTTCTCTTTCGTCAACAACAGAACGGTACTCAGCGATTAACTCTTGAGTTTGTTCATATACATTGTCGATTTTAACTTGTGATTTTACAGCGGCCTTATGAATTTTCGCTTCAGCTTTATGAAGGTCATTCAAAGGATCTGCAATCACATTATTGCTTGCTAATGCAAATGCGCCAACCAACGCAGATGCTACAAGGCTCTTTCTGATTTTAACAGACATAGTTCCCAACCAATTTAAGTAATGTAACTTTTTTAGAATTTAAAACTGATTTAATTCAACCAGGATTGATACCTATATATAGGCATCAACTTACCAATAATGCAAAATGGATCAAGTCCTGTCAACTTGATGTTTGAGGATATTAGGTGTTTTATTAGATTAAATTAAAAACAACCTAGTTAAGTTACATTTATTTTACATAAAATATTAGCGCTCCCCCGATACTACGAGCTCACAAAGCTAAATGTAAAAATATGTTAATAACTTTTTTTTTATAATAAAAAATGAATAAAAAACTAAAATATACAATTAAAATATTAAAACTCACCTAAGAAGATCAAATTAATTACATTTAGATAACCAAAACCCTGATTTCAACTTAATAAATTAACTTTTTAGACATGCTTTCATTTAGCTATTCTGAAACTAATCATTATTCAATGCATTTAATAAGGGTGCTAAATTTTCCTCATAGTGCTTCCATAATTTTACAGAGCTTTGATAAATAGGCTTGATTACTTGAGCAGCACTGGCAGTTTTAACGATAGTCTTATTTTTATTGAATTCCAAACAGGTTTCTTGCCACTCCAGCCCACAAGCTTGTATTAAGTCTCTAATTTCTTGTTCTGGGTTAGAAACCAACTTCTCATAATGCACTTGATATACAGAATTAGGAAAAGAGTCTTGCCAATGCTGCATTAACGTTTTATATAAGTTGTGAAATTTCCCCAATGTCTCTAAATTGTAGGCAAAGCGATAATTGTCTGTGGCAAAGTTTTTCTTATAAATTGATAAACAATTATCAATTGGCTCTCTATTGCAATGAATAATAATTGCATTAGGAAATACCGTTTTTATCAAACCGACTAGTAACATATTAAACGGTAACTTATCTGTAATGTGCTTTGCTTCAGGGTTTATTTTTGAAATTTGACTTAGATATGTATCTCCAATATTTTTAAAGATATCTTTTGGGTAACTCTCTAATTCCTTATATAAAAAGTTACTTTCTTGCGAGATAAGATCATTAGTGCCTAGTTTAAAAAAATAATCTAATTCACCCGCACCAAATACTTTAGAATGCGTTGATATAATTCTTTCAACTAGAGATGTACCAGATCTTGGCATACCAACAATAAAAATCGGCTTATCTGTTTGCTGCTGACTAACTTGATGTGCTTCTATGGATCCCTTGTTAAAAATACGAATAATATTATTTATAAATTTCTCATCAGCTTCTATTTTATAATTAAATTTTCGGAATCTTAAGTCATTGCCTTTTTTTAAAAACGTAAATGCTTTGGTGTAACTTTGGGCATCTTCATAGGCTTTAGCGAGTGCAAATGAAAGATGTATTTTACTGGCTTCATCTAAATTCCCTTTACTTAATATATCAAGCATCATTTTGATATGTTCATCATCTACATTCTCATATTTATGCACACTTGCATAAGTAAAATGAGCTTGAGAAAATAGCGGATTTATCATTAATGATTTTTTATAATAACTCGCTGATAAGGCCATATTTCCTTGAGATTTCAATAAATTCCCCAAAGAGTACAATGCTTTTATATTTTGACGATTGTCATTTATTTGTTGTTCAAAATGCTTCTTCGCTTTGTCCACTTCACCTTTCGCATTATAAATTTCACCTAAATAGTCTTGGGCTTGAGTAAAGTTTGGCTCAATTTTTAATGCTTTTAAACACGCCTTTTCACTTTCTAAATAATTACCCAACTGCATATTCGAGTAACTAATGCTCAAATAAGCCATTGCATGATCAGGTTGTAACGCCACAACTTGTTTAAGGACTAAAATAGCCTGATTAAAGTCTCGTTCATATTTATATACATCGCCTAATCCTAATAATGCATTTACATAATTAGGTGACAATTTTAATGAGATCTCCCATAAAGATTTTGCCTCATCTAACCTATTTGTCATGGCGCATATCCAAGCCAATTGGGAGTATACTTCTGGTAACTTTAGATTTTCCAAGAGTAACTTTCTATATTCACCTTCTGACGTTTTATAATCTTGTTTTGAGAAAGCGTATTCAGCTTTCTTTAGTCTTGTTAACTGCTCTTGAGTTATTTGATTTCCATCAGGTATATTCATTTTTATTATTTACCTATTATTTTTAGCATGAATTATATAATCAAAATATATGCTAAACCATATAATCTATCAGAGTTTAATTAATCAATAAAAATGCCAGATAAAAAAAAACGACATACTTTTCAGTATGTCGTTTTTTCAATTTAAGTTTTATTATTAGAACTTAAATGAAACACTTGCATGAAGATAACGACCTAAACCGTCGTAAAATGCTCCTACATCTAAAGTGTTACCAGTAATTGGCTTCTCTTTATCAAAGATGTTATTTACACCTAAACGCGCAGTGACATTATCATTGAATGTATAATTACCAGCGACATCAATATATGTTTGAGAATCGATTCCGCCTTCAGCTAAAGTATCTGTATCACCTTCGTAATCTACTTTACCCATGAAGCGCCACTTAACGTTTACACCCCAATCATCTTTATCAAAGTTTGCATTTACAACATGACGCCATTTAGGCTGAGGGTAACATACTGATGTAATACCATCTGTACAATCATAGATTGAAGATGTATCACCAGGTAATGACTGAGTTTCTTTAGTCATCATGTAAGTACCCATAAATGTAGTACTTAGGCTACCACCTAATAATTCTGTATTATAGGCACCAGTGAAATCGATACCTTCCCATTTTTGGCTTGCTAAGTTCAAGTCTGTTGCTGTTACATAACCAGCTTGACCTAACCAAAGGTTACCTGAAGGTGAACGCGTGATATTATCACAAAAAGCAGCTAAACCACTTTTAGCACATTGTTCAACTGTTAGTTCAGGTTCGATGCTATCGATCACATCTTCAATTTCAATTGTCCAGTAATCCACTGAGAAATCAATATTATCAGTAATTTGTCCAACAACACCTAGCGTGTAAGTATCTGCAATTTCTGGAGAAAGATTAGGGTTACCACCACCTAGCTGATTATATTGACCAGCAGGACTTGCAGAAACATTACCGTATTGAGCTGCAGTTACACCTGTATTAGCACATTGTGCTTGAGAAAGGCTTGGGTTTGCGCCTGCACACGGGTCTTCACCAGACCATAGTCCGATACTTTGTGTAGCAAACAACTCACCAATATTAGGCGCACGTACTGCACGGTTATAGCTTGCACGTACTTTCCAGTCTTCAACTGGAGTCCAATCTAACGCGATTTTGTATGCTGGCTCACCACCAGATATATCATAGTCAGAATAACGGTAGCCTAGTTCAACATATAATGCTTCAGCAAATGCAGCACCTTCAAGAACAGGAATGCTTGCTTCACCATAGATTTCTTTAACTGAATAGCCACCAACAAGTGATTTTGTTGGACCGCCTTGGCCTAGTAGAGCGCCTGTAGCATAGATATCGTCAGAAATTCTTTCAAATTCTTGTTTACGGTATTCAGTACCTATTACAACTGCTACCGGTGAATCAGCACCCGGCATTGTAAAATCAAGTTCACCTGTAGCAAACGCACTTACAACAATTTGATCAGACGCTGTTGTTAATGCTGCGGCACCAGTTAAAGGACCAGCTTGTTCTGGCGTAACACCATTATAAGTAAATACTTCGTATGGAATACAATCGCCTTCACATTTTTCACCACTTGCACTTAATGCTGTTGTGATACGCGGGCCATAAAAGTCATTTAAGTAAACATTTGATCCTGTTGTGCTACCAAATTGTAGTGATGCATCATATGTCCAAGTATCAGATAACTCACCTTCACTACCTAAAACAATACGGAAAGAATTATGTTCGATAACATCAACACGAGGACCACCCTCAACATTACGTTTACCAATATATATAGCAGCTTGACCAGTAGCTGCATCAACACCTAAGCCATCAGCTAATTGCTGACGCTGTGCGTCATTTAATAAATCACTATCTAAATCAATGATGTATTCTTCATTAAAGAAAGTACCTGACTCAGCTATTTGTGCACGTGTTTTATCGCGCATAAATGACACTTCAAGGTAAGGCATGAAAGAATCATTTATTTCGTAGTTAGCAAAAGCACCTAGTGTGAATTTTTCATCTGGACGCATAAAGTGATTTACAGGTGCATAGTTGTAACGATTCGAGCCTGGAGAATCAATAAAGTTACTGTCCGAATCTAAAGAAGACCACATATTTCTAGAGTAATCAGTTGTGCCATCTGGGTTAACTGCATACATATCAAAGTTAGGAATAATTGCATTAGCAGAACCACCACAACTTGTACCAGCTGCATTTAAGGCACATGAAGAGTAATCACGAGCACCTTGGCGTAATTCATTAGTGCGCTTAAAAGTAGCGTATGCTACTGCATGACCTTTTCCACCGTCAAAAGAACCGCCAGCTGTCACATCAAAGTTAAAAGAGGTACCATCAATACCTGTATTACCTGAATCATAATCAAAGCCTTTTTCATCCATTAAGCCTTGGATATAGCTATTATCATTATTATGTTGGTAACCTGAAGCACCTAAATCAACTTTAAAACCTTCGAAGTCAGTATCCATAACAAAGTTAACAACACCCGCAACAGCATCTGCACCATATACAGAAGAACCACCACCAGTCATTACTTCAACACGTTTTACCAATGCCGAAGGAATCGCATTCAAATCAGCCGCACCACTTGAACCACCACCTGGTGCCATACGACGACCATTGATTAACACTAAAGTTCTATGAGAACCCAAACCACGCATATCTACACCGGCACGACCTGAAGCGCCATTTGCTTCAAAAGCTGTTGAAGATGCTTCGATTTGTGGAAGCGTATTAAGCATATCTTCAACACGTGTAAAACCAGAAACTTTAATATCTTCAGCTGAAGTGATTTGAATTGGGCTTGAAGTTTCCATATCAGCACGCTTAATACGTGAACCAGTTACTTCAATACGCTCTACCGCTTCAGCGCCTTCTTCTGCTGCTGAAACATTCGCAGATAATACCGCTGTTGAAGCTGCACCAAAAGCTATTGCTAAGCGAACTGCCTTTGTTAATTTGTTATTTACCATTCGATTTCTCCCGGAACACATTCTTTGATGTGATTTAATTTTTGTTGTCATTTAATTTGAACTTAATGACTTTTTATTAATCTTGCACGTTATCCGAGGTAAATATTAAACAAAACAAGAAACATTGGTCAACAACTGTTTATATAAAATTAACAACTTAACGCAAAATATATCAAAAAAAACACAAAGCGTAACAAATGGAAACAACTATAAAAAAACAAAAACCTCGCAAACAACTGAAATTAAAGAAATTAAAATGGATAGGGAAATTAAATACCAAAACAAAAATGTAACCACTCAATTACAAATAAAATATACAAAATACATTATCCAAAGCTATTGACATTTAGAAACTATCAAATAAATAAACAAAATAGGAAAAAGTTACCTAATTCGTTAATTATAAAGCAATTAAGAAATTAGCACTTGCATAGATAAAAACATGGGAAATTCACAACGAATAGAAATTAGATAATCATTTTCAAAGCTTATTGATATGAAGCCACAGCAGAAAAGCTGCATAGATTTTTTAAACAAAAAAGCCCGATTTAAATCGGGCTTTTAAACTAAACTAGATTAATAATTTCTAGAATTTAAGGCTAGCAGTCAAGTGATATTGACGACCAGTTAAACGGTGTGAACGGATTAAATAACCGTTAGTACCATTACTTACATATGGAGGTTGCTTATCAGTTAGGTTATTGATACCTGCTGATAGTGTTACATTTTCTAAGAAATAAGAAGCGCTGATATCATGATAAACCATAGCTTCAACATCATTTGAAAGGTTAGTTTCAACTGGTGCGTAATCATCTACAGCACTTTGGTAATGCATATTATGCGTTACTGTGAAGTTATCTGCAGAGAAACGTGTTCTGAAAGTAGATTTCCATTCTGGGAATGAACCTTTACCGCCATTTGCTACATCATTACCGTAATAACCAGCAAGTTCAGTTGTTTCTAAGCCTTCTGCTTCAAGATGCTCTAACACAAGTGCACGAGTACCTTCTAGGTTGAAGTCTAAGTTACCTGCAGCTATATCCATTGTATAGTTAATGTTAAAATCGATACCGCTTGCATTAAAGAAACCTAAATTTTGAGTTGATAAATCAACACCTGATAAGTTACCTAATGAGTTACGACGTGGACCACCTTGCTCACCGTATGCCGCAGGACCTTTTATTTGGTCACACATTGGTGAAGAGAAGTTTTCACTGTTATAACATTCTGTAGCAATCGTACCCATACCTAATGAACCGATAACATCTGTAATCTCAAGATCATAGTAATCTAAAGTTACAGAGAAACCTTCAATGAAGTTTGGAGAGTATACAACACCAATCGTTAGAGACTCTGATTTCTCAGGACCTAAATCTGGGTTACCACCAGTCCAAGCACCAGCTTGGTCAGTAAGTGGAGCCCAATCTGTTGCAAGGCCATCTGCAGCACAGTTAGCTTTTAATGTTGCGCTTGCACTTGCATTTGAACCATAGTTTTCACATGGATCACTGTATGATTCTGCAGAGTTTGCACGCGGAGCAAATAAAGTACTAACACCTGGCGTTCTGAAACCTTCAGAAAGACTAGTACGTACTAAAAGCTCATCACTTGGACGCCATTCTAAACCAATCTTAGTTGTTACTTCTTTATCATTTATTACACTTACATCTGTGCTTCGTGCAGCAAGAGAGAGATCTAAACGCTCAGCAAATGGCATATCAGATAAAATAGGTAAATTAAGTTCTAAATAAAATGCATCAGTTGTAAATGCACCTTCAGTGCCTTCTGCAGCAACACCGTATATTGCACCTAAACCAGCTGCGCCATCAGGAGTAGAAACATAGCTCGTAGTTAAACGCTCATAACCACCAGCCCAAGATATTGCACCTGCAGGTAATTCAATATCACCTAAGTCACCAGCTAAGTTAATTTGTAGTTGTGTATCTTCACCTTCAGCAGTGCTAGTCATTGGAACAATGATCCAATCTTGCATTTCTTGCGTTAATGTATCTTTTGCAAACGGGTTCCAAACATCTGGACAATCTGAATTTGCTGCACATAACTCTGGGCTAGTTAAGATACCAGCACGCTCTTGATGTACACGACCGCCTGCATTTGTATCAGTACGACGTTTAGCACGCATGTATGAAGCATCCCAGTAAATACCGCTATCTTCTAACTCACCTTTAAAACCTAGTGTTAAGTTAAATTCATTTACTTCACGTTTCCAAGTACGACCGCCAGCTTCTGCTAGACGACGGTAAGCATAAGCTGTTTCACCTAAATCATTACCAGGATTTGTAGCTGGAACTTCAACACCCCAGAAAGTACCTACTGGTGCCATTTGTGTATTTGAAACACGGTTAGTGTAAGCCGCTTCTGCAAAGAAGTTTACAGTTGAGAAACCATCATCAATTAACTCATAATCAGCTTGTGTAAAGAAAGAATGTTTTTCAAGTGGCTGATAAAGAATACTTAATGCTGCATAGTTAAATCTTTCTTCATCAGTAATAGCTCTAACACCGCCATTACCATCCATTTGACCAAAACCATGAGAAGGACTCCATACAGAACCAGGCATAGTTGTTGCAGAACCACCACAACCTAAGTCATCGTTTGTGCCATCGCCATCAGTATCAAGTTCAGTTGGAGGACATGCTGAAAAATCACGTTGAGAACCATATACCGCATCACGTTTCTCGTAAGTACCAGAGAAAATAATATTTCCTTTATCGCTGCTAGTACCCGCTAAGAAGTTAACGCTCTTAGTTTTGCCATCGCTTTCACTTGACTGTTGCGTACGAACATCAACTTGTGCGCCTTCAAAATCACTGTTAGTGATAAAGTTAACAACACCAGCAATTGCATCTGAACCATAAACAGTTGATGCACCATCACGTAAAATATCAACACGCTTAATTGCAGCCATAGGCACTGCTGAGATATCGCCTGAGTAACGACGACCATTTACAAGTACTAATGTACGAGACGAACCCAGACCACGAAGGTTCATTGTTACTGTACCTGAACCGCCGTTATTAACGTTTGAACCAAATTGGCCACCGTTAGCTAATGGTAAAGCTTGTACAAATTGCTCAAGTGTTGGCGCACCTGATGCCATGATATCAGCAGCTGTAAATGTTGTTACTGGCACTGCGCTTTCAAGGTCAGTACGTTTAATACGTGAACCAGTTACTTCAATACGTTCAACTTCTTCAGCGCCTTCTTCTGCTGCTGAAACATTTGCAGATAATGCTACTGTTGAAGCAGCACCAAAAGCCATCGCTAAGCGAACTGCCTTTGCTAGTTTGTTATTTATCATTCGATTTCTCCCTGGACCACATTCTTTGATGTGATTAAATTTTGTTGTCATTTAAGTTGAACTTAATGACTATTTTTAAGACTTGCTCGTTATCCGAGGCAAATATTAAACAAAATAGGAAACATTGGTCAACACATGTTTATAATAAATTAACATTTGAGGTGAAATTGTTTCTACAAAGAAACAACCTGAAACACTTAATTACATTTACAGCAAAGCAAAGACAAACCACAACCCACTGTTGCAAAAGGAAAATATAAAAAATTGAGAAATTACACCTTAAACTAAAAGTGTAATCATTCGATTACAAAAAAATATATTGGAAACATATAAAAAATAGATTGACATGTAGGTCACTGACTATAAACCTCAGGTTTTGGACATATTGCAGGCTGTAAATCAAATGTAAATGAAACTAATTTTCATTAAAGAGAGTTGTATTTTTTCATTATCGGAGTCTTATAAGGCTTATTAAGACCCTGTAAATAACTCTTAGTGTAAGTGAAATGCGCTATAAAATAGCACTTTTTATGATTAATTACGTTTTAATATAATTAATAAAAAAGCCTGCTAGCTAAGCAGGTTTTTATTATTGGTAGGGTTTAACTTTTAAATATTAAAACTGTTGTTCAACTCTTAAATACATTGAGCGACCTGCCTGATCATATAATGACCAACTAGAGTCACGGTAATCACGGAAGCCATCATAGTAACTAGGTGCTTTCTCATCTGTTAGATTATTAATACCAAATGTAACCTTAGTTTCTGTTGGTGCAATGTAACCAAATTGTACATTGTGCTTAATATAAGTAGGAATATCAGCTAAATAATCTACGCCCCACTCTTCGTTACCTGGTTCTTGAGAACCAACATGGAAGATAGTCCAAGCAACAGAATAATCATCATATGCATAGCTTAATGCTAAATCAGACTTAAGATCTGGGTAATTTTGTAAACCTGCATAATCAAATGGTTCTGACTCTGAGTCTGCTACTTCTTCAAATGTCATTACTTTTGAAACATTTAATGTTGCAGAAAAATCACCATAAGATGTTTCAAAGTTATAACGTGCACTAAAATCAATACCATCAGTAGAGAGCGAAGATTTATTGATATAACCCGTCTTCATGCTATCAATCTTACCCTTTGTCGCATTACGCTCTATCGCATCAGGTGTAGAACCCAATCCATTCTCTTGCTCAATTCTTAATAATTCATTATTCGATATACTATCAATTTTATTTTCATAGTTGATTGAATAATATGTTACTTCAACAGATAGATTATCTACTACATCCCATACAAAACCAGCTGTAGTTGAGTCACCTGTTTCTTCAGTTAACTTAGCGTTACCGCCAAACCAAGTCGCTACTTGCTCACCAGCATCAGAACAATAACCATCTAAGTCCTGACCTGGGTTTGAACCACACCATGCTGTATCACGAACCGTAGGGAAACTTAAAGCGTTAGACTGAAACATCTCCCCCATATTAGGAGCTCTAAATGATTCACCCCAAGAAGAGCGTAGTAATAAATTATCAGTTGGGCGCCAAGTTAAGCCAACTTTAGGGACAACTTTAGGGACAACTTTAGGGACAACTTTAGGGACAACTTTAGGGACAACTTTAGGGACAACTTTAGGGACAACTTTATCAAAAGTAGATTTTTCAACACCTAAGTTAGTTTGCCCTTCTTGCTCATATTTTTCATATCTTGCAGCGACTGTTAAGTCAATTTCATACGGCAAGCTAGCTTGGACTTCTGCATACATAGCTGTACGGTTACGTGTAGCATCTACATCATCACCACCCGAACCACCTGAAATAAAACCATTTGCTGACTCAGGATCACTCTTCTGTGCAAAGTCGATCATTTCATATTCAGCACCGACAACACCTGCAACAATAATGTTATCATTCTCAATCAATGTCGTTGAAATTAAACCATCAATTTGCTGGCTTGCATAACGACCTTCATATACACCAGTATGATTTGCATCTGTGTACATTTGCTCCATACTCGCGTTCCAATCTTCATAGCTTAAATCTTGTGTATTGAAAACATCGTATTCGCCAGAATCAATTGATGCTTGAATTGAATTATCGTTAATTAAGTTATAGTTAAATACATTTGTTTTAGAAATACTGTTTTGGAAATTAATCTCCCAATCTAGACCATTACCAATTTCTGTATAACCTTGTAACCCAACTAAAAATTCAGTAGTAACAACTTCAGTTTTTGCATCACGAGTACCGATTGGCGCTGAACGCATATATAAACGCACTTCATCGTCTGTCGGGTTATATTGATTATCAGTAGACATATAAATTGGTGCTGTAGATACTGGTGTAGCTGCATAACGTGAATCAGCTTCGTTTAATGAAGCCATAGTACGACCAATAAAGTCAATATTATCAGACAGTTAATAGTTGAACTTAGTAAACATTGAGTTCTTTTCTGTATCTGGCGTAAATTTAGTTACTTCACCATAATTATATTTACAACGTCCACCATCTTCACCATCAGTAGCATCAACTACGTTTGGTGCTTGAGCACACATATCTGTATTAGAAATCCAACCATCTTCTCCATAACCATTTACAACCGGACTATAAGAACTAAAACCAGAATAAGTAGGATCATCTAAAGGCCAGATCTCACTATCAAAAATAGCATCGGCTTCTGAGTGCTCAAATGTAAATACGATATTACCTTTATCACCGGTGAAAATCGCTGATAAAGAAAACATTTGGTTAGCACCCCCTTCTATTTCAGGTGAAGCGTATTCATATTTCCGTTTCTTATACTTGATTGGGCTGCTACCCCTTCGAAATCTTTTTTAGTGATAATATTAATTACACCAGCGACCGCTGATGAGCCATAAACAGCTGAAGCGCCATCTCGTAAAATTTCAATTCGCTCAACAATTGACATAGGAATAATTGAAGTATCAGATGAAGAACTAGTACCTGGCATACGACGGCCATCTAGTAACACTAATGTCGCATCGGAACCTAAACCACGAAGGTTAATATTTGATGATGCAGCACTACCAGAGCCATAACCTGAAACACCACTCCATGAACCAAATGAATTGGCCGATAAATTATTTAATACATCAGCTACCGTAGGTTCCCCAGATAAAGACATATCTGCTGCAGAAATTACTGTAACAGGTGAGCTATTTTCAATATCAACCTGCTTAATACGTGAGCCAGTTACTTCAATACGCTCTACTTCTTCAGTACCATCTTCTGATGCTGATACATTTGCCGACAATGCAACTGCTGATGCCGCACCGAAAGATATTGCAAGATGAACTGCTTTTGATAGTTTATTATTATTCATTCGATTTCTCCCTGGGCTACATTCTTTGGTGTAATTTATTATTTGTCATTAAAGTTAAACTAAATAACAACTTTGTGACCAACTTGTTATCTAACGTAAATACTAATCAAAACAGTTCATTAAGGTCAATTAAGTGAGTGAGAACCCAAAAAAGCACGCAAGAAACTGATTCCAAATATAAAGAGTAATAACAGAATGAAATGAACGTATGAAATATACAACTACGACTCAAATTAACTTCAAGCCCATGTTAATAAAGAAATAGAACAATATAGCAACATCAAAAAAAAACTCACAAAATGAAATAAAATAAAATGAAATAAAATGAAATAAAATAAAATGTAATCACGAAATAACAAAGTAATTTTAAAAAATACACTTAAAAACCCAACGGGAAACTATAACCTTAAAATTAGCGCTAAAGGTAAAATAGTGAACAGGATGTTAAGTTGATTTTTTAGGTTTTGTAATCAAATTATCATTTTAGGTGAGCTGGAGGAAAGGCACCCGTAGATTTACAAGTGCCTATATTATGAATGTTAGAATGAAAGTCCTAGAGATAAGTACATATGTCTACCAGTTGTATTGTATGTACGCGGATCTGTATTATCATTAAATCCACTTGCCATATAAGGTGGATCTTCATCAAAAATATTGTCCATGCCTATAGTCGCAGTCATATTTTCCATGAAGTAGGTGAACCTGATATCATGTATAGTTGAAGAGTCGACATCTCTGAAAACATCCCAACCATCTAAAGCACCAGTTTCACCATTAAATACCTCAGCAGTTCTAAATCCTGAATTGATTTCAGATAATGACCAATCACTTGCTGAAGCCATATCTACATATTCTTCAACACTCGACATGTATCGAATGCTATATGCCACTGACCAATCATCATTTTGTAAACTTATATTTATATTAGTTTTCCATTCAGGGAAGTTACCATCCCCGCTTGATGCATCCCAATATTTTCCGGCATGCTTTACAATGGAATCATCAGCTTGAATTACATCATAGGTATCATAATAAGTCGTATCTAAATTTACTTTTAACATTCCCATTTCAATATCTGTAGAATATTTAATATTAAAATCATAACCCGACGAATTAACACCACCTACGTTGGTTGTTCTATCATCTATATCACTTGAATTACCATACAAAGCACCAGCATCAGAGCCATAACGTGTAATTTTGTCACAGAAAGTCCCCTCAGTGGCACATTTAGTTAAAATCAACTGCTCCCCAATTGTAGATATTGCATCTGTTACTTCAATATCCCAATAATCTAAAGTGACTGATAGACCATCCATAAAATCGGGACTATATACAATACCCGCAGTCAAAATATCAGCCTCTTCAGGTTGAATTTCTGTACTACCACCCCGAGTAGAAGATAATTGATCACCTATAGGTTCAAAACCACCCGCTGGCACACCATCAGCGATACAAAATGAGGTAGGATTAGTGGCACAAGGATCTTCAACTGTTGGGCTGTTAGCAGATGCACCTTGGAATAAATCATTCGTAGAAGGTGCTCTAAATGCACTAGAACTTGTAGCCCTTAATAATAAGCCTTCCATAGGTACCCAACGAACACCTAATTTATGATTAGTGGTATCACCAAAAGTATCATAATCTGAATATCGAATTGCACCATCGATCTCTAAACTAACAGCAAATGGTACATCCGCTAATAATGGAAAATTAGCTTCAACATAGGCTTCATCTACAGTATATGACCCTTCCGTAGATAAACGAGATGAACCTGATGTAATGCCTAAAGCAATTAAAGCATCAGGATAATCGGCTCCTTTTTCTTCCCTATGCTCTAACCCAATAGCAACTCCAACCATGCCAGCTGGTAACTCAAAAGCATCACCAAATACACTACCTGAAATAATTTGCTGTTCATTTGAACCAAAATCATGAGCATCAAATGTAATAAAATCCATCATAGCTTGATTAATTGCAGTTTCTGTTCCGGGAATACCAAATACATTTAGGGATACACATCCCTCAATAACATTATCTGGTGCACCACACATTACTTCGCCTGATGTCGAATCTAAGAATGATGGTCCTACAGCTTCACCTACTTTTTCAAAATTCACACCACCAGCGCCATTTGTTGCTGCATCGTTTGCACCAAATATATATGAGACTTCGTAACGCCAATCATCATTAATTTCACCGTCAAAGCCAATTGCAGCTCGAACAGTTTCAACTCTAAAGCTACTATCTCGCCCCCCAGTTTCAACCATACGTCTACGCCAATCAGTAATATCTACAGAGTTTCCATCTTTGTCTTTTGGACCAAACATTTGGTTGTAATAGTTATCTTTTGAATAAGTCGCATCCGAGAAGCCAAAAAATGCTAACGGCGCTAAGGGGAGTGGTGCTAATTTAGTATCTGATATCCTACGATTAAAACTTAATTCTGAGAAGAACCTAATTTTATCGTTAAATTCATAACTCCCTGAAGCAAAAAATCCATAACGTTCTTGCGGAGTCAGATGATAATTAGCAGGTGCATAGTTATAGGTATCTTTATCCCAATCCCAACAATCAAAGCCTGTAGGGTTTGAAAAATCACTTGGGTCTGATTGACCAGGACCACTACCTGCACCATGAGTAAATGAACCACACTCAGAACCATTAACTATGCCATCAATACCATTATATCTTCCCCATGGTGGTGCTGAAGACCCCCCTTTAGAAACTTCACCAGTAACATCCATATCTAATTCAAATTGTGACCATGATCTATCACCAGACCACTGTGCACCTTGCTCAACATAAAAGGCGTTTACAACCACATTCCCTTTATCTCCTGCAAAGCCTACAGTCACATCAAATGATTTTGTTTCGCCATCACCCTCTTCTGTTGAAGCGTCATACATTAAATTTGCTTCAAAGCCTTCAAAATCATCACGTGTAATAATATTAACAACACCTGCGATTGCATCTGAGCCATAAATTGCTGAAGCACCATCTTTTAATACTTCGACTCTTTTAATTATCGCGGTGGGTATCGTACTTAAATCGACTGAACTATTCGCACCAGTTCCCGATGCCACCATACGACGACCGTTAAGTAGGACTAAAGTTCTAGCAGATCCTAAACCTCTTAAGGAAACCCTAACAGACCCTGAACCACCATTGTTGATAGCTGTATTTGTTCCTGCACCTGCTACCGAAGGAATTTCTTGTAAAATATCACCTACATTGGTGATACCTGAGGCGACTAACTCTTCCCTACCAATTATCTGTACTGGATTAGCCCCTTCCATATCAGCTCTTTTAATACGAGAGCCAGTTACTTCTATTCTCTCTACTTCTCCAGCACCTTCTTCGGCTTGAATATTTATAGATATAAAAGAAAGTGAGGATATAGCGAGTGCTAATTTTGAATATTTAAATAATTTATTGTTTAACATTTCAATTTCTCCCTGATAAGAGTATTTAATGGAAAAATAATAAAATAAAAATAAACTGAACTTAATTTGAATACTTAACCTGTTCAATTATTGTACAATAATAGACCAAGGTTAATTTTTAACCAATAATATATAGGGATTAATGATTATTTCGCAATTATCAGCTCACTAGAATCGCTAACTAATGATTAAAACAATGAGGCTTGACCATTTAAAATTTGATCAAAATTTGTATTTAGGTAAGGTAAAATAGATTCGGCAATCGGTCTTATTTGCTTTTCAACATAATGTGTTCTGTTAAATTTTGAAGTATTAAATTGCCTTAGTTCAGGACCATTAATTGTAATAACATATTCAACCCATTGTCCTTTGCTAGGCACTTTATCTGGATGAGTAATATGCACTTTTAATGCAGCTTGTGCGTGAGGCGGGATATTTTTCACATATTCGCTTAAATGTTGTCGTAATCGCTTTTTATAAACAAACTGATGATCAAAGTCTCCATTTAAAGTTTTAGCAACATAAGTTTTGATATATTCTTCAACGGCCTCACCATCAAAAACTTTACGATACAAAGTCATTTGAAAATTCCTAGCTAAAACAGTCCAGTCACTTCTTACGGTTTCCATGCCTTTAAAAACCAACTCTTTTGTATCTTGTTTATTATCTAAAAATCGTGTTATTTGACCAACATAACGCTTCTTTGAACCTTTTATATCGCCACGAATTGTAGGCATGAAAAAAGGGTTATATAGAGTTTCAAATTCAATTTCTAAGTGGCTTGTAATATTAAATTCCTGTTTTAGTTTTTCATGCCATTTTAGGTTGATTTCATCAGCTAATTTTATACCGATTTCATTACATTGATTTTGCGTTAATTCATCAGCTAACTTTATAAAAGTAGAATCAGTATCACCATAAATAACCTCAAAACCCGATTTTTCTATCCATAGTTTTGTTTGTTGCATGATCTCATGACCACGCAACGTAATTGAGCTTGATAATCTAGGATCGTAAAACCGACAACCTGTGGAACCCAATACGCCATAAAAACTATTCATAATTATTTTTATCGCTTGAGAAAGCATTTTATCTTTATGTTTTTTTGCTTGATCTCGTGCACTCCAAAGCTGCTCAATCAAGTTAGGCAAGTGGTGCTTTGTTCGAGAGAACTTAGCGTCATGAAAACCTGATACCGCACTATATTCTTGTTTATCATCTTCTTTAAGTCCTTCAATAAGTCCCATAGGATCTATTAAAAATGTTCTAATTATTGAAGGGTAAAGGCTTTTAAAATCAAGCACGATAACATTTTGATATAACCCGGGACTTGAGCTCATAACATAACCGCCAGGACTATCAAAACTGACAGGGCTATCACCTAAATTAGGTGCTACATACCCACTGCGGTGTAATAATGGTAAATATAAGTTTACAAAAGCAGCGACTGAGCCACCCATTCTTTCTAAATCTAATCCCGTTAATTGTGTTCTTACCACTGCAAATTCGAGCAAACTTTCTTTTTTAAATATATCCCAAACTAACTTACAGTCTTGTAAATTATATTCAGCCAGAGCAATTTTATCTTCCACAAATTGACGCTCTATTTCTTCAAGTTTATTATCTGATTCTATTAATTTTGATTCTCCTAATATTTCACTTGAAACATTAGCTAAACTAAAGCTTGAAAATTGATACGTTGCATTGCGCATTAAATCAATGCCATCTAAAACAACTCTACCTGGCACGACTAACTTTCCTACCTGAGCTTGTTTCAATTGAATTTTATTATTGGCTCTACCTAGCTTTAAAGAGAGATCTAATTGTTCCGCGCGATTAAAAAGTAATGAAAAGTCAAAATTAATCACATTCCAGCCTATTATGATATCGGGATCATAAAAAGTGATTTGACTTTCTAGCTCTTGCAATAACGCTGTTTCATCTTTAACCCAAATAATACCATCATGATTTTGTGCATCTCCCACCATAATAACAAGCGCACATTTATCACTGTATAAACCAACTGAGAATAAAACGCCTTTGCCACTGCATTCTATATCTAAAGAAAGCATGTCTAATTTAGGTTTATATTGATTATCATCTTTAATAGACTTCATTTGTGCATTTGAAATCTCTATAAAGCCATTTTTTTGTACAAAAACGCCCTTCACCCACGCAGAGCCACATATAAAGCGTTCCATTAAAAAACGGTCACAATGGCGAATATCTGATTCAAAGGTGGTAATAAAATGCTGGTTAAATAAATCTCTTGCTTGGTAAAATTGTTTTAACTGAGAAAAGTAAAAGCCAACAACTTTTTTTTGTTTAAAAGTACTTAAAGGCACAGCACTACATCTATACGGTATTTTTTCTTTATCTAATAACTTACTCGCATTCTCTTTATTAGTCTGTTCAACAAAAAAAACAGCCTCTTCACCTGTGATCACAACCTTCAACGGACCAAAATCAGATGATAGCCAATAACACAGGCAGATCTGCCCATTTAATGTGTATTGTTGCTTTGAAAGGATAAACCCTTGCAATGTTTGTTGTATCAAAAACCCGTTCCCTTTAAACTAATCACTGTAATTATATACATAACTAGGTCACTGCAACATGCTCTCTGATGCTTTAAAAAAAACAATTCGTAATATTCACCAGCAAGTTGCAGATAATTTAACCGATTATAAACCGCGCAAAAGCCAAAATTACCTAGTTGCAGAAATAGCAAAAACCTTGGCGGGTGAATACCATAAAAGCCAAAGGATTTGTGTATTAGAAGCCGGTACTGGTACGGGCAAGTCATTAGCCTATTGTTTAGGTGCCTTGCCTTACGCCATAGCAAATAAAAAAAAGTTAGTGATCTCAACCGCCACAGTTGCTTTGCAAGAACAATTAATAGATCAAGAACTCCCTTTTTTTGCTAAAAACTCAGGTTTAGATTTTCAATTTGATCTGGTAAAAGGCAGACACAGATATGCCTGTGCACAAAAATTAAAAGCATCTCTAGCAGAAGAGCCTGCACAGCTTGATTTTGTGCCTTTATTAAAATCACCATTAGATAAAATGGAAAAAAAATGTCTTGAGCAATTAGTTACGGCTTACACCACAAACAAGTGGCATGGTGACCGTGATGCTTGGGCTGATACTATTCCTGATAAAGTTTGGAGTTTAGTTGCCGGTGATAAACATTCTTGTCAACGCCAATTAGCCGAGCATCAACATTGTCCTTTTCACAAAGCGCGCAACCGATTAAATCAAATGGATGTATTGGTGGTAAATCACAGCTTATTATTAGCAGATTTAGATTTAGGCGGCGGAAAAATTTTACCAGAGCCAGCTAAAACAATTTATGTCATTGATGAAGCACACCATTTACCAAAAATAACCCGTGAGTTTTCATCCGCTTCCGCAACTGTAAAAGGCACTTTAGAATGGCTTGATAAGTTAGCTAAATTTAATCAAAAGCTGTCTAATACCATTTCCACTCAACGTGCCATTGGCATGAACTTTAAATTAGCAGATGCCATTACAGATACACAAAAAGAATTAAAAAAAGCCCGAGATATTCTTGATGGATTAGATGTAACTTATAATGAAGATGACGTGTACCGTTTTAAAAATGGTGAACTACCTGAGTTATTATCTAATTTAAGTGAAGATTTAAGTGACTCATCATTATTAGTATCTAAACATTTATCTAAAATGCATGAATCATTGATCCTTGATGTAAACGATGGCGATGTAAAACCTCATAAAGCCGATCCTATTTTAGCTGAAAGCGGTGTTTATATTCAAAGAGTAGAAAATCTGAATAAACTTTGGAATAATCTCAATAAAGGCACAGCTTCCAGCCCTCACGCGCGCTGGTTGACACAACAAAACTATAAAAATCATCACGATCATTTATTAGCCGATAGCCCTATCGAAGTTGGTTTTTATTTAAAAGATAAATTATGGCAAGAATGTGCTGGAGTGGTCCTATGCTCCGCAACATTAACCGCATTGGGTAACTTTGATCATTTTGCTTTTGAATCAGGCTTAGCAGGTGAAGAAGGCGTTAAGTTCTTAAAGGTTCCCTCCCCTTTTGACTATCCAAAGCAAGCGCAACTTTTATTACCTGATATAAAATGTGAGCCAACAGATAAAAACTTCACCAAACGTTTAATAGAGGTAATGCCTGAATATATTGAAAAAGAAAAAGCGAACTTAGTCCTATTCGCTTCTTATTGGCAAATGAAAGAAGTCGCTCAAGGTTTAAGAACAAAAGGTTATAATTTATTATTACAAGGTGAGTCATCACGCGAGTATTTAATCAAACAACATAAAAAAGCAATAGATAAAAATAAAGGTTCTATTTTGTTTGGCACCCAAAGCCTCTCAGAAGGTCTTGATTTACCAGGTAAATATTTAGAAAACTTGATTATCACTAAAATTCCATTTGCCGTGCCAACGTCACCAATGGAAGAAGCGCAAACAGAACATATTCAAAATAAAGGTGGAAATCCATTTTTATCAATCACTGTACCTGAAGCCTCTAAGAAATTAGTGCAAAGTTGTGGTAGACTGCTTCGCAAAGAAAAAGACTCTGGTCGCATTGTTGTATTAGATCGTCGTCTCGTCAGTAAGCGTTATGGCAAAGCTATGTTAGATGCCTTACCTCCTTTCAACAGAACAATAGAGTAATAAATTTAAGTGTTAGAACTCGCTTTAGACCCTTCAACTTGGGCAATATTATGTGCAGTAGCATTAGCTGCTGGTTTTATAGATGCAATTGCTGGCGGTGGCGGCATGCTTACTGTACCCGCATTATTAACTGCTGGTTTGCCACCGCATATTGCCCTAGGTACCAATAAACTCGCTTCTAGTTTTGGCTCACTTACCGCCAGTATTACTTACTTTAAAAAGAATTTATTTCAGCCTAAGTTTTGGCTTAAATCTATTATTGCAACAGCCATAGGTGCTTTAATTGGCACTCTGGTAGTAGATAAACTCAGTATCGACTTTTTAAATAAACTCCTGCCTTTTATCATTATATCCGTTGCCATTTATAGTATTTTTGGCAAATTAAGCCCTGAACAAAAAACAAAACTGCCACCGGTTACTTTAGGATTAAAATTAAAACAAATAATACAGGGCAGTTTATTAGGCTTTTTTGATGGTTTAGCGGGCCCTGGTACCGGCACATTTTGGACCGCTTCCAATTCATTATTATATAAGATGAATTTGCTGCTCAATTGTGGCCTAGCCCGTTCTATGAATTTTGTTAGTAACTTTATTTCTCTTATTGCTTTTGTCGCTCTGGGCCATGTCAACTTTATATTAGGTGCCACTATGGGCGCTTTTTTAATGCTAGGTGCTTGGATAGGCGCACATTCTGCAATTAAATTTGGCAGTAAAATAATTAGGCCTATCTTTAATACTGTGGTCATTGTTTTAGCCTTAAAACTTGCCTATGAGGCATTTATGTAAATGAAAGCACAAGTATTAGAAAGATTAAGTATTCAAATAGAAAAAATAAAACGAGATGCTAAAAGCTTTGATAATGCCAAGTGGTTTGATAAAAATCGCTATATGAGATCTAAGCATAGATTATTTGATCCCACTTTATTTAATACTCGCAGCATGATCTTACTTGATTATGTAGATGAGTTATCACAAACCTATATAAACCTGCCTCCTTTAGCCCATCGACGCAGCTATAAATATGCGATTGAAAGATTAACAGCGCAACTTGAAGCTGTGATCAGGGTATTAAAATCAACGCCTGTGTGGCAAAAAGATTTAGATTCTAATAAATTTGTTAAAAAGAAAACATATTATAAAAAAGCGGTGAAAAAGATCATGCAATCTTCTCATGACCTACACCAAGAGTTAGCTAAAAATAAAGAGTTTGAAAGACGTTTATTAGTTATGATAGAAGATAAAAAAGCCTTATTACATAAAGCCCGAGGCGATAAAGCCAGTGAAATCAATCTTGATATTTTGACTACTCACGGTCGATTAGGGCGCTGCCGAAAAGCAATTTCAGCCACTGAAGATAAAATAAAAATCGCAGAAAAAACAAAATAATTAATGTCTTACTCCAAGGTTAGATTTGCCTGTGGTTTTGATATAAGCTAAGTTATGTACATTGGGCTTTTATTATTAAACCATTTAAAATACTCGCTCACCACATAAAAAGAATTTCATGTTATATACGGAGTATTAGATGAAACTGCATGATGATATACATAATTATTATGAAAAATTAGTGCTTGATGAAATCATCAAACAAAAAATAAACGAAGCATTAGATGTAGATACATTAGCCGACTTTTGCTGTACCGTATTAAATCAACTTCCGCCTAGGTATATTCGTTTTGAAGTTGATATGGCATTTTACCTTCCGCAATCTGAACGCGTAGAAATGGAAGAAAAAGTCAAAGCTGCAATTGAAGAATCTAAAAAGTTAATCTCTATGAGGGGTAATATTGAGCAAGCCTAATTTAGATAATGCACCTGAGCATATTAAACTTGCTATTGATTTAATTATGCTATTAGAACAAGAAGAGCTTGATTCACAAGTTGTGCTTGATGCATTAGAAGTTGTAAAAAATGACTACAAAAAGAAATTAATTCAGATACCAAGTGTTTAAGTTGGTATCTGAGTTATCTTTAAAAGCACTTATTACTTAGTAAAGCGTTTAAAAATCAGCGATGTATTAATACCACCAAAAGCAAAGTTATTGCTCATCACATGATCTGTATTTATTTCACGGCCTTCATTTTTAATATAATCAAGATCACCACACTGAGGATCAATCTCTTGTAAATTTAATGTCGGTGAAAACCACTTATCTTGCATCATATTAATACTTGCCCAAGCTTCAATGCTGCCACAAGCACCTAAGGTATGCCCTAAATAGCTTTTTAATGAGCTTACCGGCACTTTTCCTAATACATTCGCAGTTGCATTTGTTTCAGCAATATCGCCTCGTTCAGTTGCAGTACCGTGCGCATTTACATAACCAATTTCATCCGCGGTTATCTGCGCATCAGTTAATGCTTGCTCAATTGCAATTTGCATTGTTGCAGCTGTCGGTTGCGTGACATGTGCGCCATCTGAATTACAGCCAAAACCAACTATCTCAGCAATGATATTTGCACCTCGGCTTTTTGCATGCTCAAACTCTTCTAAAATAAGCGTACATGCTCCTTCACCTATCACTAAACCATCACGATTTTTATCAAATGGTTTTGGTGTTTCTTTTGGTGTTTCATTTTTTATACTTGTTGCATACAAGGTATCAAAAACAGCGGCCTCTGTTACACATAGTTCTTCAGCACCACCAGCAACCATTAATTTCTGACGGCCAAACTTAATCGCTTCATACGCATAACCTATGCCCTGAGAACCAGAGGTACAGGCTGAGCTAGTTGTAATAACACGCCCTTTTAAACCAAAGAATACGCCAACATTAACAGGAGCAGTGTGTGACATCATTTGAATATAACTTGTTGCCGTAACACCATTCATGCAACCTGTATCCATCATACGACCAAAAGCAACCAAAGGTTCAGTTGAGCCTATGGATGAACCATATGAAATACCCGTAGTACCATCAGTTAAAGATTCATGTTCTAACAAATGAGCCTGTTCAAGCGCCAACTCAGTGGCACGTGTTGCCATTAAAGATACTCGCCCCATAGAGCGAACCATTTTACGTTTATAATGGCTTGGTTTTTCAAAATGAGTTATAGGCGCAGCTAATCGGGTATTTAAGCCATCTAGTTTATCCCACTCTTTAATAACTCGAACTGCATTTTCGCCTTTTTCAAGGTTCTGTTTAAAAGTTTGCCAATCATCGCCTAAAGCAGTGATCGCCGACATGCCAGTTACAACAACACGTTTCATTATATTAATCCGCCATTCACTGAAATCACCTGACGTGTAATATATGACGCGCCATCAGATGCTAAAAATGAGACTGCAGAAGCGACTTCTTCAGGCTGACCCATACGTCTTAAAGGGATCATCTTTTTAATTTCATCAACAGGCACATCTGCTGTCATATCTGTTTCAATTAAGCCTGGCGCGACACAGTTTACAGTGATTTTTCTTTTGGCTAACTCTAAAGATAAAGCTTTAGTGGCTGCAATAACGCCGCCTTTTGCAGCAGAGTAATTAACTTGGCCGCGATTACCCGCAATACCCGATACCGAAGCCATAGTAATAATACGGCCACCTTTTTTAGCTCTGACCATAGGCATGACAACAGGATGAAGTACATTATAAAAACCATCTAAGCCGGTTCTTAATACACTATCCCAATCATCACCTTCCATTGCTGGAAAAGCCATATCTCGCGTAATACCCGCATTACAAATCACACCGTAGTAACAGCCATTAGCTTCAATATCAGATTCTATTGCTTGCTTAACTGCTTCTCTATCACATACATCGAATTGTAAAAGGTTAGCTTTTCGTCCTAAAGCTTCTGTCTCAGCTTGAGTTTGTTTGGCTTGTTCAATGCCACTGCGACAATGCACTGTAATATCAAAGCCATCTTTAGCTAACTTTAATGCGATTGCTTTACCTAAGCCACGACTTGAACCTGTAACTAATATTCTTCTACTCATTATTTTCTTTACCTGAGTTGATACTTCAATTTTCTATTATTAAAATTTTAACAGCATAATTACGCGAGTATTATGCTTCTAAATCATTATCTAAAAATGCCATTGGATCTTGAGGTTGAAACACATTAATTTTAGCCTGTGCTAATACGCCATTTTTAGAGGATGTTATCTCACATTCAAATACGCTTAATCCAGACTCTTCTTGATATAACTGCTCAACTTTAATGCGTAAAGTGTCATTTAATTCAAAATAAGCTTGAAACGCTTTGTATTTTCTTGAGCCCAACAAAAAACCAATTTTCACTTTATTGCCGTTATCTAATGCCAAAGCGCCTGCATAAGCAGCAATTGCCTGCGCCATATATTCAGTACCAATATAATTAGCCACCCCTTTTTTAGCTTCATTATAAAAAGGGCTTTTTTCTGTAATTGTGACATCACACACACAGCCATCATCGTGATAACTGTTTAATGAATCAATTAAGATCATAGGTGCCTGATGCGGTAATACAGCTTCAATGCTGTACTTTTTCATATTATTTTCCTAACACTAAACTAAGGTTATTGCCGCCAAAAGCAAAAGAGTTGCTCATACAATATTTCAAAGATGACATCTTTTGCCCTTGGCTTAAATTAATTTCTGGTAAGCTTGAATCTTGCTGCTCATAACCCACATTGGCAGGTATTTCATTATCGCTGTTTAAATCACTTAATAAAAGCCAACAAATTGCAGCTTCAAGCGCCCCTGCTGCACCTAAAGTATGACCTGTCATACCTTTGGTTGAACCACAAAAAACATCATTGCCACATACAGCATGCATAGCTAGTGATTCCATTTCATCATTTTTTACAGTTGCAGTGCCATGCAAGTTAACATAATCAACTTGTTTTGATTCTATTTGAGCCATTCCTAGTGCTAATTTCATAGCAGAAATCGCCCCACTACCGTCTGGTGAAGGAGAAGATACATGATAAGCGTCAGAGGTTTCACCAAAACCCATTAATTTAATACCAGAGTCAGCACTATGCATCACAAATAATGCAGCGGCTTCACCTATATTTATACCATCTCGATCTTGTGAAAATGGTGCACATTGACCAGTAGATACCGACTCTAACGATTTAAAACCATTTATAGTCAGCCTAGCTAAACTATCAACCCCACCGGCAATAACGATATCTGCAATATCGGCTTCAATCAGTGCTTTAGCACTTACTAACGCTTTTGCACTTGAAGAACATGCCGTTGATATACTATAAACAGGACCTGTTGCTTGACATAAATCAGCGATAAAATGTGCCGGAGCGATCATTTCTTGCGTTTGATAATGAAAGTTTTCAGGGTATTGCGTGTTTTGTGCCAATGCCTTTCTTGCATCTTCACCTTCTGCAATGCCTGAGGTGCTAGTACCAATAATGACTGCAATTCTTTTCTTATCTACCCCTTTAGCCAGTTCATTAAAGCTCTGCTCGATTTGCTTAAATGCATAATATGCCAATTGATTATTACGTGATGAATTACTTGATGAAAATGCTTTTGATTTATCATCTAAATTCAGCGCAACACGCCCTACAAATTGAGACTCAGTTAAAGGTAAGTTTGTATCTTTGACCAAAGCATTTGCATTACCATCTATTAAACTCTTTAAAACTGTTTGTTTAGATTGGCCTATATTACAAACAATACCAACATCTTTAAGACATATGTCCACTGTTAATCCTCACTCAAATCTGTAATTGTGATCTGATAATTTCTTAATTTATGATGTAAAAAATATTGCTTATTTTTTTTCTCTATATGCATGATTAATGTATCTTGATACATCAACTTTCTTTGCCAGTCGGACTTTAAAGCAGCGGTTTGTATTACAAAAGCCGCATCAGATATAAGAGATGCTTTTAACTGTTTTAAAGGCCAATTAACCCATTGTAAATCTGCAACGATATAATTTAAATCAATTCCAGGGAGTGGCATATATTGTGTTATTTCGCTGGTTTTATTATCAAACCAAATCAAGTCAAATAGCGGTATACCTGATACACTCATAGCAGCTATTGAAATCTTATTTTTTGCATACTCAACTTGGGCAATTAAACTTTTAGTTTCATTATTAAATTGCACGTCAATTAGGTGCGTATGTATCACACCTATTAATTCTGCTGGCGGCGATGATAAGTTAAAACTTACATTATCAGATAGCTGTACTTGCCTTTGAGTAGGTACAGATACACAAGCTGATAGTAAAAAAAGAAAAACGCTAATAAGATATTTTAATTTCATGACTGACAAATTTGAGCCAAAACATTTACTCTTCGTTCACTTTCGCTCACATAAGGGTTTTTAGCATCCCACGCGTAGCCTGCTAAAATAGAGCTGATCATATTGCGTACATTTTTATCTTGTTGCTCATGAAAAATAATATCTTGAAAACGGCCATCATACCAAGACTCAACAAAAGTTCTAAAAGTATCTACACCGTATTTTAACTTATCAGCATACTCGCTTTGCCAGTTAACTTGCTCACCATTAAGTTGCTTTTCAATTAAGGGCGCAGCTAAAACCGCTGAAGATAACGCAATTGTCACGCCTGAAGAAAATACAGGATCTAAAAATTCCCCAGCATTACCTAAAAGCGCGTAATTTTGACCAAATAACTGGCTCACATTAGCTGAATAACCTTGAATACTTCTTACATCTTGAATTGGTTTAGCATTTTTTAATAAAGTATTAAGATTGGGATCTTGTGATAAAAAGTCCATTAAGATTTCTGATTCAGATTTTTCTTCATCAAAATATTTAGGCTCAGCAACAACACCAATACTCGATGTGCCATCAGCAAAAGGTATCAGCCAATACCAAATATCTTTATATTCTGGATGCACCGTAATTAATATTTTATCTCTATCAAAGTTTGCATCATTAATATTGTCTTCAAAATGCGTAAATACACTTTTTCGCATGGGGAAATTTGATGGTTTTTCTAAATCCAACAATCTTGGTAAAACACGACCAAAACCACTGGCATCTAATAAAAATTTTGCATTAACATTATATTGTTGGTTTTGTTCATTTAATACACTTAAACAGACATCAGGTTCAAGTCTTTCAACAGCTTCAACTTGATGACCATAGCAGATCTCCACACCTTTTTTATGTGTTTCATCAGCTAATAGTTTATCAAATAAACCGCGTTTAACTTGAAAAGTAGTCCCTGGTCCATCAGTAAACTTTTGCGTAAAATCAAATGCACTATCATTGCCATCACGATGAAATGCCGCGCCATTTTTAAATTGGAAACCTAATTGTGCCGCATTATCTATTACAACTTGTTCAAGTTCTGCTTGTTGTAAAAATTGCATGCATTGTGGTAATAAACTTTCACCAATAGAGAACCGAGGAAAATACTGTTTCTCAAGAATAATAACACTCAACCCTTTATTAGCTAGGATCGCGCCCGCAACAGCACCCGATGGCCCTGCACCTATGATCACAACATCGTACTGCTTATGTGTCATTTAAATTTCCTTGTTTAATTTTTTTATTTGGTCGCGGGAGGTTTGCACTCATAGGTGCGATTAAAAATGTAGATGTAATACCAAACATCACTGTTAAACCAAAACTTTGCACCGCAGGTGTTTGACTAAAAGCCAACATGCCAAAAGCAAGTATGGATGACAGCGCAGATAAGGTAATCGCTAATAATGTAGGCTCTTTAATACCTTGCTCTTGATAAAAAATCACATAATCAATTGCCAACGCTAAAATTAATAAAATGCCTAATAAATTAAATATATTTAAATGTTCAGCAATTAAATTTGTAAAAATTACAGCACTAACTGCACTTAGCCCAATAGCTAATGTGCTTAATAGCCCCTGTTTAATACCATAACGGGCAATGAGCACTAAGCTAATAGCTAAGAAAGCGATTAATAATAAATTAATTAGCTCTGCTCTATATTGAGATAGCCCATTAGATACATTTTTTGCCGTATCATAAAGTAAGATATCTTGCTGCTGAGATAACCATTTAATAGTGTTTTGTTTAAGTTCACCATTAACACTAAACCATAACGCATAACCTAATTCATGTTGCACAATATAAATATCTGCAATATCAGATAACGGACCAGCTTTAAATACTTTATAAGTGAGTGCATTAAATTCAGTTAATGGATCAGATAAGCCTAATTGTGCCAGCCCTAAATCAAACACTTTATTTTGCTCTGCTTTATTTACTAATTCATAATGTAACTTTTGTTTACTCGATGAAGGCAATAAACCAAATAACCCTTTAATATCTAATTCAGTTTGTTCAGATTTTAATTGTGTTATTGCGTATTCTTGCTTTTGTAATAACGCTTCGATTGTTGGTGCATAAACAATAATGCGATTAATGGATTCCATATTAGACAAGTGAGATATGGTTTTTTCATTTTCCATTAACCAAGCAGGGCTTGAGTTAAGTAAACGAATATCATCATTAAAACTCACTTTATGTATTGCAATAAAACCTATCGCCAATAAAGATAATCCAAATAAAATACTAGTTCGATGCTTTATAAGGTATAAATTAGCAGTTTTAATACGCTCGCTAACCTGAGTTACTGAATGCTGCACTTTTAAGTGCTTATTGTGTTTTAATTTAGGCAATACTGCTAATACAGTTAACAATGCACCCAATAAACCAAAAATCATAAACACAGAAACTTGTGTCAACAATGCCATAGGTGAACTTGCGATCACTAAATAACCTAAAGCGGTGGTAATAAAACCTAACAGTAATGGCGTTATTAAGGTTTTTGCGCTGTGGTGTGTATTCGCATGAACCAATGTATGAAAACAGTAATCTATCACAATGCCAATCAAGGTCACTGCAAATACAAAACTTAATAAATGGATGTCATCAAAAAATAACATCAATCCAATGCCACCATAAATAATGGCTAAACTGATCACCCATAAAGCGATAAATAAAGGTGTTATAGAGCGAAAAACAACAAGTATTAATAAAATAATGCCTATTAACGAAATAAGGCCAAAAGTTGATATTTCATCTTCTGCTTGTTTACTCGATTGGGCAGTATGAAACAAAACACCGCTATAAATCAGCTCAACATTAAATTCATTTTCAATATTCAAAAATACACTTTGTAGCTGCTGTGCAATTAATTGGCTTTCTTTAATTGAAAACGCATCAGTTGCTATCGTCAGTGATATTAAATAATACGTTTTGTCATTAAATTCAGAGGTTATTAAACCTTGCTTTTGTTTGTAACTTGTCAGGTTATTAAACTCAGTATTTAAATATTCAGCCAAGGCTAATCGAGGTGAAAAATCAATAGTGTCACTTACAAATGGGTTAGCTATTTGTGTTACCTGAGATAACATAAGGCTTTGCATTTCAGTTGAATCATCTAAGGCTTTAACATATTGTTCTGTTAAAAAGTTATCTTTGAAGGGGCGATAAAATTGGCTAATTTGTGAAATAGATGGCAACTGTTGTGTATGAATATCAACAAATTCTATTTGATTGAGCTTTGCCACTAAAGCGCTATGGGCTATAACTGCTTTTTCACCGGTTAATGCAGCTGTTACTTTTTTCTTAGCTTGCCCAAATAAAGCCTGCTCTGAGCTTAAAAGTGCCTTTGAAATTTGTGTATTAGGTAAGATAGACAAAATATTTGTTTGTACTTGCCATGAACCATAAACAAATTGATAACCACCAAAAAGCAGAATTAAAAGTAACTGAATAACATAAAACTTCTGAAAATTACTGTAACTGAGCACGAATAGCCTCAGGTATCATTGTATTTTCACGATAAGTTAATTGAATTTCAGTTTTATTGCCTTTAGATTCAAATAACTTAATTGACTCTGGTTTTAAACCACCACAGATTTCAATCTTAGTGATAGCTTGGCGCAATACCGCTTGCTTTGGTTTTAATGCAAGGCAATCATTAGCTTGGTGTTTAAGCAGCTCAAACTCATTTTTTAATGCGTTAATATCACCAGATATGGCCTTGATTAAAACCAAAGCCAAAGTACCGCCACCAGCAATGCTTTTAACATTGCCATGATGGTCTTTTTCCATTAGCTCACCCGACTTTAAAAATATCGCTGAATTAACAGGTTTAACGGTTTGCCAATAAAACCCTAGTTTTTGATCTAAATAAAAATCACCTGATGATTTTATTGGTCGCTTTAATATTTTAAAAAACTTATTTTGCTCAAACGTACCTGCAATTAAACTCTTTTCAGATGATTCATTTGAAGCGGCTGTTGAAGTGAAACTCAACGGCACTATTATCAATAAAAATAAGTAACTTAAACGTTTAAGCAACATAGTTTTTTGCTCTTAGTTTTGTAGTTAAAATATCAGGGGAAACAAACTGCATTTCTTTTGTCTGTAAATCAACTGCAACTTGTACTGTATGTGCTTTAGTCAATTTTTTACCTGTTGATTTACAACTGATCAAATACGCTATTTTAAGTCTTGATTCATATTCAACTAAATGTGCATCAACTGTGATCATTTGTGCAAATAATGCAGAACCAACAAACTTAGTTCGCATATCAACTATTGGCCAAACATATCCAGACTCTTGCATATCTAAATAATCGTAATCAATTTTGCGTAATAAAGCACAACGCGCTACCTCTAAATAGCGCGCATAATTGCCATGCCAAACCACTTGCATCGGATCGCAATCATGAAAAGGAACTTCAATATCTACCGATCCCGATAAAATTGCATTTTTAGTCATATATACCCGTAGCCTTTTATAATTCGGGTTTCAGAGTTTGAGGGGGAAACCAGGTCAAGGCATCACTAGCAGCCAATGGTTATTCCCTTAGCAATAGCGATAACGTAGAACTGGATTTCCCCTCAGACTCCCTTTGGGCAAATAAAATCTAAATCATCTTCGTTGTTGTGAGTGCTAAAAGAGTACATATTACACCTCATTTTCACATCTAGAACCGACCTTAGATTTGAATTGCTGATATCTTACATTATGAATGGTTACGGGTATAAACTCCATCGCTGCGTTTGGATCGCATTTATGGTAAAGCGTAAAAGTTTATCTAATGGTCTATCTTCCACTAAAGGTTCAAAAAAGCCACATACATCATCGTACATCTGCATAACTTGAACAGGTAAAGTATCATGATCAAGTTCACCATTTTCAATTCTTATTCTAACGCCTTGAATAGCAGCTAATAAGGTGCTAGCAAGTACTTGCTCTGTTAGTTGTAACACTCGCATTGCATCGCGTGCTGCAATTGTGCCCATGCTCACCTTATCTTGGTTATGACATTCTGTAGAGCGAGAAAACACACTTGCCGGCATAGTATTTTTTAATGCTTCAGCGGTATAAGCTGACGCACCAATTTGCACAGCTTTAAAACCGTGATTGATATAACGACGTTCATCACTACTCATAGATAAATTAGAAGGTAAACCATTGTTATATCGGGTATCAACTAAAGAGGCTATTTGTCTATCGGCTAAATCTGCCAAATTAGCAACGGCAGTTTTTAATGAGTCCATCACCATCGCAATATGACCACCATAAAAATGCCCGCCATGTAAAACATGCTCACCGGGGCCATCTATTATTGGGTTATCATTTGCAGAATTAAGTTCATTTTCAATCATTTGACGGAACCAAGGCAATGAGTCTTGTAAAACACCAATTACATGTGGTGCACAACGAATAGAATATCTATCTTGTAACCTATCTGCATTTCTTGGGTGATCAACATGATTTAAATCATTACGGATCCAAGTTGCAACTTGTTGTTGCCCCGGATGTGGTTTTACAGAGAATAAAATATCATCAAAATGATGACTGTTACCTTTAAGTGCTAAGCTTGATAACGCAGTAATACGAGTTGCCAATTTAGCTAAGTATTCAGCGCGGCTATATGCAGTACAGGCGATTGCAGTCATCACAGCCGTACCATTCATGATAGCTAAACCTTCTTTTGGTCTTAAAGTAAGTGGTGTTAAACCTAAACTTTGCATAACCTCTAAGCTATTTTTAACTTGGCCTTTATAATACACATCGCGCTCACCTACTAAGGCACCTGCCACATAAGATAATGGTGTTAAATCGCCACTGGCACCAACAGAGCCCTCTTGTGGGATCACAGGCACGATATCGTGAGTTAAAAACGCTTTAAGTAAGTTTAATAAGTCCCAACTAACACCTGAATACCCTTGAGATAAAGAGGCTAATCGTGTTGCTAAAATTGCACGCCCTTCATATGGACTAAACATTTGGCCTAAACCACAACCATGAAAACGTGTTAAATGAAGTGGTAGTTCATTCACTAAATCTAAAGGTACGTTAACTGTAACAGAGTCACCATAACCAGTAGTCACACCATAAATAACACCATCTTCTTCAAGTAAGGTATCTAAAAATTTAATAGCTGAATCTATTTTATGGCTAAATCCTGGCGAGTTACTTAAACATGCTTGTTTCTTTTGTGACGCGATAGCGACGATATCTTCGATAACTAAACGTGACTCACCAAAATTGACTGTACCTGAACTTTCTAGCACTACTACTACTCCATTTATTTTTTGCGTTCTACTTTTTGATCGTCAGACCAAAAATCAAAAAAATTAAACCATTGAAAGGGATATTTCAAACAATAAAACTCAAGTCGCTTGGCATAATCTGTCACTACTTTTTCTAGTTTTTGCTGGCGCTCTTTTCTTGGCATTTTCAAAGTATCTGCGACATGTTCAAAAATAACATGATACTTTGACCCCTCTTTTAAACAAAAAAGATAATAAACAGGGCAGTCTAACAAAGCAGCCAAAATAAAAGGTCCTTGAGAAAAAGCCGCTTGCTCACCTAAAAAGTCTGCATATACAACCCGCCCAGGTGTACTAACACTCGTACGATCACCTACTATGACGACCACTTCACCATTATCTATTCTTTCTTTTAATAAAATAGCTAAGTCTGCGCCTACATCTGATAATTGAATTAAATCCACATTAATATCAGGATTAATCTGCTGCATTACTTTATTAAATTCAACAGCATGATGGGTAAATACCAAAACATTAATGCGCGTTTGATAACGACCTTGGCTAAGCGCCCTACACACTTCCAAATTACCTAAATGAGAACCGATAAAAATAGCACCATGCTGCTTTTCTTTTAAATCATCAAAAGCATGCTCTTTACCATAAATAATATTTTTTGTGGTAATTTTACCAGTCCATGCATCTATCTTATCAAATGCGCCAAGCGCAAATGTATAAAAGTGTTTAATTCCTTGCTTATGACCTATTTTTTTTGGCCAACTTTGGATCTTTGCTACTTTATTTAAATATTGGTTAGATGCTAATCGACCTTCTTTCCCTGTAAAATACAAATAAACAACCACAGGATATAAGATAATCGATAGTACTTTTCTACCAAGTAAACGATAAATCACAAATAAGGTCTTCATGCCAAAATAAGTACCGCGCTCTTGGGCTTTTGACCAGTGTTTATTTTCAGATTTTTCAGACATAACTAATTTTTAAACTTTCTAAATATTAATTTAGGGCTGCGTAACAACATGCCAAAAAATAAGCGTGTATGCATCCATGAAATTAATACGTTATCTTTGAAAGGCTGAAAATGCGAAATGCCATTTTCTGGGTAGTTCACTTTAGTTTTAAAAAACTCAACTGGCACATTAGCCCAATATAAACGCACCATGACTTCGGTATCAAAATCCATACGTTTACCTAAAGCAACTTTATTCATTAAAACAGATGTATCTTTAAGCGGATAAACACGAAAACCACACATAGAATCTTTTAATGACAATGATAAAGTTTCAATCCAAACCCAAACATGTGTGATATAACGACTATAAAATCGATGTTTAGGCACTGATTCATCATAAATAGGCATACCTGAGATCAAAGCACTTGGTGAATTTTGGGATAGTTTTATTATTTTTTTTATATCGGTTAAATCATGCTGCCCATCAGCATCAACTTGTATTGCATGACTAAATCCTAAGTCATGAGCTAAAGCTAAAGCAGTTTGCATAGCACCGCCTTTACCTTGGTTTATTTGATGGTTTACCAAAGTTAAAAAGTCATATTTGCTATCCAGTTTTTCAAATTGCTGTTTAACATCATGATCACTGCCATCATTCACCATTATCACAGGTAAATTAAAGCCTCTTAATTCAAGCAATAAATCTTCAATCACTAAAACATGATTAAAGTTTGGGATCACAAAACAATAACTCATGAAAGCGTATCAAAAACAATGCGACCAGAGGCATGTTTTCCTTTATTCGACGAATAAGAAAAAGTAACTTTTTGCTCAGACTTTTGAGTCAGCTGTAAAGTTAAATTTTGTCCTGGCTCTATTACAACTTGAAACTTTAACACTTCAAGATCTTTAACATCACAATCAATATTAAACATGTGTTTGGCATACATTACAGCCCAATCAAGCTGTACTACGCCTGGCAGTATAGGGTTTTGGGGGAAATGACCTTTAAAGTAATCTAAATCGTCAGGAATAAATAGTTCAACTGTTGATTCTGTATCTTGTATTTTTTTGCTAATTATTTCTGGGCTGATATTAATTAAATCAGTCAAACAACACCTCTAACTCTTTTTGTACTAATTTACCTTGAGCGTTAAATGGTAACTCATCTAAGTAACGCCATTTTTTGGGTAAACTAATACGCTCAAATTCTTTTAATAAATGCACTTTAAAACATTCGTTTAATGCACGCTTATTGTTATCACATATTATTGTTTTTGCGATATCATTAATTGCGATGACAGCAACTAAACTCGGCCTTTTACTGTTATTTAAAATGAAAACCTTAGCCTCTTTTATGCCTGCATGGCGTATTAAAGCTTGTTCCATATGCTCTAAATTAATGCGCTTTTCTTCTAACTTAATAGTGCGATCTGAGCGCCCTTTTAATACAAAGTGGGTATCATCTACTTTTTGTATTAAATCATCAGTTAAATAAGATGTTTCAGCCATAAAAGGTGATGATATCTGTAACCGTTCACCTAAGTCTTCAAAAGCAACGCTATTATATTTTATTCCTTTAAATAACATCCAATTACTAGGTGTTGACTTATCACAACGACGCCAAGAGATACCGCCTGTTTCTGTGCTACCAAAAACCTCAGTAGGTGCAATATTCAATTGCTTATTAATCAGTGATGACACATTAAATGCTAAAGGGCCGCCAGAGCTAAATATGCACTCAAACTGCGCTTTAACTTGCTGTAGAACATTATCTTCAACTAAGCGCTTTAAATGTGCGGGGCTTGCCAATAGTGTCACTTGTTTGCTTTTATTTGCTTTTAGATAAGCCTGAATATGCTCTGGGTATTCAAATACTTGATTTAGTATTTTAATTCCAAATCTCAGAGGTAATAAAATCTTAAACAACAAACCATAAATATGCTGATGAGATACTGTACTCAAAACAATATCGGTTTGTAATAAAGGGGTTTCAAAAGTACTTTTTAAAATTTCGATTTCTTTTAACAAATAATGGCTATGTTTAACTATTGCTTTTGGTTTGCCTGTTGATCCAGAAGTATAAAAAGTAATTTTACTATTAAAATTATCAAATAACTCAGAAGCTAATTTAGGTGAGTTTTTTAGTTGTATATTATTAAAACTGCATTCAATTTTAGGGATATTTAATAATGATATTTCCCCCATATAAACATCTGCACTTTTAGATATCTGATTCAGGGTTTCTTGTTGTGAATTAGGCGGTAATAAAATATGTTTTTGCTCTAGCATTAAAGCAAAAAAATAAATTGAAAACTGATAACTATCACTATGATAAAGCAATACATTTTCAAACTGAGTTTGACGAATAGTTTGCCTTATACTTTCTACTTGAGTGCAAAAAAATGACCAAGAGATTTCTTTTTCACCCTGTAAAAAACAAATGTGAGACATATTATTACATAGCCTCTTTTTTATGCTGCTTTTTTACTTGGATACGCACTAAAAATTCAATCCCCATAATGCAGCCCATTATAATATAAGAGATAAACCCGTTATAAATCATCCAGATTTCAAGACTAGTGAAAAATGCGGTATAAGTTGCAATTGCACTATTTATAACAAAAAAAACACACCAAACTAGTGTCACATTAGCAGTATATTTAACGCCCTTTTCATTTAAATCAGGTTCTTTTAAACGCGCAAAGGTTTCAATTAATGTAGGAGGTTTAAAATATGAATATAAAAATACGCTCAGCATCGCGAAACTAATTAAAATTGGATAAATTTTAAAGCCGATGAAAGAGTTAGTAAAAGTGCTTACTAAAATGCCAGCGCCGCCAAGTAGCGATGCAGGTAAAATCCAAGGCATTTTATTTAAAGCATTTTTCATTAAAAATACTCTTAACATTAAAATGCTCAAGATAATAATAGACAGCCATTGAGGGCTAAAATAATTTAACCCAAAGTAAACAGCGAATGGGTATAATGCTAAAAGTATACCCACTACTATTGAAGTTATTAATTTCACTTAGCTAAAATCAACTTCTCAACTTCAATAACCACATGTTCAACGGTTCTTACTAATTTAAATGCTTCAGGATCAATCTTTTTACCTGTAATTTCGCGTAATTTAACCACTAAATCAACTGCATCTATGCTATCTAAATCTAAGTCTTGATATAAATTTGCTTCTAAGCTGATATCGTCAGATTCAACTTCAAAGTCATCCACCAATATTTCAACTAAAGTATTATAAATTTCGTTTCTTGATTTCATAATAACCCCAGAATTACGCTTTTGCTTGAGAGATAAAGTCACTCAAGGCATTAATTGATGAAAAATGTTGTTTTGTTTGCTCTGAATTAGCATCAATTTTTACTTCATATGTTTTTTTTATTGCTAAACCTAGCTCTAAAGCATCTATGCTATCTAACCCTAAGCCATCTACAAATAAAGCTTCGTCATCTTGAATATCTGATATTTCAATATCTTCAAGATCTAAAGTATCGATTATGAGTTGTTTTAGTTCACCTTTTAAATCACTCATTTATGATTAATTCCTCTTTAAAATAATTTTCTAAGTCGCGACTGTACTGCCTAACATATTTACTTGTCTGTGACTTATCATATTCAGGTAAATCGGGTATGTTATAAACAAGCTTTGCTGTAAATTGCGCTTTTTCGCTGGGTATTCTATACCATGGAGCCGATTTAGTTAATGTTGAAGGAACAACTTTTATTATTACTCCAGTAATATTTGCCATGCACCGCAGAGCTATATTTGCAGCTCCGCGCTGAAATGCGATTTTTTCACCTGGTTTAGAGCGGGTCCCCTCCGGGAATATAATTAAGTTATTACCCGCTTCAAGTGAATTTTTACAATCAATCAATAAACCTTCCGGATCGGCATTGCTTATATATCCCGTATTTTTTACCACACCTCGTATAAAGGGGTTTTTAAACAAATGCGCTTTAACAACACAATCGGCATTTGGGATCACAGAAATAAGCACAACAACATCTATTAATGATGGATGGTTCGCTAATATTAATTGGCCTTGAACTTTTTTAATGTCATTGATGTTTTTTGTATTAAAATCTATTACGCCTAAAAACTGCATTAAAGATACAAAAAATTTAAAACTATAGTGAACAGTTTTACGCGCTTTAATTTTTCGGATTTTGAGATCTTTTATAACCAGACCTTGTACCGGAAACACCAAAGCGGATAAAAGTAACCCACCAATACCAAAGCATAAAAAACAAAAGCCAGTTGCCAATACTCGCCAAATATAATTTAATTTTTTAAACATGCTTACTGCAATGCCAACGATATTTGTTAGAGCTAATATCTAACTTTGATTCATCTGAATTTAACCAAGCATATAAAGTTAGAGCGCGTGGCGCTTTATTATCACGATTAGTGTTTTCATAAGCATCAAATTTAAGGTTGAAACTCGATTTGATACTTTCATCTAAACTTAAAACAAAAGCGACAGCATGATCTATTTGTTTTTCATCTTTAAACTCATCATAAGGAGCCGGCAAGGCCTGATCGACATGAACTAATAATACCTTATTGCAAATACCTGACTTTAACCGTGCATAGGCATCAACTAACGCCATAAACACGCTATCTTGACCTGCCGCCATCGCATTAATCGCTGATTTATTGTTAGTTAAAATACTATATAAACCTGCTACCGCATTATGAACCGATAAACTAAAAGCAGTAGGTGATAATTCATTATCTAGAGCTAACTCACCTAAAAGGTCTGATGTTTTATGTAAATCACCATGCCGACTCGAAAAAACCATTGGCATATCTTCATCATTATTTTGATTAACTTGATGTGCAACATAAAGCGCAATCTTAGCAAATGGACTTAAACGGCGCCTTTGCATAGCTGGTACAAAAGCTAATTTTGGCCAAACAGATTCAGGAAGCGCTTCATCTGATAAGATTGCATTTAAGGGAGTGCCATTTTCACAATCTGGATACCAAATAGCAGAGCTTTCAATATGCAATTTCATAAGCGCCTAAGGTCTAAAAATAAGGATACGCAGACTAATAAAAAAAAACGCTAAAATCAACTTACTATTGCTTAGATCAAAATAATAAAATATCAATTTGCTATACTGCTTCACAATAACTTTTTTTACGTTACATTTTTTATTAATAACTTATGATAAAACTCAGTATTAAAACGCGTATTTTAGTTTTTGTAATACTTTTTGAAATATTTGCATACAGCGGTATTCAATTTTTTAACAAATATATATATAAAAAAGAACTTATTGCGTTAAAACATAAAGAAATACAACAAACTTTTATTGCCAGTACTGAAAAAATTAATAATTTAAGCCAAATTATGGAGCGTAATGTAATCGATTTGGCTATCACTGGAGAGCATTTATATGCTTTAAAACAAGATGGTTTTTTAGATGTTAAGGCGCTAGAGACTTCAGCCGAAAAATTACTTCGCGCTAACTTTTCTAGCTTTCCTCAAGCCATTGGCGGTGGTATTTGGTTTGAACCGTTTGTTTTAGATGAAACAGTTAAGTATTTTGGACCTTATGTTTTTAGGTATGAAGGCAAAGCTAAGTTTAGTTGGGATTTAAACACCCCAGAATATGATTATCATACTCAAGATTGGTATCGTATAGCATCTAACAACTGGGGGGAAAACCAATCATCGGCTAAACCTATTTATTGGACGCCTCCATATAGAGATGATGCAGGTTCTTTTTCTTTAATGATGACAGTTGACGCTGTGATGTTTGATAACAACAAAAACCCTATTGGCATTACAACTGTGGATTGGGAATTAACAACCCTAACGCAGTTTTTAGAGTCTGTTAGCATTACTGAAAACTCTTTGCCTTTTTTAATACACCAAGCAACAGGTAAAATTTTAAGCTACCCAAAAAATCCACAATTAATAATGCAGCAGGTTGAAACTTTACCTTGGGGGCAAGATTTATTAAACACGTCTAAACCTAATATTTTAAATAGCCTTGAAAATATTGTAATTAATCATAATAAATACAATATCTACTTTTATCAGACTCAAAGTGGTTTTATTTTTGGCTCTATTAGCCCTTTAATTGATTTAGAAAAAGAAGCAACTCATATAACTGACATCACTTTTTTAATAGGCAGTGCAATAGGCGTTATATTTATAATACTTGTCTATATTTTAATGCAAATACTCTTTAGACCATTTGATAAAGTTCTAAATTTAATCAAAAATTCAATTTCTCATAAAGAAAAGAATAACGGTATTATTGAAGTTGAGCAGATTGATTACTCAAATAAAAACGAATTCACCCCCATAATAAAAGAGCTAAATAAAGTTTATGAACAAGTATCTAGCTACATGCAAGAGATCTCAAAAAACAATGATAATTTAAGACAATCTAAATACGTAATCGATAAATTAAATGAGGATTTAGAAGATAAAGTAGCGCTAAGGACTAAGCAACTTGCAGATAAAACTCAAGAAGTTTTAACATCACTAGAGCAGCTAAAAAATACGCAGAAACAACTAGTCGAACAAGAAAAAAATGCTTCTTTAGGAAGGTTAGTCGCGGGAGTTGCTCATGAAATCAATACCCCCTTAGGTGTTTGTATTATGTCAGCCTCATTTATGGTTTCTAAATTAAATTGCTTAAACGAGAAGTTTGAATCAGGAAAACTCAGCAAAAATTACTTTAAAATCTGTTACCTTGAGCTTAACGAAAGCGCAGATCTCTTAAGTAATAATTTAAAACGTGCCTCAAATTTAGTCACTAGTTTTAAAGAAGTGGCAGTAGATCAATCTGCAAATGAATTTAGGCATTTCAAACTCTGTGATTACCTTTCTAAAATAATGCGTTCTTTACAACCTAAGCTCACGCAACAAAATATAGATTTAAAATTAATATTTGATGGCGATGATTTTGAAATATTTTCAAATCCCGGTGCTATTTCACAAGTTATCGCAAATATAATAGAAAATGCGTTGAACCATGGATTTAACAAACTTGATTCTGGAGAAATAACCGTAACAGCAACAAAAGAGACTTACCATATCATTTTAAGTGTGTCAGATAATGGTAAAGGTATGAATGATGAAACGCTTAAATGTATTTTTGATCCCTTTTTCACAACAACTCGACATAAAGGTGCTACGGGGCTAGGCATGCATATTGTTTATAACTTAGTATCACAACAATTAAATGGTGAAATTGAATGTGATAGTAAAATAGGACAAGGCACGACTATTATATTGAAATTACCAATAACATAATCAAATATCTTTATTTATAAATTAAAAACAAAGATATACAAAACTACTACTTAGATATAGAGCATAAAATAAGTAAAATAGACCTTTTATGTTTAAGTAGTAAAATCTTAAACATAAATCATATACTGAAAAAAATAGGTTATTGCTGTATTATTACGCTTAGACTATTCAAGACATTTAAGAACCATAATGGCAACCCAACAATTCAATCCTGAACTGATCATAAAGCAAGTAGATGCGACTAAGGAAAGCGCTCCAGCTGCATTAAAGCACAATCCAACTATTAATTTAGAATCAGATGAAAACTCATCTAAAATCGTGCTTGCTACAATTAACGCTAAGTATATTCATGCGAGTTTAGGCTTACGTTATCTTTACGCTAATTTAAAAGATTTACAAAGTAGCTGTGAAGTTAAAGAGTTTGTTATTCAAACTCGCCCTATTGATATTGTTGAGAAAATATTAGAATCCAAACCAACGATTGTGGGTTTTGGCGTTTATATCTGGAACATCATAGAAACAACAAATGTGGTAAGCCTTTTGAAGGTTATCGCACCTGAAATTAAAGTTGTTTTAGGAGGTCCTGAAGTAAGTTATGAAGCCCAAGGACAAACCATAGTTGAATCAGCTGATTATGTATTAACCGGTGCAGCAGAAGTGAGTTTTTACAATTTATGTAAAGACATTTTAAACAACAATGCGCCTGAGCAAAAAGTGCTTACTTCTAAGCCTGTAGCCTTAACAGATCTCGCGTTACCTTATGAATATTATAGTGATGAAGATTTAAAAAACCGCTTACTTTATGTTGAAGCATCTCGTGGTTGCCCATTTAAGTGTGAATTTTGTTTATCATCATTAGACACCGCATCGAACCCATTCGAACTAGAGTTATTTTTAGAAGAAATGGAAATTCTATATCAACGTGGCGCTCGAAACTTTAAATTTATCGACAGAACTTTTAATTTAAACATTAAAACGACAATGCAAATTATGCAGTTTTTCTTAGATAAGAAAAATGATGAACTTTATCTGCATTTTGAAGTAGTCCCCGATCATTTACCGCGCAAGTTAAAGGAAGTTTTAACGCAATTCCCTGAAGGTAGCTTACAATTTGAAATTGGGATCCAAACATTTGATCAGCAAGTTCAAACCAATATTAGCCGTAAACAAAATAATGCTAAATCGAAAGAAAATTTAATTTGGCTAAAAGAAAATACCCACGCCCATATTCATGCTGACTTAATATTTGGTTTACCAGGTGAAACATTTGAATCATTTGGTGATAGCTTCAATCAACTTTATGACTGTAAGCCACATGAAATTCAATTAGGCATTTTAAAACGTCTTAAAGGCAGCCCCATTATTAGGCACACTGAGGCCTTTGATTTACGCTTTAACCCATTACCACCCTTTAATATATTAAGTACTGATCGTGTTGACTTTGCAACTATGCAGCTTATCAATCGATTTGCAAGATATTGGGATATGATAGGCAACTCAGGTCGCTTTAAACATGTACTGCCTGCAATATTAGAAGGTAACCCATTTGAGCACTTTATGTCTCTGACAAACTGGCTATTTGAAGCTACGGGTCAAACTCATCAAATAAACCTTAAAAGACTCTATGAGCTGTTATCACAGGCAGTAGAAGCTTTATTTCCAGAAAAGCATCAAGTTGTCATTTCAAAAATTGAATTAGATTACACTGCGTCTAAATTAAAGAGCCGCTTTGATACCCTGAACCTTTATGCCGGTCAAAAGAAAGAATCAAAGAGCCAAATTAATTTCGTGCAAAGACAAACGCGACATATGAGTTAAATAATACTTAAAATAAAAAGCTTCTATGCTGATTACTGAAACATAGAAGCTTTATATCAATGTTTTGCTGCTTGTATTAATTGTAGCAAGTGCTTACTTGGCGCTAATTCTGGCTCATTAAAATCACGTGTTATATTTGCTTTTTTGGCTTTAAATGGCCAAGGTGGAGAACTTATTTGTAGATAGTCAAATTTAAGCAGTGACCATTCATTATAGTCATAAAGAATATCATCAAACCACGAGTTTTGATCTAAGTCTAATGAAACTGCTGTATTATCAATCTGACCATTACAATTAAAATCAATTGCACCTGAACCTAGCTGTCCAAAACCAACATACTCTTCTATTGCAGATTCAAACATTGGTTGACTTAACCCATGTGAATAATCAATTTTAAACATTAAATAATCTTGCCAAGGGCCATTTGTTAAAGATATAAATTCATTACATTGTGCATCTGGCATATAAGCCGAAGATAAAAATCGATCGCCTTCATTATTTCCTATTTCTGGTAGCCCTGATAATTGATAGAGATAATTCATCACGCTTAAATGGTTAGGTTTATTATTTGTGTAATCAGCACCACCATGATTTAAGCCAAAATTGTGTCCTAATTCATGCATAATTGTACTGGCTTGAATATTAACCAAGTAATTTAGGCTTTCTGAATTAGTTGAATTTAACCCCCAGCCACCTAAAGTAATAATGACATCATCGCCATTAATTTCAGCATAACCAGATGAGCCCGCGGTACCATCATCTAACTGTGAGTTTGCAAATAATAAATAATGAAAAATATTATTCCTAGCTAAATCAAAATAACGACTTTTATACGTTAATACACTAGGAGAGCCATTTATTTTATTAAAATGTGTTGTTTTATTAAAAGGAACTTCTGCTCCTCCATTTAAGTTATATTCATTACCATGCAATGAACCACTATCAAAATGGATTTTCACATTATTATTAGCAAAAGCATTTTCAACCATAAATAATGCAGCTAAATGAGGTTTTAACGCTTCATCGTCACTTGCCATATAATCTAATTCAACAAAAACATCTGTTTGCTCTGGCCTTGCTCCCCATTCATATAGAGGCAAGCCGGAAAAAGTTGTACCTTCAGCCTCATTACAATCTGGGATACCATCTTTATCATTATCAATTTCACAAAGCACATCATTTTTCGCAGCCTGAGTTGGAAAAGCACTTTGCTGCCAAACGAGTTGATTATCCCATTTATTTTTTGCTACAAGATAACTCCCTCCTTGAGCTGACACTTTGAAGTTTTCTTTATTATTAGGGGCTATTGAAGCATTTTGGTTAAACTCAAGAGTATCAATAACCAATTGCCTTTTATCATCAAACAATTTAATCACACCTGTATTAGCCCAATGCATTCGGTGCTCGCCAGTTATTAAAATCCTTTGACCGTTAGCTTCTTTACCGTTTTGCCAATCGCCTTCAAAGTGGTCATTTTCGATTACAATTATCTCGTTTGGTTTTAATATTTGCTTAGGTAATGAAAAACTGAAATCTATAAGCTCATAATCTAATAACGATATCGCTTTTGTTTGTATTTTAATATCCTGTAAATTAACCAGTTCACTTGTATTATTGATTAATTCAATCCATCTAAGGTCAGAATCAAACTCACTTAGTTTCACCTCATTTAAAGAGATATTTTCATACTCAGTTATCAAATCAAGTTCTAAATCATTAGCTAAAGCGTTGCCAAATTGTGATTTTAAGTTTTGAGAAAACCTTATTTTATAACGCGTACTAAAGTTTAAAGGCGCTAATGGTTTTATCTGTATTTGATGTCTATTTTGAGAAAATTCAGCATCAAAATCTATGCATGTTTTGAAATTATCAATAGATAAACTGATATCTGAATTACACTGTAAATTTTGATTCAAGTTGATTGTGTTTGAAATCACGCTATTAAATTCAAACGCAATAAACTGATCTATGGCTATTGGTTTATCTTTTAATGAATTTTCAGAATTTAATAGTTCAAAAGGCCTGTTATCTTCTATTATGAGTTCAATCTGAGCAGTAGTAGATAGCTCACCGTCTGAAACTATCACTTCTAAATAAACAGTATCAAACTGGCCTGAGCTTGATTCAAAACTGAATTTATTACCGCCTAAATGAAGTAAACTGCCCTCAGTATTTAATGTTTTTAAGCTAAAAGATAAACTTTCATTTTCAGGATCTTTTGCTTGAATTGAAAACTCCGTTTTTTGCTCGTAAGAAACACTGAATATCTGATGTTCTATGACTGGAGGTAAATTTCTTTCACTTTGATCTTGGCAACCCAAGAGCAACAACCCAAAACAAACAAAAACAATTACATTTAATTTCACAATACAACCCAATGATTACAACTCACTGTATTTTGACTTTATAGGAACAAAAATCTGTTACCTTTTGTAATTACACAGATCTTAACTGTACAAAACAAACAACACTTAATTACATAAAGAGATTGAAGTTTAATAATTCAAAAAAGGTTTCCCATAATCAGTGATACTGTTATCAAATAAACTGCTCTATTAATAAAGAAGTTCGCTAAATACCAGTGAATTTAGTAAAATTGCGTCGTAAAAAATCTGTTACCGCATAACATAAACTGTCGATTATTACTGACATGTACCTCTAAGGAAGTTCTTGAAGTTAACTAGCTTTAAATACAAAACCCGCAAAGGCCCTGATTATCGTCATGGTGAGAAAATGACGTTTATTGATATTAAAAAGACTTTTAATCTTGGCAATATCCGCATCGGTAAATGGGTCACCCGAGAAGAAAAAGAGCTTGCGGCAAACGTGATTTTTGACTCCTTAGCAGACTTAGCTTTTATACTGGCGCTTCCCCCTGAAGTAATTGGCCTTCGTGGTACTTTAAATTTAGCTTTTGGTACTGGCGGTCAAATGGGAGTTCAGGCACATTATGCGCCTTATCGACGAGAGTTAGCACTTGCTAAAAATGCTGGAGCCGGTGCATTAGCTCATGAATTTTGGCATGCATTTGATCACTATATATCTGATAAAGCTTTTGAAATTGACACTCCATTCAATTCATCAAGTCTTCCATTATTTGCGAGCGATTGCTGGCTAAAAAATAAAACCATAAAACCGCATCCACTTAATGAACGATTAATGGCAATATTTGATAGCGTACTACTCAGTGAAAATGGACTTGATAAAAGTGATTATGTGATTAAAAGTGTTGAGGCAGATCTTGCTTTATCGCAAAGCTATTATGCTCAGCCGACTGAAATGATGGCGCGGGCTTTTGAGTCGGTTATTGAGTATTGCGCTGAGATCAACAACCCATATTTAGTATCAGGCACACTTAAAAATGATACATTGCATCTGTACCCAGACTTAGATCACAGATATAGAATTTATGAGGCATTATTGGCATATTTTAAACCGCTAGGAATAGCGTTAAGCTGACAACTTGAGTGTATAAATGAGTAACAATCTGGATATAAATTAGGTTTATATGAACAGTTAAAAAAGTATTATTATGGTTTAAATACGAATTTTAGTTGTTTGCACTATAAGTTTACATAAAGTGCTAATATTTATTGGTCGGGTTTTGTGAATCAAATCATCCAAATTTTAGGATGATTTGATACGTTATCAGGCACACTGAATTTCAACTTTAGAGCGATTCAGAGCAATTATAAACGACTTATTTCTTGGCTTAAGTCAATATTGCTGTTGGTAACAATTTTTTCAAGCACAATCACTCTATCAGTCAGTATATCTAATTTCTTTTGCATCACTATCGTAGTATTAGTATCGTTTTCTTTTTGCAAAGCCAACAATTTTTGATTGACCTCTGATTTATAATTAAAGTAATTGCGAACAAATATAGCAACTAAGATTGGCGATGTAAGTGCCATCATAACTAAAAACAATTCAAACATAGCTAATATCCTTAGGCATTTTGCGTTGTCGGTGAAGACTGTGGACTTACAGAAGATTTATTTTTCCATAATGAAATAAGTGTTATTTCTCGTTTTTTCCCACGGCGAACAAGCAGGTGTATGTAAACTAAACTTAAGATAATTGAGCTGGCTTTGAATATATTCCCCTCTAAGTCTCCCGCCGCACCGCCAGACATACCGAATATTCCGTAAGCTGCATTCATAAAAATATGCATCCACACAGGAAACCAAATACGATAACCTGCTTCACAAAACAGCCATGCAAACCAAGTACCTGCTACTGAGGTTATAGCGAAAGCTGCAAAGGCGGAAAGCGGATCATGCCCTTGATATATATGTCCCAAGCCAAAGATAATTGAACTAATTAATGCTGATGGTATAAATCCTAAGCGGCAGTATCGAAATAAAACCCCAAATAAGACCGCCCTGAAAAGAATTTCTTCAAATACGCCCGCGTATACCGAGCCAACAATTATTCCCGAAAGAGAAAAATTTAATCCACTACTTAAGTAGGCGTAACCTAATGTCATTGGTAAGCAACAAACTACAGCCGCCAAAAAATAATGCTTAAACCCTTCTGTTTTTAGCCCCAAAATTTCTTTAAAAGTAACCTCTTTAAATAATAAACTTGCTACCAACACCAAGGGACTGTATTTAAATAAATAGCTGGCTGGCGTTAATAAAAGGTGAGACTTCTGATCCAATACTGATAAATATTCACTCCATCCATCTCCCCAAAAGTACTTCATAACATAGTGACAGAATATAAAGGTGGTTATCATTATCAGTGTATTAAATTTATTATTCATATGTACCTTCTTAACTAAACTTTTAAATTTCGAGTTAAGCCTGACTAATGTTGAATTTAAGATCTATAAATTAGGGAGGTTCGACTTAAAAAGGTATTGATAACAATAATTTGGGGTGATTAACAAGCTTCAGGGGCTAATGACAAGGCTTCTTTTATAGTTTCTACATAAGCTCGAGAGACAGGTACGGTAACACCCAGGGATTTCATGGTTAATTTCAAACCACCAGCATTGCCCGTACTAAGTTCAACTAATGCAAGGTTTACCGCATAAGAGCGATGACAACGGTGTACCAATGATTTTTCTGGTAGTTGTTTTATTATACTTGTGAGTGAACTGCGTAATAATGTGTGGCTGATGTTGTTGTCTTTCATAATGGTAAACTCACAGTAATTATCAGCAGACTTTATAAATAAGAGCTGAGATAAAGCTATTTGCAAGTTATCGCCTTTATTATCTCCCGTTAAGGTTAATAATTGAGGTGATACGAGTTCACTATTAGCTAAAGTTTCATTTTTAATATTTGTTGTGTTTTCAGCTTCAGTGACTTGTGGTCGCAAAGTCGTATTTTTTGCATGAAGATTAACAAGAAAAATAAAAATGATCGGAAACAAACCTATAGCCAAAGTATAGAAAAAAAATAACAATTGATTTTCCCAATACCACCCCCCATAGATAGCAACGACAAAATAGCTATGATTAAACACCGAAGTTATGCCGATATAAATACAAGGAATAATCATCAAGCGGAATCGATTGTTGATTTTTAGACGAGTTGAGCCTATCTCTAATGCCCCAGATAACAACAGAGCGCAAAATGTTACCAATGCATAACCCGAGAGTCGAAGAAACTTGAAGGGAATTGTATGGTTATTGGTACCAAAAGGTTGAAATACAAATAAAACGAATAAGGTAACACTGGAAAAGAGTACCGCCCGCTGGACCATTATTTTTCTGGACGCTAAATCATCCTTCAGCCACAGAACCATTATTTATAATGCACTTTGAAATGAAATTAGTAGGAAAAAGAACATATATTAATTATTAATCGATTGTTTTAAGAAATTTACCTGATAAAGATCATAAATGATAGTATTTGTAGTTACTCTCCTTAAATTTAGAAAGTGGCTATCTGGCAGAGAACAAAGTACTTGCAACTTTCGTCAATATTCACCACGTACCAACATTAAAAAGTCGCCACTATTGAGTTTCATTAAAAAATTTAAATTTCAAATTATTAACCCACAAACACGACTAAATAAAAATTTAGATAAAACTTAAATTCTCAAAATTCATTGTAAACTACTTAGAGTTGATGTCAGCTATGGCGGCATAGTAGCCTGTCAAAATGAAGACTATTCTACTTATTTAGAACGTTCAAGACAGCCCAAAGTGTTATGGGGTTAATGCTAGCAATGTAGGAAAAAAGCATTTAAAACAAAGTAAAAAATGAAATTACATTTATGTTTTGTGAAAAATCATGGTGAAAACTACATAGAAGGGGAATATTGGGTGGCAGTCTTACCAGCCACATCCCGGCACACAAATCATCCGCTGTGGCTGCTCCCTTCCGGGCCTGACCAGGTTCACGAACTATTGTTGCGAGAGGACCAATAAGACTACCATAGAGGGTCTTGTTAGACGCGGAGTGATTATCACTATTTATAGCGGGTATATCAAGTTAAAACTTTAAAAATATGTTTGTTTGCATGGTAAACATACAAAAATGAGTCAGCTGAGTATAAAACTCAGCTGAATTTGAACTATTGGAGAATTATTATTCTGAAGTTTCTAAAAACGTTTTAATGCCTTTTAAAGCACTTTTTACTTTTTTAACATTTTTAGCGCCCATTCTTAATAATTGCTTTTGCGCCTCAGGAAGTTGCTCCCACTCTGAATAAGCATATTTATATACTACGCTTTCACTTAATAATGGTACATTACCTGTTACTATCGGTGTTGTTAATACCATATCTATCGCATCAAAAACCGCATCGTCAAAATCTCGTTCTTGATAACCTATCTCTTCATATGCTTCATCAAATAATGGTTTATATTCTCTATAAAAGTTCACTGCTTGTTGTGGTGTCATACTGGTAAATAGCTCAACAAAAGGCGTATAACGGTCATAACTTTGTGGCGCGATAGTTAAAATATCACCTTCTACAACAGTAAAACTCGCTTGTGGCTCAATAATAGGGCTGTGTTTTTTAGCAATTTTACCTTTACCAATATTATCAACATAAACTACAAAACGTCTGATCATGTCATCTTGTACAACCAGTTTTAGAGTTTGTTTAGCAAAGTATTGAGATAACTGAGTTTTAACACTCAAGTCACTATCATTTAATTGCGGCAATGTTTTTACAGGTTCAACTTCAACTAAATGCAAGTCTGGTGTTTGTGTTAATTCAGGCTCAATTTGTTCAGTCAAACCTTGATTACTTTGCTCTTGCTGCTGCTCTTCTACATGTTCAACTATTTTTCTTTCTTCAACTTCCGCAGCTGGCAGCGCAACGGCTACAGGTTCTGTAACGTCTTTTGAATTTAACGATGTAAATAATTTAAAGCTCGCACCAATAATTACGATTAACATGATTAATAATGCAAACATGTAAATTCGTTTTTTGGTTACGTTAGAGCCTTGTTCTACATTTTTTTCTGTCATATTTCACTCATATACAAATAAACAATTTCTTTTTAATTCAATATCTTCTAAATTAAAGAAAATCCCCTAACAAAAGCTGATTATGCCTATATGATAAAAAAAGCAACTAAGCATAATATTGTGCCAGCAAATAAAACGGCCTTGTTATTGACCGGAGGTGGCGCACGAGCAGCTTATCAAGTTGGCGTGCTCAAAGCTATAGCAACAAAGTTACCACGTAACTGCCCATCCCCTTTTGGTATTATAAACGGAACATCAGCAGGTGCAATCAATGCAACGGCTGTTGCAAGTTATGCTTCTTGTTTTCACCTAGGCGTAAAAAAACTAGAGTGGGTATGGAAAAACTTTAGCACAAATCAAGTTTATCATAGTGACTTACGCCATGTTTTTGGCCATTTATTTTCAAATATCCTAGGTAGTTTTCAGTCTGATCATTTAAATCATTCACCAGCAAGTCTGCTTGATAACCAACCTTTAAGAGCATATTTAAAAAGTGTAATGGAGCTAAAAAGAATAGATAAAAATATTGCTAATGGTTATTTAAGAGCGCTTTCTGTCACGGCCTCAAGTTATACCAGTGGTGAATCTGTAGCCTTTTACCAAGCTAAAGATACAGTACCGTGGAAAAGAGCTAAACGTTGTGGAGAGCAATCTCAAATTAATATTGAACACTTAATGGCATCAAGTGCTATTCCGATGGTTTTTCCAAGTATTAAAATAAATCAAGCTTACTTTGGTGATGGCTCTATTCATCAACTTTCACCATTAAGTCCACCCATTCATTTGGGTGCCAATAAAATATTTATCATAGGTGTCGATCAACCTACAGATAATAAATACTTAGGATTTCAACCCCACTACCCGGGTATTTCTAGTATTGCAGGTCACTTATTAGATACGATATTTTCTGATACTTTACATTCAGATATCGAAAGACTTGAACGCGTTAATCGTACTGTTTCATTATTGCCCGCAAGAGATAAACATCAAGAACTAAAGCGAGTAGAAACTTTTGTAATTAATCCCTCTAAAAACTTTAATGCAATTGCGTGTGAACATTACGATAGAATGCCTTTTGCTATCAAAATGATTTTGAGATTAATTGGGGTGAAAGCGCATTCTGAATCAAGCTTAACCAGTTATTTATTATTTGAAAAATCTTATACTCGACATTTAATTGAGATCGGATATGAAGATGGATTAAATCAAATTGATGAAATTTTAGAGTTTTTAGATATAAAGTGTGATTAGGCTAGCAATGTTAATCCCCTTCAAGTAAATATCTTTCGACTCTTTCTACTTTTCTTGGTTTGCCCCTTATCACTAAAATATCTTGGCTTTGTAAAACCATATCAAGTGCTGGCTTTGAAATTTCTTTACCTTCTCGGCGTAAACCCATTATATCAACGCGTTTTTTATCTAGCGCTAACTCTTCTAGACTTTTATTAATAGCAAAAGCATCATCTGAGAGTGCGACTGCATGTAAATGTTCTAACCTTTCTATTGAGCTAGGTGGTAAATCTGAATTTTCTCCTGGAAAATAGCCATGTAGTATGCCGTACCTATTTTTACGCTCTTGTTGCACCCTACGTAGAATACGTTTAACGGGAACTCCTGACATAAACAATACATGAGAAACCAGCATTAAGCTGCCCTCTAAAGACTCAGGTACTACCTCAGTAACACCGGCATCTTTTAATTCGGCTAAACGACTATCATCTTTCATCCTTACTAATATTTTAACAGTCTCACTTATACTTTTTAGTACACTTACAATTGCAGTCGACTTATCATAATCAGCAAAGGTGATGATAACTAACCGGCTATTTTTTACCCCTGCGGCATTTAACACTTCTTTATGTTTAACATGACCAAAATGTACGTTTTCTCCGGCTGCTTGCGCTTCCCTTATACGAACAGGATCTAAATCTAATGCAATATAGGGGATTGCTTCTGTTTTTAAAAAACGCGCAACTGTTTGCCCTACTCGACCAAAACCACAAATTACAACATGCTGTTCTAATTCAGATTTAAAGGTCGGCTTTTCATCATGTTTATTTTTGTCCTTTTCTTTACTCGACAAAACCTTAGCTATTTTTTGATTGTTATCAATTAAATTAGGGGTAATTGCCATTGATAATACACCTACAGCAATTAATAAAGACGCATATGACGAGGCTATTATTTGATTCTGTAAAGCCAGTGCAATTAAAACAAAACCAAACTCACCCATTTGGCATAACATTAGCCCAGTCGACCACGCATCCTTTTGACTTTCGCCCATCATGCGAGCAAGCACTTTAATCACTAAACACTTAATTAAAATGAGCCCTACTAAACCTAAAATCACCCAATTAGCATTCATAAATACGAATGCCATATCAAGTTGCATACCTACAGTTACAAAAAATAATCCCATTAAAATATCACGAAACGGTCTGATATCCGCTTCTAACTGATGCCGATATTGACTTTCTCCAAGCATAATGCCGGCTAAAAATGCACCTAATGCCATAGATAAGCCAAAGAAGTGTGTCAATGCGCTGGCAAATAATGTCACTAATAAAGTCGTTAAAACAAATAACTCATCAGTTCTCACTTGAGCAACCGCATTAAATACCCGCGGTAAAATCCATTTACCAATTGCCCACAACAGTCCACACACTAATGCGCCTTTAGCAAGCGCAATTAAAAGTGCAACAACTAATAATTGCTCTCCTTCACCTGCTAATAAAGGTAATGCGATTAATAAAGGCACTACAGCGATATCTTGAAATAACAATATGCCAATTGCTAATTGCCCTCTGCGAGTATGTAATTCGCCAGACTCACTTAATTGCTTAACAACTATCGCTGTTGATGAAAGTGCCAATAAACTGGCGATACTGAATGCACTGAGCCAATTAGTGCCAAAAATTATCGCAACTAACATAATTAAAAAAGTAGAGATCCCGACTTGTGCCGAGCCTAAGCCAAATACAATATGCCGCATAGCAACAAGCTTAGGGATTGAAAACTCTAAGCCTAACGAAAACAATAAAAATACGATACCAAACTCTGCAACTAAATGAATTTCTTGATAATCTGTGATCCAACCCAAAGCATGGGGGCCTGCAAAAATACCCGTCGCTAGATAGGCTAAGATAGGTGGTAAATTAATTCGTTTGAATACCCATACGAGCAATGCCGCAATAACTAATAAACTAAAAATTTCAGTAAAAACACTCTGCAATTATTAAATCCCTTATATTTTTATTAATCTAAATATCGGTTTTATTTATCAAATATAGCAAGTAATTGTTTTAATTCTAGTTATCATATTATTTCTATCAAAATATTTAATTATTGTGATTTTTGGCACAATACCTGCTTCATAATTTTGTATTAATTAAACCCTTATCGCAATTCCATTAACGGAGAATACAAGTGGAAAATGTACATGTTTTAACACACGCTTCTTCAACTAGAGGACAGTATTTGCCTCCTACGGCTAATTCTTACCGCTCTACAAATGATGAGAATGTTCATAGTTTAGTCGCTCAACTTCAAAAAACCTTAGAGCTGGATAAACTTATCAATATTTTTTCATTCGAAGCGGCAAAGTTATTACAGATAGCGGGCCTACAGTTTCATAGTATTGATGGCGTTGTCGAAATGACAGGGAGTAAAAATTTAGGCCAAACTGTTTCTTTTGATTTAGAAATTGAAAATGAGAGATTGGGGCAATTAGTTTATTTTACTAAAAAGCCGATTAGTATTTTCCTTAAAGAGAAACTCCATAGGCTGCATTGTGTACTTGTTTACCCTCTTAGAAATGCGCTTATGTTTTACCGTGTTAAAAAGTTAGCAACAAAAGACATATTAACAGGCTTAAGCAATCGCAGTCATTTTAATGACTACTTAAGTAAAAAATTAGACCGCTGTCGCCGACATCATAGACATTTTGGTTTAATGCTATTAGATTTAGATAACTTCAAACAAGTAAATGATACCCATGGGCATTTATTTGGCGATCGCGTTTTAGTACAATTTTCAAAGCTGTTACTTCAAAGTATTCGTGGCATTGATACCGTATTTCGATTTGGAGGTGATGAATTTGCTATTTTAGTCGATGATAACCAAGAAAATGCGTGCAATATTATTGCAAATAGAATGCAGATACTAGTTCATCAAGATGCGCTTTTAGCAAAACATCAAGTAACAACTAGCATAGGTTTCACTTTAGCTAAGGTCAGTGATGACCAAGTGTCTGTGTTTGAACGTGCTGATAAAGCGTTATATAAGGCTAAAAATAATGGTCGAGATTGCTTTGAAATTATGAAATAAAGGAGCTTGTCCTTTATTTCATATAAGATTTTATTTTTTCTCAGTTAAACCATAAAGCATTAACAATGCTGAAGCACCGATAAAATAAGCGCTGACTAATTGAAATAAAGAAATAAAATTAGGCAGACTTGTCATTATTATAGCAACTAGTGGGCTCAACAAAGCCATGACAAAAAAGCTGCCACCCTTACCTCGCCAATAAAATAATAAAAATAGAGATGTCAGTTTGCCTGCAATCACACCATTTATAATGGCAAATAAAAATACTTCACTTGAAAAACATAAAATACAAATAATAATTAACGATATTATTAATCCTATATAAGCTTTTGAAATGATTGACTTTCCGACTTGATCACTTGTTCTCATTTAAAATATCTTCTTTTAATTGCCAGAATACACCTTGTTCTTGTGCATAGTCATCATTAATAAAATAGCCAACGACTTGTACTAACACATCATTATAATAAATCTGCGGCACAACAGCACGCTGCCAAGGCGGTACTTTTGCATCTTTTAACCAATGCTTAACGGTATTGCTACCCGGTTTATTGCTCGGTTTAATTCGTACTTTCAAGTTAGAAAAACGCACACTCAATTTTTCATCAGGTTTAATATCTCTAATGCCTTTCCCTTGGTATTTAGCCAATGAATTACCATTACCTAGTAAAATGGTATCTGAATCACAGTCGTACACATCTAAAGTGGGTTCACATTCAGCAACAATATAAAGCTCATTACGAAACCTTTGTATTGAGTGATTACCTAGTACGATATTAATTTTGGCATCAATTTTAGCATTGACGGCTTGATTTAAAATTTGCTCTAAAATGACTTTTGATGGCATTAATAAATTATGTTTACCAAGCCAAAACCTCACTAAATTTGCTTGCCTTGCAAAAGACAGCGAAGATAAAAAGCATACAGGTAATGCATTATCACCTTTTGCTTGAGATGCGTAATAAGCTTGTTCTAAATCTGATTGTGATATTTCATCTATTAAACTTTGCTGCTGCTGTAATAACTCGACACTGCGCGATACACACGAATTAAAACCTCTAAATCGCTCATTTAATTGAGGCACAATATCATGACGTAAGTAATTACGGTCAAAGCTTTTATCATCATTTGATTCATCATTAATATGTTTAATAGCAAAATCGGTTGCAAAGCTTTCTATCTGGGCTCGGGAAATATTCAATAATGGTCTTAATAAATAACGCCCTTGTTGTGTGCTTAAGCTTGCCATGGCACTTAAACCCGCTAAACCCGAACCTCTTTTTAATTGCAATAAAAAAGTCTCAACCTGATCGTCTTGATGTTGTCCTAATAAAATAACACTGCTGGCGTCTGATAGCTCAAATAAAGCGAGATATCTTTGTTCTCTGGCAACGGCTTCTAAACTTTGCCTGGTCTTTTTTTTAACTTCAACTTGGGCAATTTTCAGTGGTATATTTAGTTTTTCACACACTTGAGCGCAAAATAGCTGCCAATCTTTAGCATTATTACTTAGGCCATGATCAACATGAATCGCACTTACGGATATATCGGGATTGTCTTTTTGAAAGGTATTGGCTAAATGAAGCAAAACAACTGAGTCTACTCCACCAGACAAAGCCACAGTCAAAGAGTTTGAATGTGGCTTTATAGTTTTCAGCTTTTTAAAAACAACATTGCTGAATATTTTATATATTTTAGAAGCTTTCATAAAAAGACTGCCCTAAGCAGTCTATTCATTAGCAATAACCGAATGACATTAAACGATCATATCTTTGCTCAAGCATTTCATCAGTAGAAAGCGCTTTAAGATCAGATAAATCACGTTTTAATTGTGCCTTTAAGTTTTTAGCCATGCCTTCATGGTTGCGATGTGCGCCACCCATAGGTTCATCAATAATATTGTTGATTAGGTCTAATTCTTTAACACGATCTGCCGTTACACCCATAGCTTCTGCAGCTAAAGATGCTTTTTCAGCGCTTTTCCAAAGAATTGACGCACAACCTTCAGGAGAAATTACCGAGTAAGTGCTATATTGCAGCATGTTTACACGATCACCCACACCAATTGCTAATGCACCACCAGAACCACCTTCACCAATAACAGTACAAATAGTTGGCACTTTAAGGCCAGCCATTACTTTAAGGTTTTTCGCAATTGCTTCACTTTGACCGCGCTCTTCAGCGCCAACACCTGGGTATGCACCTGGCGTATCAATAAAAGTGATAATTGGCATATTAAAACGTTCAGCCATTTCCATTAAGCGTAATGCTTTACGGTAACCTTCAGGCTTTGGCATACCAAAGTTGCGTTTAATTTTTTCAGCTGTATCACGACCTTTTTGATGACCAATAACCATAACTGGTTCGCCATCTAAACGTGCAATACCACCGATAATTGCAGGATCATTTGCAAAAGCACGATCACCACACAATTCATCAAACTCAGTAAATATATGATTAATATAATCACGTGTATAAGGACGTAACGGGTGACGTGCTAATTGCTGCACTTGCCACGCGCCTAACTCAGAAAATATTTTTTGAGTTAGCTCTGTACTTTTGTCTTTTAAGCGACCTACTTCGTCTTCAAGACTTAGATCTAACTCACCAACGTTACCAATACTACGTAATTCTTCAATTTTTGCTTCCAATTCTGCAATTGGAAGTTCGAAATCCAGATAATTGAGACTCATGCTCTAAAAGACCTAACTAGTTAAATTCTAAATCTATATCTTGCGCCGCCAATTGACCTAACCTATGTAATAAGTCGTCACTTGGCGTCACACACCATTGCGTTCCTAATGAAAGCTCCGAAATTATATCCGGCCGTTCATATTCTATAATGATAGGACAGGTGCCATATTTATAAGGTTCAAGTACATTTTGCAATTTATCGAAGAACTTACCATCAATATCCTGCATTTTAACTTTCATTTTTATATTTCTAATGCGCTTTTCACGCACCTGTTCTATCTTGCACACTTCCCGAGCCGTCATTGTAAGGCCTCCGGAGAAGTTATCAAAGCTGACCTGTCCAGATATCACCAAGATATTGTTATTTTGTAACAATTCTTCGTAAGTTTCAAACTGTTCGGGAAAAAAACGTACATCCATACGCGCACTTTTATCATCTAATGTGATTAAGCCCCAACGTTTTCCTTTTTTATTAATCAAAACTCGAGTGCTTATCACTAAACCAGCCGTAGTTGTCATCACATCACGTTCAGTTGGCTGCAAATCAACTAATCTACCGCTAATATAGTGTTTTAACTCTTTTCTATATTGATTAATTGGGTGGCCTGTTAAATAAAGGCCTAAAGTTTCTTTTTCACCTTCTAACCATTCATTATCAGAAAAGCGTGGGACATGTACAAATGCTTGCGCAACATCTTCAGGTTCAGTTGCTAATAAACCAAATAAGTCATCTTGTCCTAAAGCCTGAGCTTTATTGTGTTGCGTCGCAGACTTTATTGCATCAGGTAAACTGGCAATTAAAGTTGCACGTGCACCTTGTATTGCACTTTTATCTTTAGATTTAGGTAATTTAGGACCTAAGCTATCTAAAGCACCTGCCATGATTAATTTTTCAATAACACGTTTATTCAGTCGTTTTTGGTCGATATTAGCACAAAAATCAAATAAATCTTTGAATTGACCGATTCTGGATCTGGCTTCTAAAATTGTATCTACAGGGCCTTCACCTACGCCTTTTATGGCACCTAAACCATATACAATTTGACCTTGTAAATTAACAGTGAATTTATATAAACCACAATTTACATCAGGTGGTAATAAAGGCATGTCCATATTTTCACACTCATCTACCAGTGTGACTATTTTATCTGTATTATCCATATCGGCCGACATTACTGCGGCCATAAATTCTGCAGGATGATGGGTTTTCATCCAAAGTGTTTGATAAGAAACAAGTGCATATGCAGCTGAGTGAGATTTGTTAAATCCGTATCCGGCAAACTTTTCTACCAAATCGAATATCTTCATGGCCAGTTCGCCATCTACACCATTATTAACCGCGCCTTCTTCAAACGTTGCACGCTGCTTTGCCATCTCTTCAGGTTTTTTCTTACCCATAGCACGACGTAACATATCGGCGCCACCTAGAGAATATCCAGATAATACCTGTGCAATTTGCATTACTTGTTCTTGATATAAGATGATACCGTAAGTAGGCTCAAGAATTGGCTGTAATGACTCATGTTGCCAAGTTTCATCAGGGTAAGAAACCGCTTCACGGCCATGCTTACGCTCAATGAAGTTATCTACCATGCCTGATTGCAATGGTCCTGGCCTAAATAGTGCTACCAAGGCGATCATATCTTCAAAACAATCTGGCTGAAGCCTACGTACTAAGTCTTTCATACCACGAGATTCCAATTGGAATACCGCGGTTGTTTCAGCCCTTAGTAATAAATCTATGCTTTTTTGATCATCCAATGGGATCGTTGCAATATCAACTAACTCTTTATTTTCTCGAGCTAATCTTTCATTGGTCATATCCAGGGCCCACTGCAGAATTGTCAGTGTTCTTAGGCCTAAGAAATCGAATTTTACCAAACCAGCTGTTTCTACATCATTTTTATCAAATTGTGTAACTGGGAACTTACCTTCGTCATCACAATACAGTGCTGCAAAGTCTGTAATTGTTGTAGGCGATATAACAACACCACCGGCATGTTTACCGGCATTTCTGTTACACCCTTCAAGAATACGACACATGTCGATAAGCTCTTTTACTTCATCATCGCCATCGTATGCTTCTGGTAATCTTGGCTCTACTTCAAATGCTTTTGTTAAAGTCATACCAGGGTCGCCTGGTACTAATTTTGAGATCCGGTCAACAAAACCATAAGGGTGACCTAATACGCGACCTACATCTCGTATTACCGCTTTTGCCGCCATAGTACCAAAGGTGATGATCTGAGATACAGCATCTCTACCATAAAGCGCAGCAACATGATCAATTACTTCATCACGTCTATCCATACAGAAATCGATATCAAAATCCGGCATAGAAACACGTTCAGGGTTCAGGAATCGCTCGAAAAGTAAGTCAAACTCTAATGGGTCTAGATCGGTAATTTTTAGTGCATAGGCCACTAATGAACCGGCACCTGAACCACGACCAGGACCTACAGGAATATTATTATCCTTACTCCACTGGATGAACTCCATTACGATCAGGAAGTAACCTGGGAATCCCATTTTATTTACAACATCAAGCTCAACTTTTAGTCTATCGTCATATATACCGCGTTTTTCTTTTCTATCTTCTTCATCAGGAAAAAGCGTCGCTAAACGTTCTTCTAAACCATCTATTGATACACGAACTAAAAAGTCTTCAATTGAAAGACTTCCCGTTGGATAATCCGGTAAAAAGTACGTGCCTAACTGAATTGTTACATTACAGCGCTTTGCAATTTCTACTGTATTTTCGAGTGCTTCTGGAATATCAGAAAATAGTTCAGCCATTTCTTCAGCTGTTTTGAAGTATTGCTGTTGGGAGAATCGTTTTGGCCTACGTTTATCATCTATGGTAAAACCATCGTGAATAGCAACGCGCACTTCATGAGCATCAAATTTTGATGGTTCAATAAATACAACTTCATTTGTCGCTACAACTGGCAAGCCTGTTTGATTAGCATGATGAACAGCTTTATGTAAATACTCTTCTTCTTGTGCTCTTGAGGTTCTAACTAGCTCTATATAATAATGATCTGGGAAATGGGTTTGATAAAAATCAGTGATAGACTCAATACTCTCAACTTGATTTTTAAGTAGCGCTTTACCTAAGTCACCATCTTTAGCCCCTGATAATAAAATTAAGCCTTCTTTATGTTCAACCAACCATTCTCTGTCGATCATGGCACGATTTTGAACATGACCTCGTAAAAAAGCCTCAGAAATCAGAACCGTTAAATTTTTATAACCAACATTATTTTTCGCTAAAACGGTTATTCTACAAACTTCATCATCAAATTCCGGTGATTGTAACCAGAAATCAGCACCTACAAGGGGTTTTATGCCAGCACCATGTGCTGCACCATAAAAACGAACTAAACCACATAAGTTCATTTGATCTGTAATAGCCAAAGCCGGCATATTCATTTCAGCAGCTTTAGCTACAATAGGTTTTGTTTTACCTAACCCATCAACTAATGAAAAATCACTATGGACACGTAAATGAACAAAATTGGGTTGAGTCATAATCGAATAATGATCCTATTTAGCCTGCATTTCTATTATTTTTTTAACGGGTTTAAAGCTTTTTCTATGATGCTCAGTAATACCGTATTCTTCAAGTGCAGCTAAGTGCGCTTTCGTTGGGTAGCCTTTATGGCCTGCAAAGCCATATTGTGGAAATTCTTTATCAAGCTCAATCATTTCATTATCACGGGCCACTTTAGCTAAAATAGATGCCGCACTTATCTCTGCAACTAAGCTATCACCTTTAACAATCGCTTGTGCTGGAATACTAATATCAGGCAAGCGATTACCATCAATAAATACAAATTCAGCTGGTATCGCTAAACCCTCAACTGCGCGTTTCATTGCTAGCATAGTAGCATGTAAGATATTAAGCTCATCAATCTCTTGAATATTTGCACGTTCAATGCAATAACATAATGCTTTTTCTTTAATTTCAATCGCTAATGCTTGGCGCTTTTTATCAGTTAGTTTTTTTGAATCAGCTAAGCCTGCAATCGGTTTATTGGGATCTAAAATAACAGCGGCAGTAACAACGTCACCTACTAAAGGTCCTCTACCGACTTCATCTACGCCTGCAATTAATTGTGTATTAGGACGTATTATTTCCATTAGAGATCACCGTTATTAATTAAATTTAGCACTGCTTTTGCTGCCTCATTACTTGCATCTAGTCGTAACGCTTTATGCATGGTCATGAATGTTTCTTTTAACTCGCTCTGATCTTCCATTAAATAAGGCGTTAATTTTTCAACTAGGTTCTGTGCAGTTAAATCTTTTTGAAATAATTCAGGAACCAACGCTTTATTAGCTAATAAATTAGGTAATGAAAAATGCTTAATATCAAATGTAAAAAAGGTATTTAATAAATGATATGTCAGTGGTTTGAGTCTATAACCTACGACCATAGGCTTTTTAAAGAACATCGCCTCTAAAGTCGCTGTGCCGGAAGCTAATAATATGGCATCAGCAGATTGCATTGCTTCACGAGATTGTCCATCTAGCATAATAAAATCAAGCTCTGGCGCCAGATTATTAGCAAATTCAGAGAATTCGGCTTTTCTTTTATCATTTACAAATGGCACTACAACTTTTAGCTCTGGTATTTTTTGCTTTAATAATTGTACAGCTTCAATGTACGGCTCGCTAAGTACTTTGACTTCAGATCCTCGGCTACCAGGTAATAAAGCCAATACTTTGTCTGTATGAGATAAACCGAGTTTGTCTCTCGCTCTGCTTTGATCAACTTCTAGTGGCAACTCATCAGCCAGTGTATGACCTACAAATTGGCAAGGTACTTGGTGTTCATCATAAAATGATTTTTCGAATGGTAATAAAGCTAATACTAAGTTTGTTGCATCTGCAATTTTAAATATACGTTTTTTACGCCATGCCCAAACTGAAGGACTCACATACTGAACTGTTTTGATACCCGCTTCTTTTAAAGGTTTTTCAACTCTTAAATTAAAGTCAGGTGCATCTATGCCAATAAATACATCCGGTGGATTATCAGTAAAATGCTGAACAATTTCTTTTTTTATTTTAAGTAAGCGCTTTAGTTTTGGTAGGACTTCAAAAATCCCCATTACAGCTAACTCTTCCATCGCAAAATGAGAATGGCATCCAAGGGCTTTCATTCTTGGACCAGCAATACCTTCGAACTGTACATTGGGGTTTATTGCTTTAATGGCTTTAATTAAACCTGCGCCTAAAATATCGCCTGAATGTTCTCCGGCAATAATGCCGATACGTAATGGTTTTGTCACTGTTTTGAGTTCTTATATAATGGTCTGAAATGAATCATTTCGTGGCTTGTTGTGAGGATGGCCCTCACAACATCAAGCTAGAAAATTGCCACGAAGTGGGCTTTATGTGGATAGTAAAAAGATACTATCGTGTAATGCCTCTGCCTGAATTTTTAATAAAGTCAGCAAACATTTTCACAGCAGGGTATTTTGCAATATCATCAGCCATTTGCTCAATCGCTTCATCAACCATTAAGCCTTTTCTATAAACTGTTTTATAGGCACGGCGTGTTGCCATGATTTCATCTGACTCAAAACCTCTGCGTTTCATGCCTTCAGAATTAATTGAAACAGTTTTAGCTGGTGTGCCAATCGTTGTAACAAATGGTGGTACATCTTTATTGATGCCTGAATACATGCCAACAAAAGCATGTGAACCAACATGACAAAACTGATGTATACCTGAATTACCCGCTAGGATCACCCAGTCACCAATATGCACATGACCCGCTGCACTTGCATTATTAGCAAATATACAATTATCACCAATAACACAATCATGAGCTACATGGGTATAAGCCATAAATAAGTTATTACTACCTATTTTTGTTATACCTTCATCTTGTATTGTACCACGATGAATCGTTGCACATTCACGAATAATATTATTATCGCCAATAATTAGCTTTGTTGGTTCATTATCATATTTTTTGTCTTGGCAGGCTTCACCTACTGACGCAAATTGAAATATATGATTGCCAGAACCAATTACAGATGGGCCCTTAATAACAACATGTGACTCAATGATACAATCATCACCAATCACAACATCATTACCTATGTAGCTCCAAGGACCTACTTTTACATTTTTACCAATTTGAGCACCAGGCTCAATAATCGCAGAGGAATGGATCACGCTTATAACTCTCTTCTAGCACACATTAATTCAGCAGTACAAACAACCTTGCCGTCTACTTTTGCTTCACCATAAAACTTCCATAAATTACGACGTTCTTTTATAAAATCCACATGCAAATGCATCGTATCACCAGGGTAAACTGGTTGCTTAAATCTTGCATTATCAATTGCAGCAAATAAGTATAGTTCATTATCAGCACGACCTTCAGTCGTTTTAAAACCTAATAAACCAGTTGCTTGAGCCATCGCTTCTAAAATCATCACGCCTGGGAAAATAGGCTGACCTGGGAAGTGACCAGTAAAAATAGGCTCGTTAGCAGTTACATTTTTGATTGCATGTAAGTATTTACCAGCTTCATAATCTACCACTTTATCAACCAATAACATTGGGTAACGATGTGGCAATAAAGCCATTATTTCTTGAATATCAAAGCCATTTAATTCATTAGCCAAAATACGATTCCTTTTATTCAACTTTAACTAAAGTAGCTGTGATTTTTTCTAGCTCTTTAATTTTTTTATTCATATCACCAATATGACGTAAATGCGTCATTTGTTTACGCCAATCTCTATTTTTACCATGTGGTATACCCGAAGAGTAAACCCCTGGTTCAGTGATTGACGAAGTTACCATAGCCATGCCTGTTAGTATCACACTATCACAAATTTCAATATGACCATTGATGCCACATAAACCTGCAATTTGACAATACTGGCCGACCTTAGTACTCCCTGCAATAACCGAACATGCCGCCATAGCGGTACCTTGTCCAATCACAACATTGTGTGCAATTTGACATTGGTTATCGATTATCACATTAGAATGTATTTCAGTATTACCTAACGCACCACGATCAACTGTTGTGCTTGAACCAATTTCTACATCGGAACCTATAATGACAGAACCTAGCTGAGGGATTTTAACCCACTTGCCTTGCTCATTCGCAAAGCCAAAGCCATCAGAACCTAAAACCGTATTTGAATGAATAATACAGTTATCACCTAGCTCTACTTCATGATAAATAGTTGCATTAGCCCAAATTTTACAATTAGCGCCAATTTTAGCTCTTTCACCAATAAAACAACCTGGCCCAATTTGACAGTCATCGCCAATTATAGCACCCGCTTCGATTACTGCATTAGCGGCAACTGAAGCACTTGAGCTTACAACTGCATCTGGATGTATCACCGCTGAAGCATGCACACCATTAGCCGACTGTGGCGTGGTATCCATTAGTTGTGCAAGTTTGGCATATGCTAAATACGGATTTACTAACACAAGCTTAGTACCTTCAAAGTACTGAGTATCAGCATCAGTTAAAATAACTGCACTTGCTTGAGTTATATCAAGTTGTTTTCGGTATTTTTTATTCGCTAAAAAACTAATCTGTCCACTTTGAGCAGACTCTAAAGTTGCGATGCGTGTTATTACTAACTCACCCACAGCTTTAGTGTCTTTTTCATTATGAGCACAAACGAGTTCTGCGCCTAAATATTCAGCCAAGTAGGCTAGTGTGAAATCTTGCATTATTTAAGTTTGCTTACTCTTTCAATAATTTTAGAAGAAATGTCTTTAATCTTTTTAGCATCAAAATAAACTAACGCAGCTTTATTTTTTACTTCGTCGATTTTGCTTGCTTTTGCTTCTGACTCTACTGCTTGTAAAACAAGCGCTTGAACTTTAGCTAATTCTTGATTTTGACGTAATTTAATTTCTTGCTCTAAAGGACGTGCTTTAGCAGCAAAGTCTTTTTGCATATTTTGTAACTTTTCAGTCAAAGCATCTTTTTGCGCTTTGCTCATCGTTGCGCTTTCACGCTTAAATTTTTCAGCTTCAAAACGAATATCGCCTTGTAACTTTTCAATTTCTTGACGACGTTCTGCAAATTCAGTTTGTAGCGTTTGCTCAATCGTGCTCATTTGAGGTAACTGACTGAAAATTTGCTGCATATCGATTACTGCAACATTATGTGCCATAACAGCTGATGAAGCGCTTAACATCATAGTTGCGAATATGCTTGATTTAATTATTTTGTTCACAATAAATTCCTTTAAAAATTCTGTTAAAAAGTATTACTTATGTTAAAGCTAATAGATTTAGTATCGTCGTCTTCTTCTTTTTTAAGTGGATAAGCGAAACTAATAACCATTGGCCCCATAGGAGATATCCATTGAACTGACATACCTGTTGCTACACGGAACCTTGAAGGATCTGAGTAATCGTCAAGTTTAGCCCTTTCATCTGGTGATAAATTAGAGAAGCGGTCTACATCAAACTCCGTATCCCAAACATTGGCAGCATCAACAAAGAAGCTAGTTCTTACAGAGCTGGTGTTGTCATCATCTAAAAATGGTGTTGGTACAATTAATTCTAAACCAGCAAGTGCTTTGGCATTACCACCAATACGACCAGCCATGCTAATTTGGTCAAACTCTGGATCGCCACCAATATTACTTACGTTACCATCTGGAGATGGTGTACCTAGTAATGGGCTAGGTCCACGAACAACCGCTCTTGGTAAGATAGTATTTCTATCAAAACCACGTAATTCTGATTCTGTAATTCTAAAGAACTCTTGAACTGGTAAGATTTGGTCATAACCATTGGTTGTGCCATAACCATTACCGTAACCAAATGCTGCACGAGTCATAAATGACCACTTGTGATCATTACTGATTGGCCAGTAGAACTTAGAATCATAATTAACTTTAAAGTAAGTTAAATCAGATCCCGGTGTTGTACCTTTAAGCGTTAACGTTTGTTTAGAACCCGCTGTAGGGAATAAACCACGGTTTAACGTCATTCTTGACCAACCCACACTTAATTCAAGTTTTGTAAAATCAAAACCTGCATCTGGATCTTCTGGGTCTAAGAAAGTTTCACGCATGATACGTGTTTGTTCGTATTCAGATAACTGAGAAAGTTCTTCTTTACTTAAGGTCACACCAAAGTTAATCCGATTAATCGCATTAATCGGAAAGCCCAAGTTACTACCAACACCGTATGAAGTGCTCTTATATTCTACAAGACTAAATTTACTTGCATCATAGTTACGGTAGAAAATACGGTTACCTAAACTCACACCGTCTGGCGTAAAATAAGGGTCTGTATGGGATAAGCTAACAGCTTCAGAACCTGTTGATGTATTGATGTTAAACGCAACTTGGTTACCTGAACCTAAGAAGTTTGATTCACTAATGCCAATATTAAATTGCAGACCATAGTATGAACCATATGCAAGACCCGCATTAAAGCTACCTGCTGATTGCTCTTTTACTGAAAAGTCAACATCAACTTGATCATCTTTACCAGGTACTGGTGCAACATCAAACTCAACACTTTCCATATACATTAAGCGTTGGATTTGAATTTTTGAACGCTCTAATGATTGGTTTGATAACCAACCACCTTCAAGCTGTGTCATTTCACGACGGATAACTTGGTCGGCAGTGTTTGCATTACCTGAAACATTGATACGACGAACGTAAACTCGTTTACCAGGATTAACTGATAACGTTAACTTTACTTCTTTATTCTCTTCGTCAACTTCAGGAATTGTTCTTACTTCAGCATTTGCATAACCAAAACGTGCTAAATAACTTTTGATAAACTCTTCAGATGAAGTAACTACTGAGCCATTATAAAGCTCACCGGCTTTAAGCGGGATAACCGAACGGATTAGTTCTTCACGGCCTAATAAGTCGCCTATAAAGTCAAAGCCACTTACTTTAAATTTTTCGCCTTCAGTTAAGTTAACAGATACATAAACTGATTCTTTATCTGGGCTCACTGATACTTGAGTAGAGTCGATATTAAATTGTAAATAACCACGATCTAAGTAGTAACTACGTACTTTTTCTAAATCGCCTTGTATCGTTTGTTTTTGATATCTATCACTGCCCATGAAGTCCCACCAAGATAAATCTTGTTGTGACTCTACTTGCTGTAATAATTCTTCATCAGAAAAAAGGTTATTACCCACTAAATTAATTTGACGAACCGATGCAGCATCACCTTCATCAAATTTAAGTTTTAACTTAACACGGTTACGCGGTAAGTTAGTAACGCTGATATCAACCGTCGCATTGTATTTACCAATACTATGGAAAAACTCAACTAAACCTTTTTCGATATTATCAATAACCGTTTTATCTAGCGGTTCACCTTGACGAATATCTTGACCTTCAAGAGACTCGTTAAGCTGCTCATCTTTAATATCTTTATTACCATCAAATTCGATAAAGCTAATTGTAGGACGCTCTTTCACTTTAAAAATAAGTGTTTGTCCATCTCTATAAGCTTTAATATTATCAAAGTGACCTGAACCATATAATGACTTTATCGTTTTTGATATTGTATAGTCATCTAGGTTATCACCCACATTGATAGGGATATGTGTTAATGCAGCACCAAGCGCAACCCTTTGCAGCCCTTCAACTTTTAAATCTTCTACGATAAAAGCGGTTTGGCCTAATGAAGCAAAACTTGCTCCTATTAAACTTGTTGCAGCCAAATATTTTTTTATAGCCATTTTATTATCTTTTACCCTTTACAACCGCATAAAATCATTGAATAGCGCAAAGCCAGTCAACAATAATAAAACTAATGCACCAATTCTAAAACCAAATTCTTGTGTCCTTTCAGAGACTGGTTTTTTTCTGATAAGTTCAATTATGTAATACATTAAATGCCCGCCATCAAGAATTGGCAAGGGCAATAAGTTAAAAACACCCAAATTAACACTAATTAATGCTAAGAAGCTCAAAAAAGCAACTAAACCATAGCTTACACTGGCACCAGCGCCTTGTGCTATGCCAATTGGTCCACTTAAATTATTAACTGAAATCTGCCCTGTTAACAGATTTCCAATCATCTCAAAACTTAAAGATATCATTTGCCAAGTTTTATCAACACCTTGAAAAAAACCATCAATTGGGCCATATTTTCTTGTTGTTATATAACCATCTGGCCACTTTGATGCTAAAGGTACCACACCTAAATAGCCTTGGCTAAATCCATCTTTAGTTGGCTTATTATCAGGTACGACATTTATATTTAATTTTTCATCACCACGGCTAATAGTCATTAACAAAGATTTATCTGCTGAAGCTTGGATAATACCGACTAACTGAGCCCAACTCGAGATTTTTTCGCCATCAACTAAATAAATTTTATCGCCAACTTGTAAGCCATATTTTTTAGCGGCTGAATCTTCGGCTATATGCGCTAACTCTGTGGTGATTTGTGGTCTAAATGGTGTAATACCCACTGAATGTAATGGCGATTTAACATCATTACCTAAGGTCCAACCTTCAAGGTTTAAGTTTTTAACAACTTGGCCGTCAATCGGATCTTGAACCACCACTTTAACTTTAGATTCCCCCATATTTTGCATCAATGCAAAAGTGGTTTCTCTCCAGTCAAATACTGTTTCATTGCCAATTGAAATAAGCGTTTGGTCTGCTTTAATGCCTGCAATTTGGGCGCGACTACTTGTTTCTATGCTACCGATTACTGGCTTAACTGTTTGCACACCTAGCATATACATGGCCCATAAAAGCACGATTGCAAATGCAAAGTTAGCTAATGGTCCAGCCGCTACAATAGCAATTCGAGATTGCACTGACTTACTATTAAATGACAGGTGCTTTTCATCCGCAGGTACTTCGTCAACACGCTCATCAAGCATTTTCACATAACCACCTAAAGGGATGGCTGCGATAACATATTCAGTGCCTAGTTTGTCATACCAAGTGATTAATGGTTTGCCAAAACCGATTGAGAACCTTAGTACTTTAACACCTGCTTTTCGAGCAACCCAAAAATGACCATACTCATGTACAGTTACTAAAATACCTAATGCCAAGATAAATGAAGCTAAGTTCCAAATAAAATCAAACATTAATTTAGCGCCTTATTAATTATTTCACAGGCATAAGCACGTGCCACTTTATCTACATTTAAAATATCATCTAAAGTAATCGTTTGCCCATTTGGCATTTTATTTAACACTTCTGCATTAATTTTATAGATATCAGTAAAGCCTACTTTATTTGATAAAAATGCATTTACAGCCACTTCATTCGCTGCGTTAATTGCTGTTGTTGCACCTTGCCCTAAACGACAGGCATCCATCGCCAATTTTAAATTAGGGTAACGAGAAAAGTCAGGTGCAGTAAATGTAAAATCAGACATTGCAGTGAAATCTAATGGTTTTACACCGGAATCTATACGATTTGGATAAGCAAGTGCATGTGCAATGGGTGTACGCATATCAGGGTTCCCCATTTGCGCCAATACTGAGCCATCACGGTATTGCACCATTGAATGAATAATACTTTGTGGATGAATTACAACTTCAATATCATCCACTTGAGCATTAAAAAGCCATTTAGCCTCAATAAACTCTAAACCTTTATTCATCATAGTGGCAGAATCAACAGATATTTTTCTGCCCATACTCCAATTAGGATGTGCAACCGCTTCATCAACAGTAACTTGCGCTAAAGTATTTAAATCGCGTTTTAAGAAAGGGCCACCTGAGCCGGTGAGTAAAATCTTACTAATGCCTTGCTCTAATAAGTTGCCATTATTTGCATCTTGCTGCATTTGCGTAGGTAAACATTGAAATATAGCGTTATGTTCACTATCAATTGGTAATAAAGCTGCGCCGTGCTTTTTAACTTTATCAATAAATAATTGGCCTGACATGACTAAAGATTCTTTATTTGCTAATAGAACTTTTTTTCCAGCTTCAACCGCAGATAAAGTAGGTAATAAGCCTGCAGCACCAACAATGGCAGACATTACAACATCTACGTCATCAGCTTTAACCAAGTCACACATAGCTTGTGTGCCTGATAAGACTTGTGTTTTAGCGTTGTGGCTACTCAAGGCTGCTTTTAAGCGCACAGCACTGTGTTCATCATGCATCACTGCAAATTGAGGTTTAAACTCAATACACTGGGCTAGCATTTGTGCATCATTTTGACCTGCAGTTAATGCAAAAACAGTGAATTGAGTATTTTGACGGATCACGTCTAATGTACTCAGACCAATAGAACCGGTAGATCCTAAAATACAAACCTGTTGAGGGGTCTCGTTTACATCTGATGCATTCAAAATCATGAACTGATTGTCCATGCATAAAAGGCTACGAATATAGGTGCAGCTGCAGTTAAGCTATCAATACGGTCTAAAATACCACCATGACCAGGCAAGCAACGACCACTATCTTTTAATCCCGCTTCACGTTTAAACATGCTTTCTAATAAATCGCCCACTGCAGAGAAAATTGCAATAAAGACTGTCACACAGGCATATAAAAACCATTTTTCTTTTGCTACGTCAGCAAAATAACAAAAAATCAAAATGAATAACGTGCTAGCAATAACGCCGCCAGCTAAACCTTCAATGGTTTTATTTGGGCTTACGTTGGGCATTAACTTATGTTTGCCAAAGTTTTTACCAGAAAAATAAGCGCCAACATCTGCACTCCATACGATGCCAAGTACAATCATAATTAAAATAGAGCCATGTAAAGTAGACTCATTATAAGATGCGCTTCTCAATGCATTTAACGCTAACCACAAAGGAATAAGCGTTAAAAAACCTGCGATTGCACGCATCAAAATGCCTTTATTCCATGATTTTGACATTGAAGGATATTGCCAAACTAAAGCTGTAGCGACTAACCACCAAGCAACAGAAACTGTAAATAAATAATTGGCATCAGATAATAGTTTATTATCTTGCCATAACGTTTGAATAGGCCAATGTAAATGTAATGCAGACAAGATGACCCCAATCAAAACAACATACAGGGATCTGTGTATTATTTTTTTAAGGCCCATAAAACCAGACCATTCCCACGCGCCAACTAAGACTATCAAAGCAGCAATATAACTAAAAACCATCAATGGTGTATAAAATACAAGCGCTAAAGCCGCTGGCGCTAATACAAGAGAAGTCATTATTCTATGTTTGAGCAAACTGTTTTACCTTATAAATTTAAATTTTTGCGTAAAAAAGTGTATGAGAATTTAAGCGAGTAATTGTTTTATTTGTTCGCCGGTACAACCGAAACGTCGCTCTCGAGACACATAACACGCAATTGAATCCGCAAATGCTTCATCATTAAAGTCAGGCCATAAAATATCAGTAAAATATAATTCTGCATAGGCAGCTTGCCAAAGCAAAAAGTTACTAATACGAAGATCGCCACCCGTTCTGATCAATAAATCTAAATCGGGTTGATCTGCCATCATAATATGTTGGGAAATCAGGTCCTCATTAATATCTTCATTTTTGATTTTCCCTTCAGATACTAAAGTAGCAACTTTCTGTGTTGCTTGAGTAATATCCCAACGACCACCGTAATTAGCAGCAATATTAAGACATAAACCTGTATTGTTTTTTGTAAGTGCTTCAGCTTCGATTACACGCTTTTGAAGCTTGTCAGAAAAACGGGATAACTCCCCCATAATTCTTAATTTCACATTATTTTTATGGAGTTTTTTAACTTCCTTGGTAAGCACAAACATAAATAGCTCCATTAGCGTATTAACCTCTTGTTCCGGTCGTTGCCAATTTTCACTACTAAAAGCAAATAAAGTAAGAGATGAAATTTCTAATTTCTGACAAAAAGTAACTGCGTTTCTAACCGCATCTACCCCTTTTTTATGGCCAAAAACACGCGGTTTACCCTGAGCTTGCGCCCATCGACCATTTCCATCCATGATAATAGCTATATGCTTAGGTAAAGTTTGTTGTGTTATTTCACTCATTCTAGAACCATTAACTGTTTATATTCCATAAAAAAACGCCGACTAGTATACCCTAGCCGGCGTTTAATCTCTAACATTTTACTGCAGAGCAGGAATTAAAATTCCATTAATTCTTTTTCTTTGGCTGCTAATTGCTCATCCATTTCTTTAATGAATAAGTTAGTTAGCTTTTGGATTTCATCTTCAGCTTGATGTTGCTCATCTTCAGAAATTTCTTTATCTTTTAATAAAGCTTTGAAATCACTGTTTGCATCACGACGAATATTTCTGATAGCAACACGGCCACTTTCAACTTCACCACGTACCATCTTAATGAAATCTTTACGACGTTCTTCAGTTAATGGCGGTAATGGTACACGAATTACAGTACCTGCAGACATAGGGTTTAAGCCTAAATCTGAAGTCATAATCGCTTTATCAACAGCTTTAGTTAATTCTTTATCAAAAACAGTGATTGCAAGTGTACGTGCATCTTCAGCAACGATATTAGCAAGCTGTTTAAGCGGCGTATTAGCGCCATAGTATGGAACCATAATGCTGTCTAAAAGGCTTGGATGTGCACGCCCTGTACGGATTTTAACTAATTGATTTGCTAGTGCATCAACACTTTTTTGCATACGTGTTTTAGCATCATTTTTAATTTCATTAATCACAGTATTATTCCTATATTTTTTTTAACAACCAAAATATCTATTCTGGACTTTATTTATTCTGTGGTATCAACCGAACTTTGAGATGAAATAAGTGTACCTTCATCTTCACCCATGATCACACTTTTTAATGCGCCAGGCTTATTCATGTTAAATACACTGATTGGCATTTTATGATCTCGCGCCAAAGTAAATGCCGCTAAATCCATTACCTTTAGTTCTTTTTCAATGATTTCATCATAGCTTAAGTGACTAAATAACGTAGCATCTGGGTTTTTTGCTGGATCATCATTATATACGCCATCTACTTTAGTCGCTTTAATCACAGTATCAGCTTCAATTTCAATGCCACGTAGACATGCAGCTGAATCTGTAGTGAAGAATGGGTTTCCGGTACCGGCTGCAAAAATTACAACGCGGCCTGTTTTTAATAAACTGATTGCTTCAGACCAGTTATAAGCTTCACATACACCATTTAATGGAATTGCTGACATTAAACGCGCATTTACAAATGCACGGTGTAATGCATCACGCATTGCTAGGCCATTCATTACGGTAGCTAACATGCCCATATGATCGCCAACTACACGGTTCATACCCGTTTCAGCTAATGTACCACCACGAAGGAAGTTACCACCACCAATCACTAAGCCAACTTCTATTCCTAATTCTACTAATTCTTTAATCTCTTGCGCCATACGGTCGAGAACTTTTGGATCAATACCAAAACCTTCATCGCCCATTAAAGCTTCACCACTAAGTTTTAATAAAACTCGTCTAAAAATTGGTTTTCGATTTGTATTCATAAGTTACCTGACTAGAAATAGGGATAAAAACGGGCAAAAAATAACCGCGTTCATTAATATAATGACAACGCGGTTATTCTAAATAATTTTATCTGATGAAGCAAAGCAAAAACGCCCTGCTCATAGACAAATTAAGAGATTTAAGCTTTAGCAGCAGCTATTTGAGCAGCAACTTCAGCAGCAAAATCTTCTTCTTTCTTTTCGATACCAGCGCCAACTTCTAAACGTACGAAGTTAGATACAGTTGCGCCTTTTTCTTTAAGAATAGCACCAACAGTTTTCTTAGGTTCCATGATGAAAGCTTGACCAGTAAGAGAGATCTCACCAGTAAATTTCTTCATACGGCCTACAACCATTTTTTCAGCGATTTCAGCTGGTTTGCCTTCGTTCATAGCGATATCGATTTGAACTGCTTTTTCTTTCTCAACTACGTCAGCTGGTACATCTTCAGGGTTAACAAACTCTGGGTTTGATGCAGCAACGTGCATAGCAACGTGCTTAAGTGTTTCTTCGTCAGCTTCACCAGCAACAACAACACCAATACGCTCACCGTGACGGTAAGTAGAAAGTGTTGCACCGTCGATGTATTGAACACGACGAACATTGATGTTTTCACCAATTTTAGCAACTAGAGCAACACGTGCTTCTTCAAACTGTGCTTGAAGTGCTTCGATTGTTACTTTACCAGCTGCAGCAACGTCTAATACTGAGTTAGCAAAAGCTAAGAAGCTTTCATCTTTAGCTACGAAGTCAGTTTGACAGTTAACTTCAAGAAGTGCAGCGAAACCTTCGCCTTTCTTGATAAGGATAGTACCTTCAGCAGCGATGTTACCTGCTTTTTTAGCAGCTTTAGCAGCGCCACTTTTACGCATGTTTTCAATCGCTAACTCGATGTCACCAGCAGTTTCAGTTAACGCTTTTTTACAATCCATCATGCCAGCGCCAGTGCGCTCGCGTAATTCTTTAACTTGGGCAGCAGTTACAGCCATTAGAAAATTCCTTAAAACAATAAAATTAAATAAACAGGGGCCAATCATAATTTACATTATAAATTCGGCCCCTATTGAAGTAAAAAGTAGTTACTTAATACTTATTCAACTTCTACGAAGTCGTCTTTTTCAGCTTGAACAGCAATGTTGCTTTCACGGCCTTCAACAACAGCGTCAGCCATTGCACCAGTGTATAACTGGATAGCACGGATTGCATCATCGTTACCAGGAACGATGAAATCAACGCCATCTGGGTTAGAGTTAGTATCAACGATAGATACTACTGGGATACCTAGATTGTTTGCTTCGCGAATAGCGATGTGCTCGTGATCAGCATCGATTACAAAGATAGCGTCCGGTAAACCGCCCATATCTTTGATACCACCAAGGCTCTTGTCTAGCTTTTCCATTTGACGAGTAAGCATTAATACTTCTTTCTTAGAAAGCTTTTCAAAAGTACCATCTTGGCTCATTGTTTCAAGGTCTTTTAAACGCTTGATAGACTGACGAACTGTTTTCCAGTTTGTAAGCATACCACCTAACCAACGGTGATTTACGTAGAACTGGTCAGAGCGAAGTGCAGCTTCTTTAACCGCTTCGCTTGCTGCGCGCTTAGTACCAACAAAAAGGATTTTACCTTTGTTTGATGCAGTCTTACCGATGAAAGAAAGTGCATCGTTGAACATAGGTACAGTTTGTTCTAAGTTGATGATATGAACTTTGTTACGAGCGCCGAAAATGAAAGGCTTCATTTTTGGATTCCAGTAACGTGCTTGGTGACCAAAGTGAACACCAGCTTGAAGCATATCGCGCATTGAAACGTTTGCCATTTTTAATTCCTTAATTTAATTTTGGGTTAGGCCTCCACACATCCCATATCACTAACACTTTTATTTAATAAAAATAAACGTGCACCCAAGTGTATGTGTCGACGTGTGTGTGATTTTAGTTAATATATTAATTATAAATATATCGGTTTAGTGTCTCTTAAATACAACAAAACCAACCAATTTATAGTAGTTTTCAGAGTGAAAACTTAAATTTTAGATTTTAATTGTAAAAAGGACGCGCGCTTTATACCATGAACTGATGTATAATTCCAATCTTTCTTGATTTTGTTATTCAATTTTTGAACAATAATTTGCTTCGGAGCATAAATGAGCGCAGTCATAAAAACACCTGCTGAAATAGAAAAAATGCGTATTGCTGGCCGTTTGGCTGCTGATGTATTAGAAATGATAGTACCGCATGTTAAAGAAGGTGTTACTACACAAGAATTAGATACAATATGCCACAACTATATCGTTGATGTGCAAGAAGCGATTCCTGCACCTTTAAACTACCATGGTTTTCCTAAGTCGATATGTACTTCGGTAAATCACGTAATTTGTCATGGCATTCCAAATGATAAACCATTAAAAGATGGTGACATCATTAATATTGATATTACCGTTATTAAAGATGGTTACCACGGCGATACTTCTAAAATGTTTTATATCGGTACGCCTAACATCCAAGGTAAACGCTTATCTGAAGTTGCACAAGAAAGCTTATATCTGGCAATTAAAATGGTAAAACCGGGTGCGCGCTTAGGTGATATTGGCGCAGCAATTCAAAAATATGCTGAAAGCTTTAAATATTCAATTGTTCGAGAATATTGTGGTCACGGTATCGGCGCAGGTTTCCATGAAGAGCCTCAAGTGATGCATTATGGCAAATCAGGCACTGGCGAAGTATTAAAAGCAGGCATGTGTTTTACCATTGAACCTATGGTTAATGCAGGTAAACGCCAATGTAAAGTACTTAAAGATAACTGGACTGTGGTAACTAAAGACAGAAGTTTATCTGCTCAGTGGGAGCATACCCTACTAGTGACTGACAATGGTGTTGAGATATTAACACTCAGAAATGATGATGAAATTGATCGTGTGATTGAGCATTAATTTCTAATTTGTAAAAATGGCTTAGTTTCTAAGTCATTTTTTCTCACCCTTTATCAATAAATCTTCCACATTAAAATCCCCCTTACTGTTGAGTTAATTTCAATCTTAAATCTTAGATTAAATTTGATAAGACCAATCCATTGTGTACAATCAATGCTTTAAAAATCGTTGTAGATCCTGCATTTTAAAGAGATACGGATATAAAATTTATGGCTGTACCTAAAGAACAACTAAAACAATTAGCACAATGCACAATACTTGAAGATTATAAAGACACTATATCCAATTTTTATACTTGGCTAAAAGGTGAGTTTGCTTTCCAACCTGTTGAAAAACTAATAAATGCACGTGCTGATTTTATTGATCAGTTATTATCTCAGTTATTCCAACACTTTAACCTTAATGAAAATAATAACTTTAACCTGATTGCTGTTGGAGGTTATGGTCGTGGAGAGCTGCACCCTTACTCAGATATCGACTTTTTATTATTAGCGCATAACGAACCGACAAAACAAGAATGTGAAAAAATCGGTGAGTTTGTCACTATGTTGTGGGATTTAAACCTCGATATTGGCCATAGTGTTCGCACCTTAGCGCAAACGATTGAATACAAAGCAAAGGATGTGTGTTTTGCGACTAGCTTATTAGAAAGCAGATTAGTCATTGGCGATGATGATGAATTTAAAATACTACAAAATTCACTGGTTAAAACCCAAACTTGGAGCTCTGAAGCCTTCTTTTTAGCTAAAGTGGAAGAACAAGACTTACGACATAAAAAATGCCATGGCACAACTTATAATCTAGAGCCTAACCTAAAAGAAAACCCTGGCGGTCTTCGCGATATTCAAACCATTATTTGGGTCGCAAAAAAGCACTTCAAATCGACTTTACTTAGAGATTTGATTACTGACGGTTATTTAACGCATGAAGAACATCAAGAATTATTAGAGTGTTTACTAAATTTATGGAATATACGATTTGCCCTACATTTAGCTGCTGGTCGCCAAGAAAATAGATTGCTATTTGACCATCAACCTTTAGCAGCTGAATTGTTAGGGTTTGGTACCGATGGTAAAGCTTCGGTTGAGCGAATGATGAAGCGATTATTTAGGATAATGAGTCGTGTTAGAGAGTTAAATCAGATGTTATTAAGATATTTTGATGACAATATTTTACCTGATAGAAACTCCCATAAAATAACACAACTGAATGATGATTTTATTCGCATAGATCATCAAATAAAAGTTAAAGATGCATCAGTATTTTTTAATCGAGAAAAAATATTTGAGCTATTTGAGCATGTCGCCGATAATCCTGAAATCACCCATATATATCCAAGTACCTTGAGAACTTTACGACAAGTTCGTCGTAGGCTATTAGGTGATTTACAAGATTATGAAGGCTGTCGGTCAGCTTTTTTAAGATTGCTCCGTCACCCCAACGGTATGGGTCGTGCATTTACCTTAATGCATAAACACGGTATTTTAGCCGCTTATTTACCACAATGGCGCAATATCTTTGGTCAAATGCAATTTGATTTATTTCACGCTTATACAGTTGATGAACATACTCATAAAGTGATTCAAAATATTTATCGCTACTTTCAAAGCGAAAGTATACAAGAATTCCCTTTATGTCGTGAAATTGTGATCCGAATGGAAAAACCAGAGCTGCTGTATTTAGCAGGTATATTTCATGATATTGCCAAAGGCAGAGGCGGCGATCACTCCGAACTTGGTGCATTAGATACCATTGAATTTGCTAAACTACATCAGTTATCAGACTTTGAAGGTAAATTCATAGCTTGGCTAGTTGAAAATCATTTATTAATGTCGATCACTGCACAACGTAAAGATATTTCAGATCCTGATGTGATCAGTGAGTTTGCAAAACGCGTCAAAAATGAAAAACGCTTAAACTACCTCTATTGCTTAACCCTTGCAGATATTCGTGCAACAAACGATAACCTTTGGAATAGTTGGAAGAATACCCTTTTACGTGAATTATTTTTATCAACGCAACGCGCATTACGTTTGGGACTTGAAAACCCGATGGATTTACGTGATCAAATAAGGGATAAAAAGCAGCAAACAAGACAAAAGTTAATTAGTCTTGATTATAATGAAGCACAAATCGATTTTTTATGGAATCGATTTAAACCAGATTATTTCAGTCGTTTTAGTGCGCAGCAAATTGCTTGGCATGGCGAAAACTTTCTTAAATCAAAAGACTTATCGCAACCTATGGTTGTAATATCAGAAAAAGCCATGCATGGCGGTACACAAGTATTTGTATACAGCCCAGATCAAATAAATTTATTTGCGCGCATAGTCAGTGCATTAAGTAATAAAAAAACCCATATTCATTACGCACAAGTTATGATGACTAAAGATGGTTATGCCATCGAAAGCTTTGTTATTTTAGAACAAGATGGCAAAGCGATTGAATCAGCAAGTAGACTAAACTCTATTAGACGAGGTATTGAACATTCTCTCAGTGACCCCCATAAAAAGATTAGAATTAAAAAGAGTCGCTCTAAGCGTTTTAAAGGGTTTAATATTAAACCTCAAGTTATCATTAGACCTCATGGGCGTAAAGATAGAACATTAATAGAAATACAAGGTGTCGATATACCTGGTTTATTGACAAAAATAGCCAATGTATTTCAAAAAACAAAATTACATATTCATGCAGCTAGGATCACAACCGTAGGCGAACGCGCCGAAGATTTTTTTGTGGTTTCAGATGAGCATTACCAAGCATTAGATGCTGATATGCAAGCGAAAGTAAGCCAAGTACTATCAGAAAATTTAAATAAAGAAACTGAATAAAGGACAGATAATGTCAGATTTAAAAAGCATAATTGAAAGTGCGTGGGATAACCGCGATAACATTACACCAGATACAGTAGCAAGCGATATTAAAGACGCTATATTAGACGCCCTTTCACAGTTAGATTCTGGCAAAGCGCGTGTTGCAGAGAAGATTTCTGGTGAATGGGTCGTTCACCAATGGCTTAAAAAAGCGGTTTTATTATCTTTTAGAATAAATGACAACCAAGCATTAAACGATGGTGTAAATCAATACTGGGATAAAGTGCCGCTTAAATTCACCGATTATACGCCTGAGCAATTTAAACAAGAAGGTATGCGTGTAGTACCAAATGCAGTAGCACGTAAAGGCAGTTTTGTTGGTAAGAATGTTGTATTGATGCCTTCATATGTAAACATTGGTGCATATGTAGATGAAGGTACTATGGTTGATACATGGGCGACAGTTGGTTCATGTGCACAAATAGGTAAAAACGTACATTTATCTGGCGGTGTTGGTATAGGCGGCGTATTAGAGCCATTACAAGCGAATCCAACTATCATCGAAGATGACTGTTTTATCGGCGCACGTTCTGAAATTGTAGAAGGTGTTGTAGTAGAGCAAGGTGCTGTCATTTCAATGGGCGTTTATATCAGCCAAAGTACACGTATTTACGACCGTGAAACAGGTGAAACACATTACGGCAGAGTACCAGCTGGCGCAGTTGTTGTGCCAGGTTCAATTCCATCAAAAGATGGAACTCACAGCCTATACGCTGCAATCATAGTTAAAAAAGTAGATAAGCAAACACGTGATAAAGTGGGCATAAATGCATTACTTCGTTCAGTAGACGCTTAATTCAACCGTTATAATTAAGTTATTTTAATACAACCACATAATATGTGGTTGTATTAAAAATTCCGAAAAATTGTAAGACCACCTGCGCGAATAAATCCGCCTACAAAAAATCTCAGCACATAAAAAAGCCTAATGTAATTACATTAGGCTTTTTTATAATTTGTATAAAATACAAATAAATTAAATTGCTTCTTCGTCTTCTTCGCCTGTACGTATTCTTACGACACGTTCGATTTCTGTGACAAATATTTTACCGTCACCTATTTTACCGGTTTGCGCAGTTTTGATTATCATATCAATTGCACGGTCTACATCTTCATCTGCTAATACGATATCTAATTTAACTTTTGGTAAAAAGTCGACCATATATTCTGCGCCGCGATATAATTCTGTATGTCCTTTTTGACGACCAAAACCTTTTACTTCACATACCGTCATACCTGAAATACCAATTTCAGATAGTGCTTCACGTACATCATCTAATTTAAAAGGTTTAATTATGGCTTCAATCTTTTTCATTTTTGTTCCATTTTAATGGTCGTTAAAAAACATAAGTGCTTGAGTTTAGCTAATCAATATAATCTGTGCAATTTATATTAAGTGCCACCTATGGCATATTTCAATATTTGATTTTTTAATGGACCTGAATTTTTTGCGACTTTTAAACCTAATTGGCGTAACATTTTTAATGGTTTAATATCATTAGAAAAAACACCATAACAGCCATCCATTACGCTCATCATTAATAAATTGGCATTTCTACGCTTGTTTTCATATTGAGCTAATAATTTAGTACAGCCGACATCATCTACATTATCAAGTACATCAGCCAAAGCGGAAACATCTTTAAAACCTAAATTAACGCCCTGACCTGCCAATGGGTTAATTGTATGAGCAGAGTCCCCAACCAATACTAAGCGACCTTTATAATAATTATTCGCATGAGAGCGCGTTAATGGAAATACCGCTTGTTTTACTATTTCAAAGTCACCTGGTAACTCAGGGAAGGTTGCAAGCACTTTATCTTTAAGTTGCTGCTCAGTTAATTTATTAAATTCGGCCAAGGTTTGTGCATGGTTATACCAAATTAAACTTGCATAAGGCGCTTGTAAAGGCAAAAAAGCGACAGGTCCTGTTGGTTGAAATTGCTGCCAAGTAATATCTTGCTGTGGTGCATCTAATTTAATTAACAGTCCCATACAGCTTTGTTGGTATTGCCAACCTGTAGAACCGATACCCGCTAATTTTCGACACTGTGACTGACCCCCATCAGCAGCAACAATTAAGTCTGCTTCTAATGTGATATTTTCAAACGCTATGGTTATTTTATCTTCAGTTGTTTTACCCTGAATGATATTTTTTAATTTACCTGCATCATCTATTACTTTGATATCTAACCCAGAAAATTGTTGCCAAAGTGATGCTTGTATTAAATTATTTTCAAGAATATGACCTAAGTGGGTTTCGCCTATGTCACTGGCTTTAAATTCTAAATTAGACTCTAAAGATTCACATACAGATAAACGAGAGTATGGTGCTGTTCTGCCTTTACGTAAAGTAGGCATTGCACCTAATTCATCTAATAATTTTTCAGAAAAACGATTTAATGCCGACACCCTAATATCTGGAATTTCATCACTATTATCAGCATTCAATAAAACTGCATGATGCTCAATTAAAGTAATTTTATGCCCTTGCTTTGCAAGTTTTACAGCTGTAGCAGCACCCACCATGCCACCACCAACAATAACAATCTGATTTTTCATAACTTTTTAATTAAAAATGCAATTACTTATATTATACGCTTCATATTTAGAATACGAAACTAGCTAATATTGAATTGGTATTATAAAATACGCGCCCTGCTCTTATTCCTGATCTGAAAATCATACCAATAAGGGCGTTAAAAGTTGCAACAAATTGCAACTATAATCACCAAAGCAAGAGGCAAGTGAAACACTATGGGTAAGAAGCTACATATCAAAACCTGGGGTTGTCAGATGAATGAATATGACTCTCAGAAAATGGCTGAATTATTAGATGCAACAAACGGTTATTCATTGACTGATGAAGCAACTGAAGCCGATGTAATTCTACTTAATACTTGTTCTATTCGTGAAAAAGCACAAGAAAAAGTATTTCACCAGCTTGGTCGTTGGAAATTATTAAAAGACGACAAACCTGATCTTGTTATTGGTGTTGGTGGCTGTGTTGCTTCTCAAGAAGGCGATACCATTCGTAAACGCGCTCCATTTGTTGATGTGATTTTTGGTCCACAAACATTGCACCGCTTACCTGAAATGATTAAACAAGTTCAAACGAACGCGGGTTCTGTTATTGATATTTCATTTCCTGAAGTTGAAAAATTCGACCGTTTGCCAGAACCTGTCGCCGAAGGCCCTAGTGCATTTGTTTCTATCATGGAAGGCTGTTCTAAATACTGTACTTTCTGTGTTGTACCTTATACGCGTGGCGAAGAAGTCAGCCGCCCATTAGATGACGTGTTATTAGAAGTTGCCCAACTTGCTGAGCAAGGCGTGCGTGAAGTTAACCTACTTGGTCAAAATGTAAATGCTTACCGTGGTGATACGCACAATGGTGAAATTTGTTATTTCTCTGACCTTTTACGTTACGTTGCTGCAATTGATGGTATAGACAGAATTCGTTATACCACTTCGCATCCGGTAGAGTTTACACCAGATATTATTGAAGCATATAAAGATGTACCAGAATTAGTTGATCACTTACATTTACCAGTTCAAAGTGGGTCAGACAGAATTTTAGCACTAATGAAGCGAAGCCATACTGCTATTGAATATAAATCAACAATTAGAGCACTACGTAAAGTTCGCCCTAATTTATGTATGTCTTCAGATTTCATTATTGGTTTCCCTGGTGAAACACAAGCTGACTTTGAAGCAACTATGAAACTAATTAGCGATATTGGTTACGATATGAGCTTTAGCTTTATTTACAGTGCCCGCCCAGGTACACCTGCTGCAGATTTACCAGATGACGTAACAGAAAAAGAAAAGAAAGAGCGTTTATATTTATTACAAAACCGTATTACGCAAATGGCGCAAGATATCAGCCGTAAAATGTTTGATACTGAACAACGTATTTTGGTTGAAGGCCCTTCTAAAAAGAATCCAATGGAATTACGCGGTCGTACTGAAAACAACCGTGTAGTTAACTTTGAAGGCCCACACTCTACAATTGGTCAATTTGTAGATGTGCGCATTACAGAAGCTTTACCAAATTCTTTACGTGGTGAATTATTACGTACAGAAGCTGAAATGGATTTACGTAAAGATGTTGCGCCAGCTGATATTTTAAATAAAGCACCCGCAACAGAAGAAGTTAATGAAATTGGTGTAGCTACTTTTACACCATAATTAACCACTCAATTTAGAAATGTCTGCAAATGCAGGCATTTTCTTAAAGGATTGCATTTTGAGCAACAAATTAAAAACTTCCGAAATATATTTAGAACCTTCCGACAATCAAAGACTCAGCTCACTTTTAGGCCCTTTTGACGACAATATAAAGCAAATAGAACGTCGTTTAGGCCTTGAAATTGCCCACCGCGAAAATCATTTTCGCATAACAGGCAAACATAAAAATGTTCAAGCAGGTTTAGATTTATTAAAGAACCTTTATGTTGAAACTGCGCCAATCCAAGGTATTGTTAAAGAGATTGAACCAGAACTCATACATTTATGCATACAAGAAGCGAACTGTTTAGAGCAAGACCAAGCTAAAAGTGATTACATTAGCGATGCCTATATAAAAACAAGAAAAGGCGTTATTAAACCGCGTAATCCAAATCAAAACTTATATATTTCTAATATTGTTAATCATGATATTTGTTTTGGTATTGGTCCAGCAGGTACTGGTAAAACGTATTTAGCTGTTGCAGCTGCTGTTGATGCATTAGAACGCCAAGAAATTCGTCGTATTTTGTTAACGCGCCCGGCTGTTGAAGCCGGTGAAAAATTAGGTTTTTTACCTGGCGATTTAACGCAAAAAATAGACCCATATTTACGTCCATTATATGATGCGCTTTTTGAAATGTTAGGCTTTGAAAAAGTCGAACGTTTAATCGAAAAGAAGGTCATAGAAATAGCACCGCTTGCTTATATGCGCGGTCGTACTTTAAATGATGCGTTTATTATTTTAGATGAAAGCCAAAATACCACTGTTGAACAAATGAAAATGTTCTTAACACGTATTGGTTTTAATTCTAAAGCAGTTATTACAGGTGATATTACGCAAGTTGATTTACCTCGCGGAGCGCGCTCAGGTTTACGTCATTCAATTGAAGTACTATCTGAAGTTGATGAAATAAGCTTTAACTTTTTTGAAGCCAAAGATGTTGTACGTCATCCAGTTGTTGGCCGTATCGTTATGGCTTATGAAGCACATGATGAAGTTGAGCGTAAACGTGCTTTAGCTAAAAAAGAGCAATATTTAATTAAACAAACACAAGAAGTTCAAAATGATTGATCTGGATTTACAAATTGCTTGCGAATTTGATGATTTACCAAGTGAAGCGCAATTTTCGCTTTGGGCAAATACAGCACTTAAAAACTTAAAGCCTGATGCTGAAATGACAATACGTATTTCAGACGCCCAAGAAAGCCAGCAATTAAATTCTGAGTATCGTGGAAAAGACAAACCAACAAATGTTTTATCATTTGAATTTGAAGCGCCTCCTGGCATAGATTTACCTTTAATAGGTGATTTAGTCATTTGCCCAGAGATAGTAAAAAAAGAATCAATTGAACAAGAAAAAACATTTCATAATCATTTTGCCCATATGGTTGTTCATGGATGCTTGCATTTATTAGGTTTTGACCATATAGATAAAGATGAAGCGAATGAAATGGAAAGCTTAGAAAAACAAATCTTATCGGGTCTAGCTATTGACGACCCTTATAGAGATGATGTTTAATTCACTTTCACTATAAAAAAGTGATTAATTTTAATACTACGGAGCTAAATAAAAGCGTATGAGCGACGACAACTCGCCGAGTAACCAGGGTTCTTCAAGCAAAACATGGTTAGGGGCAATTGCCCAAATGTTTCAAGGAGAACCCCAAAGTAAAAAAGAATTAGTAGAAGTAATAGAAGATGCCCAGCATCGTGAACTTATTGATTCTGACACTCAAAAAATGATCAAAGGTGTATTAGGTGTTTCTGAACTTAAAGTTCGTGACATCATGATACCGCGTTCACAGATGATCACTCTAGATGTAGAAAAACCACTAGCTGATTTATTACCGCTTATGGTTGAAGCATCACATTCACGCTTCCCGGTTATATCTGAAGATAAAGACCATATTGAAGGCATTTTATTAGCAAAAGATTTATTGCCTTTAATATTAAAAGATCATGACGAGTTACCGCCTTTAACGGATCATTTACGCCCTGCTATCGTAGTTCCAGAAAGCAAAAGACTTGATACCTTATTAGATGAATTTAGACAAAAACGCTATCATATGGCCATTGTGGTTGATGAATATGGCGGCGTTTCTGGCTTAGTTACCATTGAAGATATTTTAGAAATTATCGTTGGCGAAATCGAAGATGAGCACGATGAAGAAGAAATAGAAGATATTAAGCAACTAGCTAAACATGTTTATTTGGTCCAAGCTTTAACGCCTCTTGATGAGTTTAATGAATACTTTGGTGTTGAATTTAATACCGATGAAGCCGATACCATAGGCGGCATTGTATTACACGCATTTGGCCATATGCCAGGAAAAGGCGAAACCATTGATGTTAATGGTATCCAATTTAAAATAGCAAATTCTGATAATAGACGTATAGGTCAGTTACAGATCACGGTACCAAAAAAATTGGAAGTTGAAGCGACCTCTTGATCACCTTCAATAAAAAGCAAATGGTTAAAAGCACACTGTCATTTTTATCAGGTGTGCTTATGACATTAAGTTATGCCCCTTATAATTTATGGCCATTGGCTTTTATTTGTATCGCTACCCTACTTTTTAATGCAAAACCAACTGAAACCTCAACAGCTAAAGATTCAGCCAAACAAGGCTTTTTATTTGGTTTAGGTTGGTTTGGTGCAGGGATCAGTTGGGTTCATGTAGCCATAGCTGATTTTGGTGGTTTGCCTTTAATTGTTTCATTAATACTCATGTTGATTTTATGTGCTTACTTAGCGATTTATCCTGCTTTGGCATTTGGGCTGAGTGCAAAACTTCTTCAAAGAAACATTAAAAATATTCAAACAAACGTAAAAAATGATTATTTATGGTTTGGCTGCTTATTACCTTTATTCATTATAATGGAAGCACTCAGAGCAACTATGCTCACTGGTTTCCCATGGTTATCATTAGGATATATTTTAACTGATAGCCCACTCAATACACTCTCACCTATTATTGGTGAATTTGGTTTAAGCATTATTGTTTTAATCATTTCATTTAGTTTACTGTTATTAATAGACAAGAAGCACTGGCAAGCACTCGCTGCCACAAGCTGTGTTTTATCTGGTTTATATTTTACAGCACCTTTAATCAACCAACTCGAACATCAAGAAGAAGATATAAAAGTTCTGCTAGTTCAAGGAAATATTCAACAAAGCCTCAAATGGAACCCAGATCAAGCTTGGCCTACGATGCAAAAGTATCAAGATCTTACGCGCAAAAATTGGGATGTAGATCTAGTTGTTTGGCCAGAGGCGGCCATTCCAGAAATAGAAACTTATGCTTACCGATTTTTATCTAATCTTGATAATGCAGCAATATTTAATAATGCAGCTTTGATCACAGGCATTGTTGATTATCAAAGAGATACCAAAACCGTATTTAATAACCTAATCGTTGTAGGTAAAAAGGAAGCTGATAGCACAGCTGGCCAGTATGAATATTTACATAAAAACCGCTATACCAAACATAAACTATTGCCTATCGGTGAGTTTGTTCCATTTGAAGATTTTTTAAGGCCACTCGCACCATTATTTAACTTAGCGATGTCATCTTTTACCCCAGGTGAGCCAATTCAAAAAAACTTATTAGCTAATGGTTTAAATGTATTGCCAGCAAACTGTTTTGAAATTGTATTTTCAAACTACCTAAGAGCCAATCAACAAGATAATACAGATGTATTATTAACAGTGAGTAATGATGCTTGGTTTGGTGATTCTCACGGCCCTCATCAGCATATGCAAATTGCACGTATGCGCTCACAAGAATTAGGCTTGCCACTATTACGTGTTACCAACAATGGCATAACAGCTGTATACGACCCTTTAAGCCATAAACAAGAGTCATCAAAGCAATTCGAAACTAATGTGCTTAAAACACAATTTAACAAGATATCTGGCACTACTTTTTATTCAAAGCATGGCAATACTCCATATTGGATAGCCCTCATTACATTATTTATCAGCGCATTAATCATAACCTTAAAAAGGGGTCGGAGTTAATTACCCTCAATTCAGTTTGAAAAACACCTAACCTGACATACTTAAAATAAAAAAACTATATATTTCAGTTCATTATCATAAGAAATAAAAAGGGGTCGGAGT